>NZ_MSHA01000086.1:67764-183735 GCF_001940965.1 Bacteroides sp. Phil13 | reverse complement strand
TAGCTCAGTTGGTAGAGCAAAGGACTGAAAATCCTTGTGTCCCCGGTTCGATTCCTGGTGGCACCACTTTTCGAAAGCAAGTATCGGAATGTAGCGCAGTTGGTAGCGCACTACGTTCGGGACGTAGGGGTCGGGCGTTCGAGTCGCCTCATTCCGACACAAAAAAGGTCTGATTCTCAACAAGAGTTAGACCTTTTTTGTTATATATCGGTTCACAAAAGACAATATTTTTCCAAATCCATATCAGCATGGTTGACATTTTACTCATCACATTAGGAGGAATATGCCTTATCGTAGGCTTATTGGGCTGTATCCTGCCTGTCATTCCCGGGCCGCCTATATCTTACGTCGGCTTGTTATTGCTTCACATTACGGATAGATCGCAATTTTCTACCACCCAGTTACTCGTGTGGTTGTTGCTGGTTGTGGTGGTGCAAGTGCTGGATTACTTCACTCCTGTCATAGGAAGTAAATTTAGCGGTGGAACCAAATGGGGAAGTTGGGGATGCCTGATAGGTTCTATTGTCGGAATCGTGTTTTTCAGCCCGTGGGGAATTGTTTTAGGACCTTTCGGAGGGGCTTTTATCGGAGAACTTTTAGGAGAAAGAAGTGCCCGGGACGCCTTCAAATCGGGCATCGGGGCACTGATAGGTTTCTTGGTAGGAACAGTATTCAAAGTAGTGATATGCGGGTATTTCGTATGGTGCTTTGCCAAGGGATTACTTACCGTTGCAGCGTAATGCTCATCAACCCGATTACCACATCATTGGAAAGAGTTTCGAGAACAAGGTGAGAAAGCTTCTTACCGGGATCCAAAGGCATTTCAAGCAGTACGGCGGCTCCACCATCCAATTCACGGGAAGCACCGGGGAATCCCAACTCCTCACCGAAATTATTACTGATTTCGCCTGTTTTAAGTCGCAGGCGGTAGAGTGCCGACGTATGGCGATTGAACGCTAAACCATCTTCAAAGAAGATGTGCTCGATAGGAGGCCAGTTATCCGGATTGCGCAAGAACATAACATCACGGGTACCGTCTTTATAATAGATACGGATAACTCCATTATCGATATGACACTGCATATGATTCGTACTGCCCGCCATAAGCAAATAAGCACGGGAAGCTTTTCCTTTGAGAGGAATTTCCAGGCTATCCGGATAATTGTCCCAAAGAGAAGTAAAAGCCACATTATGACCTTCAGCAGGAGTACGGAAAGGTATGCCCAACTCAGTATTCAATATACCATTCTGAACAGAAGAACGAAGCCCGGCATCATTAATATCCACTGTATGTAAAGGATGACACCACTCCCCGATACCCTGTTTGGGTATTTGCAAAGTAGTATAAGGAGAACGGGGAGAAAGATATTCGTTACGGAAAATATCCGTCACAGATGAGTTGAAACGGGTATCCATCACTACCGGCTCACATTTTGCAGAATGAACTTGGGTGAAAGTACTGGGTTCTATCAAACTTTGATTAGCTTCAGAATGAGGTCTGCCAACAGGATACCACCATTTCATTTCATCCTGTTGCATAGGAACAAAGCAGACAGGAGCCTCAGCATATACAACGTTGGCAGGAACTGATGCAGGAGAAGAAAACTCTTCACCACCCCATTCAATACGTACATCTGTCTCTTCACCGGAAGAGGCAGGTACCACGACAGACAGCATTGGACGAGTAATAGATTTCTCAACCAATGTCCACGTGGCAGGTTTCCCATTGATTGTGAGTTTTGCCACCTTAGAACGTTGTGCCGGAAACTGAAGTTCCAGGGTACGGACAGCAGGCAAACGATGAGTTACGACATAAGAGGTAACTCCTTCCTTATCTCCCCGCTGAAAATCGAAATCAATATCCGGTGTATGCAGAGAGGCAGACGGCCATGCGGACGGCAAACCGGGTTTCACTAACAAACGTTCGTTCATTGCATCCGGCAGAATACCATAAAGACCTTGTATCAACACGCGGGAAGCAACACCGATAGGATCACCGAAATCGCGGTAACACTCTCCACGGGCAGCATCATAGAAGCTGATCTGCCCAAAGTTGGCAGGGCTTTCACCTAAATACATACCATCCAGAATGGAACTTTTCAACAATTTGAAACCGGCATCGGTACGACCTGCCTGGAAATAAGCAAGGGCGGTATGCATCACTTCGGCAAAAGCTACATTATTAATACTCCAGGAATAAGGTAGCCAATTGGTAGTGGAAATGGTAGCATATCCTTCATCTTTCAGACCTTCGCCACGAACAGGAATATGAGGAATTTCACGGTCTACATAACTGGTGGCAAGGTATGCCTGGAAAGGATCGGCAATATCGCTGTCGAGCGCATGATAGATGGTCCACACACCGGGAGCGGTATGCAGGCGTTTATGTCCCATGAAGTCCTGGAACTCAGCCCAATGTCCACGTTCGGGCATCCAAAGGCGGGCATTCAGTGCTTTCAATATATTATCAGCTTCCTCGCGGTAAGGTGTGGAATCTTCCCCTATTTTTTCAGCAATCAGAGCAGCAAGGCGATTGGCACGATAGTTATAAGCAGTACTGTGAGTTACGGCACCGCTGTTGTAGTAGAGGGCATCGCTTGCCCAGATACAGGCGTAGGCATCGTAAAGACCGTCATTATCGGGATCATAATTGAGCTTCTCCCAGGCAAGATGACGAGTAAATACAGGCCATATACGACGGGCATATTCCAGATCACCGGTCCAGTTAAGATGCCACAGGAGTTCATCTATATAACAAAGATTCATATCATAATGATGCATCTGATCGTTACGACGCGGATTACGACAAATATATCCGTTACTGTACTGCGGTGTACCCCATTGCTTTACGGAACGAGCCAGAGCAAGGGCAGAATCCTGTGCAGGATGTGGTATCGTATTGGGTACCTCAGTCACCTGGCTGGCAGCATAGGCATCGAAATGCGTACGGGCACGATCGTGCCACCCCAAAGCATCGCCTGTATAAGCTGCACGCCAACCGCTAAGGGGCATACGCCAACCAATGGCACCATGCAACCAGACTTCACCATCCCAAATACCATCGGCAGCTACGGCAAGGGCACCACCCAGGGTATTAAAAAATGGATCGGGAGTTGTAATCCGAATGCGGGAAGCCAGTTCGGCACGGGCTCGCTCTGATTTATCATAGAGAGCAACACCCTCTTCAAAGGAAGGAATCACCAGAGAATAATCACGGACAAGAATATAAATATTCTGTGGAGCAGTGTCCAAAGCTATATCCATAGTCTGCAATTGTTCGGGGTGCTCCGGCGCATCGAAGCAACCGGGGGGATCAGCTCCCATATCACCGTTACGGCTCAGTTTGTCAAGACGGATTTCACTCAGTAAAGAGCGTAAAGTAGCCCCCAGAGGCATATTGATGGGAGTTATCTTCCAGACAGCAGCATCTTCATCGGGTAAGGCGAGAGCGGAGATCTGCAGTTCTGCCTTTTCACCCCAGGCAGGATGCGTCAGGCGATACGAACGGCGACCGGGAGTGTAGCGTGATTCACACCAGGCAGTAGAATCAAGAGCTACAGAACTGCCATCACTCAGCAGAAGACGGAAACTGATATTCTTACTATTACGCTTCTCATAAACGGCAAAAACAGGGCGGTCGCTCGTCTCTAAACGGAAGGCTGTGTGGCTGCCATAGAGAGCGCGGGTATAGCGGTTCTTACCGTTGATGCTTACAAAGTCTTCTCCATCCGGACGATATTGCAAGGTACGGGAAGCACCACGTTTATGATCGTTGAAAGAGGTGGACTCTATGCGATCGCCAGCACCTTGCGGTTTATTGCCAGTGGTATACTGTGCATAAGCGATAGCAGGCAACAGAGAGATAGCGGCATAAAGAAATATTCGTTTCATATAGGGTGATGGATAAGATGTGATAAAGAGTGATAGCACTTACGGCATCGGACTCAGACCTTCCCAACGCACATCCCATGTTCCGTCCTGCGGGAAGCCCGGATTCTTCACCTGACACCCATCCCAACCGGCACACATCAATGCTACGGCAGTCAGCAAACCACCATTACCGGGCAGGTAACAGCGCAGACGGGCATCCTGATAATTATGTCCATTCAACAGGTAGGTATTAGTGCGTTTATCCATCAGTAAAGCGCCTACAGCCTTTTCGGGTTCGCCCAGACGAGTGGCGTTCATTGCAGTCATCGGATAGTCCCACCCCCAGGTTTTCCCCCAATTCCAGTTGTCCCACACCCAGTGCAGGGTATTCTTCATATAGTCGTCACGAATGAGCTTGTTCATCGGAAGGATACCTACGGAACCGAGCACGGCCATGTGGTCGCTGGTAAAACGAATATCTTTGTAAGTATCGACGGCATCTTCGGACGCCAAGTAAAGATGATCCTCATTATAAGCAAGCGGAGAGAGTTTGTCTATCATTTCGTCCCATTCCAGATTGCGCTTTCCACCGGCACGCTCGCGCCACTTCTGGGCTGTCTGCATAGCAAAGTGCCAGTAAGAGAGTTCGAAAGGTGGGTTGATGGTGGTAGCTGCACGCAATGTTTCCTGTGCAGGGATGGCACCTTTCAGGATGAAACGACCGTGGAATTCATCATAAGTTGCGAAAGCATACATGAACTCGGCAGTTTCCTGTACCAGTTTGTTGTACTTTTGAATCACTTCGTCTGAAGGATTGGAACGGTAAACAAGTTCGGCCAGATAAATGAAATGCGGTTGTTGCCAGATCAGGAAAGAACCTACATTGGAAGGCGCTTCCGTACCGCTAGGATCGGTCATCTTCATCCAGCGCACACCGGAAAACCCCTGGCGACGGGCTATTTCACGAGCAACGGGTTCTACGGTTTCATACCAACCCAACGTACGGTCCAGCAGATCAGTATGCCCCCAAAGCGGCTGCCAGGCTTGATGCCACCAAATCATTTCGAGATGGAACTTACCGAACCAGGAATTATAAGTCAGACCTGTCTCCTGCGGAGGTACACTACCGGCAGACTGGATAGCGAGAAGATACTGACTGAGTACCACACGACGTTCCAGCTCCTTTGCACGCGGATCGGTGCAATGTGAGAAATCGACAGCAGCGCCATTCGTCCAGAAGTTCGTCCAATGAGAGGCACTGGCAGCAGCAGTTTCTGCGAAAGAGGGCAATACCTGACCGTCAGCATAGACAGGAGGTTCACTTTCAAATACGGTTCCCTGAAAATTCGGTGTAAAGAGACAGGAGAATGCCAGCATATCTTCATCCGGAGTCAAGACGAAATAGTTCTTGGACTTCTCGGCCAGGTTGGCTTTACCTTCCCAACGCAGGGTTACATAATAAGTGGTTTCATCGAGCACACGCTTCAGCACGGCACTTTGGGCATCCTGACGGACAATGGTTGTAGAATGTTTATCGTTCGCATCCCAATTGCAGGCATCATCAGCATGTGCACCCGTGGGATACGGAAAGCGCAGATTGACACCGGCATGTGCACGGCTGGTGACACTGGCGGAAATCATATCCTGATCGGGATGGCAGACTGTCTGTACATCGAAAGCGTTACCATTCAGTGTGAAGTGGCTGGTGATTTCACCTTTCCACATATTCAGTGTTTGGCGGATATCGGTGATATCAGATGCTTTCACTCCGTCACCCAGTTCCAAGCCAACGATCCCCAAGTGCAAGCGGTGCGGATTGACGCGGAACCAGTCGGAAGCTTCTTTTTGCCGTCCCTCTTCCTTGAACTGGCAGGCGTAGAGTTCTTCGTGTCCACGACCGAAGTCAAAGGCTTTCAGGACTTCTTCAGACTTGTATCCCTGCGGATTGGCAAATGAATGCCAGCCCCACTGGCTCTGTGTCCCCAAAGGTACACCCTTACTATACATAGACGGGAATGTTTGTAAGCCAGTAGCATCTACCGTGAACGCAAATTCACCATTACCCACGCTAAGCGAAGCCAACGAATCGAACGAGGCTACTTGAGGATTGTTACGAGTCACCAATGCTTCACGGTCTATCGGAGCTTGTTTTTCCGAACCACAAGCCGTCAGCACGAAAGCAGCGAAAAGGGAATAAAATACTTTTTTCATGGTATTCTTGATAACAGATAATTAGATTAATAGTATTTGGGGGAAGCTAACGGAAGTCGAACATCAGATTCAGCCGTAGTCCTTCGTCTCCTTTCTTGATGCGGATAATTCCCGGCTGGCTCTGTGGACCATGTTGGCTGATGGGCTTGAAACAACGGATACCCGGAATATCGAGTAAGAAAGAAATATCTCCCGCGGGGAAGTCGGGCATGGTATTGATGCCATCCTGGCGGCCGTGGGGTTCTTCGGGCGTGAATACCCGCAGGAAGATGCCATCACTGGCGGCATACACAGTGAAAGGAACCGTAGGACTTTGCAGGGTAGCCCAATAGAAGTTGGCATGATAGCCCTTGAATTCGGGGTACACAAGGCGGTCGGTGCTTTCACCGGTGATGGTATTGTTATAATCTTTCTGCCAGATGCCATAGTTGGCACCGGGGATACGGTTCTTCCAGACACGGTACGGACCACGCCCCATCCAACGCATGCCGGAGCACTCGGATTCGGGATATGAGAAGGTGAGTCCGAGGTTCAGGACTTCGGTATCGGTAAAGGCATCGTCGAAGCCACCGCCACCGGAAGCACGGTTCAACAGCACGGCATCCATAGAGAGGAGACCAGCTGGGGTAAGACGCCAGACGATGGAATCGGCAGCACCCCGATAGCGTGCACAAAGAACAGCATCACCATTTTCCGTACGAGTGGAGAGATTGGACAGGATCATCTTCATACCCACGGCAACGGGACCATCTTTCAGAGGGATAACCCGACTGTCGGCATTCCTTATCACAGAAGTGATAGTAGCGTCACTCTTCCGGAAAGAGACGGTAACGGCAGGGGAATGCAAAGTAATCAGAGTATCGGTTTCTTCAACACGGCAATTACCCGTAGCCGAAGTTTGTGAAGCGGACGAATGAGCATTTGCCTGCAGTTCACCTTGCAGATAATCTTTCGCATAATGTATCGGGAAGGTACGTGTACAGATACTTTCGCCATCCACTCCATACGCTTCAAGTTCCAGAATGTCCCCCTCAAAAAGCTTGGGAGCAGTGATTCGGGCGAATCCTGTCTCACCGGGAACCAACGAAGGAAGTCGTACCATTCCGCTATCTACTACCTGACGCCAGGTTTGGGCACCTCCATCGGCTACAGATACCGGGTTGCCCACGGCTTCACCTTGCAAAGGCGATGCACAATGGAGTACGCGCCAACGCATGGAACACTTGTCCAGGTTCGTAAACAGGAATCGGTTCGACACCCGGAATTCACCACGGAACGAGGGGGTAATCATCAGAGGTTCCACATAGATAGGTGACCAGACTTCACGGACAGAATAGTAACTGCCCTCCTTTTCGCGATAGGGACCGAGGATACCATCCGGGGCATTGTAATCTTCACTATCCAGTGCTCCGCCACGGTCGGAACGGCGTACAGCTTCGTCGCTGTATGCCCACATGAAACCTCCGGCAAAGAGAGGATGGGCGGTGTAACGTGCCCAGAAATCCTCCAGTCCGGCACCATGTCCCTGGTCGTACTGGCCATGCATGAATTCGGCAGGCATGAAGACTTTATAGCCATTGGTAAAACGGGCCACTCCGGTGAGATAAGCAGGATAGTGGTGTGTATCGAGTTCGTCGAAATCCGCCCAGGGGTGGATGACATGACGTTTTTGCGGGTCGTAAGTACGGAACAGGCTATCAATTGCAGTATTCCATCCACCTTCGTTACCATTACTCCAGAGCACGATACAGGGATGATTCACGTCACGCGTCAACATTTCACGAACAAGACGAGTACCTGTAGGGGTATCATAAGCATCTTGCCAACCAGCCAACTCGTCGATGTAGAGTAAACCAAGGGAGTCGCAGGCATCCAGGAAGTGTTCATCAGGGGGATAGTGAGAACGGACGGCATTCATGTTCATCTCTTTTATGAGCTTGACATCCTGTATGCTGAGTTCTTTATTCGTAGTTCGTCCGCCATCGGGGTGGAAGGTGTGTCGATTGATGCCTTTCATAACAAGCTTGGTACCGTTCAGGTAGAGTCCGTCGCGAGGACGGAAATCAATGGTGCGGAAGCCGATGCGGGTATCCATGGAGTGAATGACATTTCCTTCCTTACCGAGCAGAGAAACTGTAAGCCGATAGAGTACAGGAGACTCAGGAGTCCACGGAGATATACCGTCGAAATGAGCAGTCAGTAACTGAACGGAATCTTTAGTAACTTTCACGGGACGGTGTTCGGCATCCTTGGCAGATATCGGTGCCACTTCCATGGAAAGACTTTCTTCTCCGGTGGTGCCTTGCAAATGTACTTCTACTTTTAGCTCTCCATCCGCACGAGCATCTACGGCGAGGCGTTCGATATGCGTAGCCGGCTTTGCTTCCAGCCATACGGGGCGATATATTCCACCAAAGAGCCACCAGTCAGCCTTGCGCTCGGCAGCGTTGATGGACTTGTTGTCAGAGTGCTTCTTTACACGAACTTCAATTTGATTGTTGCTTCCGAATTTCAGCAGATCGGTGACGTCATAAGAGAAGCGATAGAAGCCTCCCTGATGTACGGGGCCTGCGGATTGGCCATTGACGAAGACTTCGGTATCAGTCATTACGCCACCAAACCAGAGGCGTACATTCTGTCCCTGCCAGTTGCGGGGAACACGGAAAGAGCGCTTATAAGTACCTTCTTCCATCGAAGGATTCTTTACTCCGGGTTTCTTATACCAACGGCCATAGGTATATTCACCGAACCCTTGCAGTTCCCATTGTGAAGGAACTTCGATTTTACTCCAGCGCCCGCTGTTGTGTCCTTCGGATACACGAAACTGCCAGGTTACGGTGTTACCCAACCCTGTGCCGGAAAGATATTGACGTTCTGTTTCCTGAGCTTGTACAACCCAAGCTGTCAGTAAGAAAAGGATAGTACCCAAAAAGTGCTTTCTACTCATAGTATTTAGCTTTATTATTCGATTTTACAAAGAAAGACATTCTCTGGCAAACAATAAATAAGCAGAATGATTTTCTGGCTGTACAAAATGACGGAGAGATAATCTCCGCTTCTTCCCACTTAGATCTTTATATCACAAGAAGTCACTCATTCCGCTTCACTGCAAACAAAAAGCTATCAAAACGATCTTTTTCCCAACAGAACTTTTTCCACAAACAGCTCAAATAGAATCCGGTTGCATAATCCACGGAATATAAATGCAGTATTTTTGTATAAAGCAGGCCGTATATGCAATACTTATGCAAGAAACTATAGATCTTTCACAAACGAACTATGGATCTAACGCAAACAATCTATGGATGGAACGCATCTGATCTATAGATGAAGAACAAACGATCCATGGATCGAACATAAACGGTCCATGGATGGGAAGCAAACTATGTGTTTTCAGTGGACAGACCATCTGTTTTTCTTTTTTCAGAGTTGTACGTATTTCTGTATTCCACTCTCAATCAACAATATGCTGATTTCCGTTCGTTTCTTTTCGTTCTCCCCCTCCGTCGGACGGAAATATCGCATTCTCATTATGCATAAAAAGCAAAGTGTCAAAGTGCTTTCCGCTTTAACTTTACAATAAATCGTCCTCCTCTACATTCGTCTCACGCCCGAAAGACCTGTATTCTAATGGAGTAAATCCTGTACGTTTTTTGAAGAGAGAGAAAAAGTGTTCAGTAGATTTATAATCGAGCATAAACGAAATTTCCTTTACCGATTGGGAAGTGCCAACCAATAACTGTTTTGCCTTACGCAATTTAAGTTCCTGGAAATACTTAGCAGGCGCATATCCTGTATAATCCTTAAAAACCTTGCGAAACCAGGAATAACTGATATTCAATTTCATGGCCAACTCTTCCGGGTCAATATCCTTGAATATATTCTCATTCATAATAATTTTCGCCTGTTCAATCTTTTGATCAACATCACCCATCTCGAATATCTTGTTCTTGGATATGGAAAGAATCATTCCTATCATGTGCAATACAATACCTGAAAGATATTGCTGGGATGAAATCTTATCAGCTTCAGCTATCTCCAATGCACGTGAAAAAAGGGTAACCAGTTCCTCATTCAGACCTACTTCCAGTATTTGATTGTCTTTAGAGAGGAAGCCTCCTCTCAGCATATCATCGATGACCGGCCCCTCAAAACCGATATAATATTCATTCCAACCTGTTTGCTGATATGGATGATACGTATGCCATTGCCCAGGGAAAAGAACCATAAGTCTGCCTTTACAGACTTGTTTCTCCGGAGTAGTATCGGAAGCAAACAAACCTCGTCCTTTAGTTATATAAACCAACTGATATTCACGTAAAACACGCCCCTTCTGGGCATTGAAGAAATAGCCTGAAGGGTGATCCTTCAAGGGATAAGGAGAATTTGGCTGAATGGACTGGAAACCCACGGTATTTACCCACAGACCAAATTTCTGGTCCATATCATTCACTATCAAATATTTGAATTCAACCCCTAAATCATTATAGTTCTTAGTCATAACACGTGTTTTACATAATAGATATGTGGCAAAAATAGAAATTATTTATGAATAAAAAAATGTCCGTTCCGGCTTTATTCTAAAATATACCGGAGCGGACTAATAAAAACGAGTAATAGGGGAAAGATTATTTTTTTACAACAATTTTATCATATTGTTCTTCGGCCTTTATTTCTGTGTACTTGGGTGCATCTATCATTTCAACCAATGCACGGAGTACAGGGCCTTCGCCCATAGGATCATTTTCCTGTGTAGGACGGTTATAATAATATACCAACGAAGGCATGATACCTGTTCCTACACAAATAGAAGTAACATCTCCATTATCAGAAATCTTTTTCATCATACCTTTCAATCCCTGCTCAGCTACGTAAATGAAATCAGGATGTAGCCATCCTTCTTTCACACCACGGGCAATACCAAAAACAAACATTGCTGTTCCTGTGATTTCTTCATAAGAATCTTCTTTATCCAACAACTGATGCCAAAGTCCATTCTTACCTTGATAACGGGCTACACCACTTGCTTGTTGGCGGAAATTTTCGATAACAGCTTCACGCATCGGATGATCTTTCGGCATCATACTAAGCAGATCAGCCTGTGCCATAAATACCCATCCGTTAGCACGGCTCCAGTGAGCTACTCCATGCTCCTTGTTGTCCGTATGATAACAATGATAATAAATCTGTTTTTCAGGACACCAAAGATAACGGGTATAGTTTAGCACCTGATTGGCAGCATCATTAAAATACTTCTCATCACCGGTCATCTTACCCATGCGTGCCAGAAAAGAAATTGCCATAAAGGCATCATCTGCCCAAATCGTATTGACATGCGGCCATATACGGGCAATAGTTCCATCCACCAAACGAGGTTCACCGTAATTCAGGTGTTCGGCTGTTTCGTTAACATAATCCAGAAAAGATTGATTAGGATATCTCATCTGCAGTTCAATCAGACTGGCTCCCATCGGACCATTATCATCCAGACGCTTGCCACGGAAGATCATGTGCCAACTCAATTTTCGTACGGCATTCCAACCATCTTGTTTAAAGGCCTCATCGTACTGTTTGCGAAAGAATTCAAGATTACCTTCATTGAACACAAAATTCATGTTCTTCAAAACATATTTCTCATACTTCTTGTCAGCAAGTTTATCCCCCAGTTCCATGAGAGCCATATTGGTTACACCATTCGTATAATGCCAGTTATTGTACTTGCATGCTACCTTCACATTCATGTCAAGAGGTAATTTCTTGACGGACTTATAAGTTTCACCAGTCTTCGTATTCTTAAACTCGTATGTGGTACTGGCAAGAATGCGGTCTGCAATCTTTACAGCAGCTTCTCTTGCCGTCATATTGGTCTGGGCGGCGAGAGTTGTTACTGCCAGCAGCAGAGCGAGAGAAAAGAATATTCGCTTCATATTATACTTTTAAAGAATTAGTAAAGTAGATAGCAGTCAATAAGAAATGCCTGCCATCTACTTAAGAATCATTTAGGCAGATTAAATGCACGAGTCATTTCCTGCATTTGTTCTTGGCTCATACCGTCAGGTTCAAAGCCCATATTTTTGGCTGCAATATAAATCAGGGCAGACTTATTCAGTACATCCACCTGATCGAAAGCCGACATGATATCCACATCCACTGCAAATACACCATGCTTTTCCCACATAGCCACATCATAATCTTCCAATTGTTCGATGGTAGCCTCTGCCAATTTTACGGAGCTTGGCAATTCATAAGGAATAATACCCAAACCACGCGGACAGAAAGCCTTAGTTTCGGGAATCATACTCCAAAGCAAATTGGTAGCAACATCTTTTTCAAGGAATTTCTTACAATGAGTCATAGCAATCAATTCAATGGGATGAGTATGCAACGAAGCTTTATAAGGCGAACCTTTCTCAATCAGACGATTGTGTACACTGAGATGGGCAGGTAATTCAGAAGTAGGCATCACAGGATGATCCGCAATAATCACATAACTGGCACAGTCATCCAGGATACGAATTACAGAACCATGTTCCATCGGCCAACGAGCCAAATCGCGCATACGCTTATTAGTTCCTTTGCAATAGAAATAGCAACCTTTCAGATAAGGTAAAGTAGCACCGATCTGCTTTACATCGCTAATAGCAGGCAACGACTTTATCTCATCGTCTACAAATTCAGTAATATTCAGTGTGATGTTGCCGCCATTACGTTCAGCCCATCCCTTTTGCCAGAGATATCCGGCAACTTCTGCCACTTGATTGACTGCATAAGTCAATGCCTGGCGATTTTCGAGAATTGATTTCATTATAATAAATTAAGTTACGAGTTATAAGCTACGAGTTGCTGCGCTATCATACCGAAAAGTACTTGTAGCTCGTAACTCGTAGCTATACACTATTATACCTGTGCCATTGCCACTACTATGATGGAAGAGATCAGAACCACCAAGCCTAAAATAAGAACGGCAATCGTAGTATTGCTGACACCTTTCCACTCTTTCAGCAAAATACCCCAAACATTACTGAACGTAACATTCAGTGACATCAGGATACTCCAAGAGAAAGCAAGAAGTATAGGACTGTCTGTCAGGAAACTCTTACCCATTTCAAGACCAAAGAACTGTGAATACCACAGTACACCGGCAAGAGCACAAAATAAGAGATTATTCGTCAATGTCGTACCTTTTACAGAGAAATATTCCTTACCGGTTTTATTCTTGATATTCTGCCAAATACAATAAACAGCATTTGTACAGAAACCACCGAGAGTAACTAGGAAAATTACAGGTAAACCAGCATAAAGAGCTTCTACTCCACCTGCCAAAGCAGCTCCTTTGATAGGTGTTCCGGCATCCAACCCAAGAGCAAAACACGCACTCATCACACCTGCCAGCAATGCCACGAGCAAACCTTTCGTCAGGGCAAAGTCCTTAACAGCTGCCCATTTTTCTTCTTCCGTCATATTCTTGGAGCGAAGACTACCGGCATATCCGATGATAGCAATACCAGCCAGCGTTATGCAGACGCCAATAAGTAGCATCAGTCCTTCACCATGCAGCAAATCTTTTCCGGCAAACAAAGCAGGGAAGAGTGTTCCGAATCCGGCGCATGTACCGAGGGCTATACTTTGTCCAAGTGCTACACCCAGATAACGCATACTTAACCCAAAGGTCAATCCACCTACGCCCCACAGAACACCATAAACCATAGCAGGCAAAGCACCGCCTGCCCCCCAAAGTTCAATCAGCGAACTTCCCGCCGGAATGGCAAGCAATGCCCCCAACAACGGGAAAACAAGCCATGCAAAGATTCCCTGTACAAGCCAGAAACTCTCCCACGACCAGTTTTTCACCTTGTTAATGGGTACATACGAACTACTCTGCCCGAAGCTCCCGATAGCTATAATCAACAATCCTATCAGTGTATTCATGATAATAACGTTTAGTAATCACTAACCATTAATCACTTAATTACGTTTCGACGTAACGTCTGCTTCGTATTTCTGTATCTCAGTAATGAATTCTTCACCTACAGGTACACCGTTCTTTAAGCAGAACATATCCCAAACTGCATTCCAAGGTAAAGATTTTCCTTCTTCGAGCAAAGCAAGACGCTCAAATAGCTGATCATTTGCTTCATACTTGCGCAAAGTATCCAGCGGTTCCAACAGAGCTTGCAACACACATTTCTGTGTAGCACGGCTACCTATAACATACGCACCGATACGGTTAATAGAAGCATCAAAATAATCCAGACCGATATGTACACGATCCAAAGCATTACAACGTACAATTTCTTTGCAGAGATCCATTGTTTCATCATTCATAATCGTCACGTGGTCAGAATCCCAACGTACCGGACGGCTCACATGCAACATGATTTCCGGAATGAATAACAATAAAGAAGACAGTTTGTCCGCAACGCTTTCAGTCGGATGGAAGTGTCCTGTATCCAGGGTAACAATCTTATTACGGCTCACACCATAACCAATATAGAAGTCATTGGAACCTACCGTATAACTTTCCAGACCGATACCAAATACTTTAGACTCTACACAGTCTTTCATATTCTTGTATTCCACTTCGAAAATGCGATCCAGAGAATCCTTCAGTAATTCACGATACAACATACGGTTCACAGTGATATCCTTGCTGCCATCATGTACCCACAGATTCATGATACAAGGATCACCCTGGCGCTTACCCATCTCTTCTGCAATAGCACGGCAACGCTTTGTATGCTCTACCCAGAAGTCACGAATACCTTTATCAGGATTAGAAAGGGAAAGATTACCACTCTTCGGATGAGAGAAAGAAGTGGAATTGAAATCCAACTTCATATTATTTTCAGCTGCCCACTGTATCCAACTTTCGAAGTGAGCCGGTTCTACTTGGTCACGGTCAACAAATTTGCCACCGAAGTCACCATAGATTTCATGAAGATTCAAGCGGTGAGTTCCAGGAATATAGCTGGCTGCTTTCAATACGTCTTGTCTCAGTTCTTCCATATTACGAGCCTTGCCAGGATAGTTTCCGGTAGCCTGAATGCCTCCGGTCAATGCACCCTGTGCTTCAAATCCGGCTACATCATCTGCCTGCCAGCAATGCAGGGAGAGGGAAATCTTTTGCAAGGTGTCCATTGCTTTCTCTACATCTACGCCGATAGCTGCGTAACGTTCTTTTGCCACTTCATAGGCTTTTTGAATCAATTCTTCTTTCATGATGGTACTAGTTTTTTAGTTATTAGTTATAATTTATTAGTTATACGTTATCACTGACAAGTAATATTAGGCTAACTGCAAGAAATGCAGATAAGCGGTATTCCAAACTTCAACGTTCTCCGGAGTAAAAGTCTTCAATGGAATAGAACGATTGATAAGTTGGCGC
Organism: Bacteroides sp. Phil13; assembly: GCF_001940965.1. NCBI lineage: Bacteria > Pseudomonadati > Bacteroidota > Bacteroidia > Bacteroidales > Bacteroidaceae > Bacteroides > Bacteroides sp. Phil13. The sequence continues at coordinate 168,269 of NZ_MSHA01000086.1, read as the reverse complement.
ATGGAAACAATGTCACTTGCTGCACCTGCTGTGAGAGCTTGTATCATTACGTTGCCGATAGCGGTCGCCTCCGACGGTCCGGCAACAACAGGAATACCTACCGCATTGGCAGTCCACTGATTCAGCAAATCATTACGGCTTCCTCCTCCAATAACGTGCAGTACTTCTACAGGACGGGGAGAAAGGCTGCACAGGTTCTCCAAAACTTGGCGATAGCGCAGTGACAGGCTTTCAAAAATACAACGTACAATTTGTCCACGTGTCTCCGGTATCGGTTGATGATGGTCAGCGCAATAAGTACGAATAGCCTGTTCCATATTCATCGGGTTGGCAAACAGAACATCATCCGGATTTATCAGACTACGGAAAGGTTCGCATGCCTCTGCTTCAGCAATCAGCTCAGGATAAGATATTTCTTCCCAATCGCAACGGCAGCGTTCCAACAACCACATGCCACAAATATTCTTCAGTAAACGAATCGTCCCCGCAACACCTCCTTCATTTGTGAAGTTCAGTGCTTCTGTTTCTTCATTAATAACCGGTGCATCTGTCTCCACTCCCATCAATGACCATGTGCCACTGCTCAGATAAGCAAAGTTACGGTCCAATGCTGGTACGGCAGCCACAGCGGAAGCCGTGTCATGTCCGGCAACTGCAATCACAGGTATTGCTCCCAGTCCGGTAATCGTTTGTATTTCTTTGGTCAATACGCCTATTTTCTCACCCGGATATACAAAACGCCCGAAGTTATCTTCCGTTAATCCAAGCTCTTTCAGCAATGCCGGTTCCAGACGACGCGTTTCAGCATTTACCAATTGAGCCGTACTGGCAATGGTATATTCAGTCACCATCTCTCCGGTCAGTAAATAACTAAGTGCATCCGGCATGAAAAGGATCTTATCAGCCATTTCCAGTGCACTATCCTTATTCCGGCGTAAAGTATCCAACTGGAAAAGCGAATTGAAATTCATGATCTGAATACCTGTCCATCCATATACCTGCTTGCGGGGAACGCGGGCAAAAAAAGCCTCAGGAGCTCCCATCGTATGCGGATCACGATAAGAATAGGGCTGACGAAGCAAACCACCATCTTTACCCACACATACAAAATCGACTCCCCAGGTATCAATTCCAATAGAGGTTATCTGCACATCATCCATCCGGGCAGCCAGTTTCAAACCTTCCAGAATATGACGGTACAATTCGTAGATATCCCAGTAGTAATGTCCTCCAACTTCAATCAGATGGTTAGGGAAGCGGTTCACATCTTGTAGTTCTAATCCTTGCGGAGTGAATGTTCCCAGTATGGTACGGCCGCTGGTAGCACCCAAATCAACCGCAAAAAAGCAATGTTTCATGATATTAAATAGATTTTTGACGATACAAAAATAGGGGATTACTCCCCTATACTCTGTATTAGTTTTGATTGAAAAGATGTTATTTCTGATATTCTTACCACAAAGGATACTGTATATGCAAACGCTCAAAAGATAATATGGTACATAAATGATAATTTAGCGCAGAACGCTAAATTATCATTTTATACTCTGCATCGGAATCAAGCGCACAGGCCCCAACAAACCACTTGGCACCGATTCCCACTTTCCATAATTATCCTTCTTATAATGGATATTCACAATATTGGCATCTTTATAGATACGCCAAGGCACATTACGACGATCCATATCCGCAATACGGTTGGCAGGCAGATTCGTTACTTCCACTTCAAGTGTATTCACACCCGGACGAAGATATTTACCCACTAAACAACGGTAAGGAACAGCTATAAGCGTAGCTACCTCTTGTCCATTAATGCGTACACGTGCGCTCTCGCGAACATCGCCAAGATCAAGCATCCATTCTCCAGCCTCAGCAGGAGTTTTCAAAGTGAATGTGGTGGTATAACAAGCTGTCCCCATTGTATTTTTCACACCTTCGGCAGCTATTTCCGTCCACGAACCAAGAGAAACACTATCCGGTACATTACTTACCACAGGCATTGCTTCTACGAAACTAAATCCCCATTTACCGGCAAAAGAACAAGCACCCGGAAGTATCTTTGCCGCTTCATCCTGGGGCATAGATGTCCAATACCCATATTCCGGTACGGCAACATCGTGATCTGTAAATGTTTTCAGAATAATAGACTCACCGGATGCCAATTGCAGGAAGACTTCTGTCCTGCCATTATTCTGACGCAACCGCGCCTTACCGGATGTACCATTCATCGGATTATAAAGCATTGCAGAACGTGCCTGTACAGCCAATGGTATCCAACTTTCAGTGTCTTCTGTCTTTAAAGCTGAGATAAAATAGTGGTATCCTTCGGAATGTGAGCGGCGGATGCTACTCAATCCAAAAGCAGTCTTCATTTCTTCGGGAACGGTGGCAGTGGCAGCCAGTGTGCGGGCATAATCTGTTCCGAAAAGGACATGCCCTTTTCCTTCCCGTTCCTTTATTTGTGCCAAAGCTTTATTAAACTCTGCACGACGTTGACCCAAATCATTCAATCCCGGTACATCTTCCGGATACTGTTCCAGGAAAACAATCGTAGCTCCCTCATCCGCCAGGCGAAGTAATTTCTCCATCACATCAGCAGGCATCAAGCGCGCACCGGGAACTACCAATGCTTTATAAGAAGCTCCACCGGAAGTCAATATCTTACCGTCCTGACACATAGCGTTACGGATAAAGTTATCGGAAATATAATCCATATCATATCCTGCACCATAAATGCGATGCACTGCCTCTATAAACCGAGGAGCACGTTTCGCCATCTTATGAATATCGAAAAGCAGCAGACGACCGTCCTGATCGTCCCACATATCATAAACAGGCAGATAAACCAGGAAGTCATTATCCGGTTGTCCCATTTGCAGGAAACTCTGGCAACGGGTGACATAATCAAAGAATGCCGGAGCATCCCGCCAGATATTATTTGTAGGGCTCATATCAATAGAAGCATAAAACTTCCATCCCGGCCATGCGGCCTCAACCGGCGAGTAAGTCGTTCCATGGAAATACATGTGATTCACACCGGAAACGAACATCAAATCCATATCGGGCTTACACTGCGATAGTGAAGTACGGAAATGCTCTGTCAACCAAGTGAATGTCTCCGAAGTCGTATAAGGCTTTCCTGCGATATGTGCCGCCGAAGAAGCATATTTCAGCATGGAGAGATCAGAGTCGTTAGGACGAGTCAACGAGTCTTTACGTAGTCCGCGGATACCGAAGTCCGACAGTCCAAAGCCCTCACATTCGGGAACATCGACCGTTGCATAAAGATCTATAAGATTACCGGGTGAGCCGTGTGCCTGATTACGGGTACGTGAACCATGTTTGTGCGCCCAGTCCGTCCACTGACGGGTAAAGTTCTCCTGAAGCAGTTCTGCAAGAGTCTCACGATAATCGGAAATAACACGGCGGGTAGTCTCTGTACGCTCTTCTGAAAGGAAATCGGGCAAGAACTCCTCCAATTTATATCCACGACGAAGAGCAAATTGCTCGAACAGGTCACCTGTCCAGTCAGCACCGTAAACCTCATAAGAATCATTAAAGAAATTATGCGGATACTCAGTTGGAGTCCCGGCTGTTCCATTAGCTGTCTTTCCTGAGAAAGCCTGTTCAAAACGATTCAAGTAATTGGACACAGCTTTTGCCGAGAAGTGATTCATCACATATCCTTCACCGCCGGGTGCAGCACGTTTTACCTTCTGAAATGTTTTTCCTATGAAAGCGGCAATCAAACGCCACTCTCCTTTCGGAGCTTTCCATACCAGCTTTCCGTTTTCTATCTTCGATGTCAGGTCATAGCAGCGCACAGCTTTTTGTTCTTTCGGAGTAGAAGTGTCTGTCAGAACCCTAAAAGCCATCAGCCGACACAATTTGGCATACGGACGTTGTTTTTCATCCGTCACTTCTATGGTTGTATTCAAGCGTTCGCCGCCTTTCAATGTATATTCTTCAATCAATAATTTACAGGCAGCATCTTCTATACCTACTTCCGGACCACCAAAAGGCCATCCCGTACCCGTATTCATATCAATCTTCATGCCCAGACGCGCAGCCTCACTTTCCGTATGGCGCAACATCCGCATCCACTCGGGCGTAAGGAACTGAATTTCGTTTGCGTCATTGCCCTGCACTCCATAAATAGGAGTAACTTCCATCGTCCCCATTCCGGCTTTGGAGTATGCTTCCAGATTACGAGTCAGATTAGCCGCATCTACTGCACTCCCCATCCACCACCAACGGGCACCGGGTTTAGCTTCCGTGGTTACCTCAGGCCACGAGATGTTCTGTGCAGAAATGGTTCCGGCACAGAAAGAAGCAAAAATTATTGCTAATAAATTCTTTTTCATGATATATATTATTTATAAAAGCGACAGTTTGTCACTTTCCCAGCTCAATGCACCCCATAATAAACGGTCCTGTTGCTTTCGCATCATTATCCCGCATCTTTTCACCTATATAATATTCAAAGCTGCCATCGCGATACGGATGTCCACCCAAGCCGCCTACCTGACAGCAGCGTGTCAATGTCAATGTACCATCCTGGCACTCTACTATCAATTTGCTCTTCAAACCATTGAAAGCCTTCTCCGCCACAGCACGATACTTTTCATCAATATATCCCTTGTTCACAGCCTTTGCATAAGCATACATGAATTGCGTCGTCACAGATGCCTCCGGGAAGTTTCCTTTCCGTTTCGGCTGATCAAGCACCTGATACCACAAACCATTCTTATCCTGATATGCAGGTAACACCTCAGCCAACCCTTGTATCCACCCGATCATCCGGGCACGGCCTTCATGGTCTTCCGGAATATAATCCAATGCATCCACCATCGCCATAAACCACCAGCCGATACTGCGTCCCCAGAAATTAGGGGAATGCCCGGTTTCCGGATCAGCCCAACGCTGGCTCTTACTTTCATCCCAAGCATGATGATAAAGCCCGGTCTTGGCATCATAGGTATGTTTCTGACAAAGCGTGAATTGTTTCACTGCCTCATCAATCCATTCGGGTTTATTGAATTCTGCACCATACTGGGCAAGGAAAGGGGAAGCCATATACAAGCCGTCCAGCCAGATCTGGTGTTGATAAACCAACTTATGCCAGTAAGCACCTTCCAATGTACGCGGATGATTTTTCAACTGTCTGACAAGGGCATCCATTGCCGTCTTATATTTCTCCTTACCAGTTTCACGATACAAGTCGAACAGAACCTTACCTGAATTTATATAGTCAAGATTGTATGTTTCCACACGATACAGATGGATTTCCCCTTTGTCATCGATCAATGAGTCTGCCCACTGCTCCACATAGTCAAAGTAACGGCGTTCTCCCGTCTTCTTCCACATTTGCAACATCGCACAGCAGCCTACCCCTTGTGCATATCCAAAGAAAAGACGCTTTCCATGATCCAGCTGGTACGCCTGCGGAAAACGTACCATCTCCGAATCAGCAAACCAACGGGCATACGAATCCGGTTGCCATGTATCTGTACGGAAAGGATTGGTCATTGCATCCGGGTTTTTCAGTTTTAATGTCCATTTACCGTTGGCAGCTGCTTTTGCTGTTACTACTTTGTCTGCCCACGATGCTTTAACAGTTACTTTTTCTCCGGGCGTAGCCTTGCCCCACACATTCACTTGTGCATTTTGTCGCAATACCATGTTATCTGAGAAAATGGCAGGGAGCGTCACCTTTGCTTCTGTGGTGAGAGAAGCAAATAAACCTAATACAAGGAATATTGAAAATCTAAGAAGCTCTTTCATGTGCCTTTAATAGTTTATAGATTCACATAGATTATTTTATAGAACATGCCAATACCTGACGGCACAAAAATAGGGGTTTCCACCGAAACCCCTTCTTTATATTTTGATAGTTTTCTTATTGCTTTTGTTGTTTCCATAAATAATAGAATCAACATTATCTATTCCTTTATCTTCAGCCAGCCCCAAATCATTTTCTTTCGGGAAATGGCAATTAAAGCAGTCCCCATTAGACAGCAGGCACAGCGTAGTTCCTTATTGGAAAGTTTATTCAGATTATCAACAATACCGGGTAAGGGGTAATTCTCTTTAAAAAAGGAAAATACATCGGCTGAGTTTTCTAAGTCGGTTTTCATTTGGCAGGAGCAAGTAAAGGGTTCATCCATCGTGTTATAAGTTTTAAAGGTTGATGTTGTCCCTATGCCCTTCTAATAAAATGGCATGGGAACTATTGACATATTATCAACTCCAAGGCTCTGGTAAACCCGCAAACAATAATAAGCAATAGCCCCACGCCAGAGTATATATAACAAAGTTATATGTAATCCAGACGTGGAGACTTTCACCTATTATTCGCGTTTTTAAAAATTTACCAGACTTTTAGAGTTACGAATAATAAAATGATCTCCAAATCACAAAACACATCTCTTCACTATTGAAGAAATATGCAACAAAGATACACAAAAAATTGAAATAGATATCATAAGATAGGATTTTAAGAAAAAGGTACAACCTTATGGCAAATAACATTATTAGTTTTGATGTAGAAGACCGTTCGTTTTCCGTAAAAACATTATATGTTTAAGACCAGAAAAAACATCAAACTGAATAATTCCTCATATCCGCTTCGGACTTGAGCCACACCTGAAGCATACTTGCACCATACATTCTCCGTCCAGAGGTACTTCTGACCAAAGAAATCCCGGATTTGGTACGGAGCAGGTGTGTCTCAGATACGGGTCAATCAGTTCCCCATCTTCTTTTTCGATTGCATATATTCACCGATTTATGCATAAAACATAGCATTCATAGTATAAAAAGTATAAAAATTCTCTCTTTAATGCATATTCTTTCCAAAATTATCCCTACTTTTGCGCCATTCTTAGAATAATTATACAGAAAAATGAAGAAAAAAGCCAATCGGTTAGACGCCATCAAGATGATTATCTCAAGCAAAGATGTCAGTTCTCAGGAAGAACTGCTGCAAGCTTTGAGTAAGGAAGGCTTTGAACTGACACAAGCCACGCTCTCCCGCGACTTGAAACAACTGAAAGTTGCCAAGGCAGCAAACATGAATGGGAAATATGTATATGTATTGCCCAATAACATCATGTATAAGCGTTCCAACGACCAGAGTGCCAGCGAAATGCTGATGACCAGCGGTTTTGTTTCCCTGCAATTCTCCGGTAACATTGCCGTTATTCGCACACGACCCGGCTACGCCAGCAGTATGGCCTATGACATCGACAACCGCGAATGTCCCGCCATCTTGGGCACCATCGCCGGTGACGACACCATCATGCTGGTAGTGCATGAAGCTGCTTCGCACAGCGAGGTACGCGAATTCCTGTCACAAATCATTCCGAACATTAAATAAATAAAGAACGAATTAATAAGAAATGGATACCAAAAAAGTGGACGTGATGGTGGCTGACGCCTCTCACGAAATTTATGTGGATAAGATTTTGGATACCATCAGAGAAGCGGCCAAAGTACGTGGAACGGGCATCGCAGAACGCACACACGAGTATGTGGCGACAAAAATGAAAGAAGGAAAAGCCATCATCGCCTTATACGGAGACGTGTTTGCAGGTTTCAGCTACATCGAAAGCTGGGGAAACAAACAATACGTCGCTACTTCCGGTTTGATTGTACATCCCGACTTTCGCGGCATAGGATTGGCTAAGCGTATCAAAATGGCATCTTTCCGCCTGGCACGCTTGCGATGGCCCAACGCCAAAGTATTCAGCCTCACCAGCGGAGCTGCCGTCATGAAAATGAATACGGAACTGGGATATGTCCCTGTTACTTTCAATGAACTGACAGACGATGAATCCTTCTGGAAAGGCTGCGAAGGTTGCATCAACCACGATATATTAGTAGCCAAGAACCGCAAGTTCTGCATCTGCACCGCAATGCTCTACGACCCGGAACTGCATGAAGATGATAAAATTTAAAAAACAAAGGATATGGAAGATAAGAAAAAAGTAGTAGTCGCATTCAGCGGCGGTCTTGATACTTCATTTACGGTAATGTACCTTGCCAAAGAAAAGGGGTACGAAGTGTATGCAGCTTGTGCAAACACCGGTGGCTTCAGTCCTGAACAACTGAAAACGAACGAAGAAAACGCCTATAAACTGGGCGCAAAAGAATATGTTACGATCGACGTAACTCAGGAATATTACGAAAAGAGCTTGAAATACATGGTGTTCGGCAATGTGCTGCGTAATGGCACCTATCCTATTTCCGTAAGTTCCGAGCGTATCTTCCAGGCACTTGCCATTGCACGTTATGCCAACGAGATTGGAGCAGACGCTATCGCTCACGGTTCTACAGGGGCAGGTAACGACCAGATTCGTTTCGACATGACTTTCCTCGTACATGGCTCCGGGCGTGGAAATCATCACGCTGACACGCGACATGGCACTGAGCCGTCAGGAAGAGATTGATTATCTGAACAAACACGGCTTTGCTCAGCCGACTTCACCAAACTAAAATATTCCTATAACGTAGGTTTGTGGGGCACTTCCATTTGTGGTGGCGAGATTCTGGATTCCGCGCAAGGGTTGCCCGAAAGCGCCTATCTGAAACACTGTGTAAAGGAAGGCAGCGAACAACTGCGTCTTACTTTTGAGAAAGGTGAGTTGAAAGCAGTAAACGACGAAAAATTCGACGATCCCATCAAAGCCATCCAGAAAGTGGAAGAAATTGGTGCTGCTTACGGCATTGGTCGTGATATGCACGTGGGTGATACCATTATCGGCATCAAAGGCCGTGTAGGTTTCGAAGCTGCTGCCCCGATGTTGATTATCGGTGCACATAAATTCCTGGAAAAATATACGCTGAGTAAATGGCAACAATACTGGAAAGACCAGGTTGCTAATTGGTACGGTATGTTCCTGCACGAAAGTCAGTACCTGGAACCGGTAATGCGTGACATCGAAGCAATGTTGCAGGAGAGCCAGCGCAACGTAAACGGTACAGCTATATTGGAACTCCGCCCGTTGTCATTCTCTACAGTAGGTGTAGAGTCGGAAGACGACCTTGTAAAAACCAAGTTCGGTGAATACGGCGAAATGCAAAAGGGTTGGACAGCAGAAGATGCAAAAGGCTTTATCAAGGTTACTTCTACTCCGCTGAGAGTATATTATAACAACCATAAAGACGAGGAAATCTAAGCATGGATACTAATAACAAGAAACTCACTCGCTCACGTAGTGACAGAATGCTTGCCGGAGTTTGCGGAGGTTTAGCCGCCTATTTCGGACTCGATCCATCACTCGTACGTATCGGTTATGCATTATTGACGTTTTTCACCGTATTTGCTGGTATACCTGTATACCTTATAATGTGGCTTATCGTTCCCGAAGAAAGAAACTTATATAACAGATAAAGAACATAGTATAAACTAACATGATTAAAGTAGGAATCATCGGCGGAGCCGGATATACGGCAGGTGAGTTAATTCGTTTGCTGGTCAATCATCCGGAAGCGGAAATCGTATTCATCAACAGCTCAAGTAACGCCGGAAACAAAATTACCGACGTACACGAAGGATTGTACGGCGAAACGGATCTTGTCTTCACCGACGAGTTACCTTTGGATGAAATTGATGTATTATTCTTCTGTACCGCTCACGGCGATACGAAGAAATTCATAGAGAGTCACAACATTCCTGAGGAGTTGAAAATCATCGACCTCTCTATGGACTACCGCATTGCTTCTCCGGAACATGACTTTATTTACGGTCTGCCGGAGTTGAACCGTCGCGCTACCTGCAAAGCAAAGCACGTGGCCAATCCGGGCTGTTTTGCCACTTGTATCCAATTGGGCTTGCTGCCCCTTGCCAAGCACCTGATGCTGAACAACGACATCATGGTGAATGCTATCACCGGTTCTACCGGAGCTGGCGTGAAACCGGGATCAACCAGTCACTTCAGCTGGCGAAATAATAACCTGAGTGTTTATAAAGCATTCGATCACCAGCATGTACCCGAAATCAAGCAATCCCTAAAGCAATTGCAGAACAGTTTTGATGCGGATATTGACTTTATCCCTTACCGCGGTGATTTCGCACGTGGTATTTTTGCTACCATCGTAGTAAAAACCAAAGTTGCATTGGATGAAATCGTCCGCATGTACGAAGAATATTATGCAAAAGACTCTTTCGTACACATTGTAGAGAAGAACATCGACCTGAAGCAAGTGGTAAACACCAATAAGTGTCTGCTACATCTGGAGAAGCATGGTGATAAGTTGCTTATCATCTCCTGCATCGACAACTTGCTGAAAGGTGCCAGTGGACAGGCAGTACATAACATGAACTTGATGTTCAATTTAGAAGAAACCGTCGGCTTGCGACTGAAGCCCAGCGCCTTCTAAGTAATTTGTATCTCGTAATTTATAATTAAAGAAATGAATTTATTCGACGTATATCCTCTTTTTGACATCAATATTGTCAAGGGAAAAGGCTGCCACGTATGGGACGAAAAGGGTACTGAGTACCTCGATCTCTACGGCGGACACGCTGTTATCTCCATCGGTCATGCGCATCCGCACTACGTGGAGATGATAAGCAAGCAAGTTGCCACGTTGGGATTTTATTCCAACTCTGTCATCAACAAGTTGCAGGAACAGGTTGCTGAACGCTTAGGAAAAGTTTGTGGTTATGATGACTACTCCTTATTCCTGATTAACAGCGGTGCAGAAGCCAACGAGAATGCCTTGAAACTCGCTTCGTTCTACAATGGACGTACACGTGTGGTTTCTTTTAACAAAGCATTTCACGGACGCACTTCACTGGCTGTAGAAGTAACCAACAACCCGAAAATCATAGCTCCCATCAACGATTGCGGACATGTCACTTATCTCCCGCTGAACGATATCGAAGTTATGAAAGCCGAACTGGCGAAGGGGGATGTTTGCGCAGTAATTATTGAAGGTATTCAGGGTGTAGGTGGTATCCAACTGCCGACAGATGAATTCATGCAAGCTCTGCGCGAAGTTTGTACCGCTCATAACACTGTACTGGTTTTAGATGAAATCCAAAGTGGTTATGGCCGCAGCGGTAAATTCTTTGCTCACCAACACAACGGTATCAAGGCAGATATTATCACTGTAGCCAAAGGCATCGGCAATGGTTTCCCGATGGCTGGTGTAATCATCAGTCCGATGTTTACTCCGGTTTACGGACAGCTGGGTACTACCTTTGGTGGTAATCATCTGGCATGTAGCGCAGCGTTGGCAGTACTGGATGTCATAAGTCAGGAAAATCTGGTTGAAAATGCAGCTAAAGTAGGTGAATACTTAATGACGGAACTGAAGAAATTCCCACAGATCAAGGAAGTTCGTGGACGTGGTCTAATGATCGGTCTTGAATTTGAAGAGCCAATAAAGGAACTTCGCCTGAAACTTCTGAAAGAGCAACATGTATTTACAGGTGTCAGTGGTACAAACGTACTCCGTTTGCTTCCGCCCCTCTGTCTCAGCATGGAAGAAGCCGATCTCTTCCTCGAACGTTTCAGAAAAGTACTTTAAAGTATATTTGACTATATAATCAGCAATAGACAGGCAGCCTTTCGGACGTTTCAACGTATCTTAAGGCTGTTTTTTGTTCTAGTACACAAGTACTTTTTTACATCAATTTGCTTATAAAGGTGGAAAAAATATCTACCTTTGCCCATCGACAACCCTTTTAATAACAGAATGATATGAAAACAGCAATTATCGGAGCAGGAAACATGGGCGGTTCTATAGCCCGTGGATTGGCAAAGGGAAGCATTATCCCCGCCTCGGATATCATAGTCTCTAATCCCTCGCAAGGAAAGTTGGATGAACTGAAAGTAGAGTTTCCCGCTTTACAGATTACGCATGACAATCAGGAAGCCATCATCGGTGCCGAATTTATCATACTTGCTGTGAAACCGTGGCTTATCAAAAGCGTACTGCGTGAATTGAAACTGAAAAGCAAGCAAATCATTATTTCTGTCGCCGCAGGCATCAACTTCGAAGAACTGGCTCACTACGTACCGGAACCGGAAATGACCATGTTCCGCATCATTCCCAATACTGCCATCAGCGAAATGGAAAGTATGACTTTGATTGCCAGCCGCAATGCTACCAAAGAACAGGAGCAACTGATGCTGGATATCTTCAACCAAATGGGACTCGCCATGCTTATCCCTGAAGAAAAATTCGCAGCTTGCACTTCCATGGCTTCCTGCGGCATTGCCTATGTACTGAAATATATTCAAGCTGCCATGCAAGCCGGCATAGAAATGGGAGTTTACCCCAAGGATGCCATGAGGATGGTGGCCCAATCCGTAAAAGGAGCAGCCGAACTGATACTGAACAATGACACACACCCCAGTGTAGAAATAGACAAAGTATGTACCCCTGGCGGTATCACCATCAAAGGCATTAATGAGTTGGAACATGACGGTTACTCTTCTGCCATCATCAATGCCATTAAAGCCAGCAAACAATAAGACGAACAATTAATTCATTAAATAAACAACCACATGGACGAACAAATTAAGCAAATAGCAGAACGCCTCCGCGGGCTTCGCGATGTACTGGAGCTGACAGCCGAAGACATTGCACGCGAATGTGATATTTCTGCCGAAGAATACCGTCTCGCAGAGTCGGGAGAATTTGATATTTCCGTCAGCATGCTGCAAAAGATAGCACGCAGATACGGAGTTTCGTTGGATGCACTGATGTTTGGCGAAGAGCCGAAAATGAGTTCCTATTTCCTGACTCGTGCCGGTAAAGGAACCAGCATTGAACGTACTAAAGCCTACAAATACCAATCGCTTGCCGCAGGCTTCATGAATCGTAGCGCCGATCCGTTCGTCGTGACTGTAGAACCGAAACCGGATAGCGAACCGATACATTACAACAGTCATGCCGGACAAGAATTCACCCTTGTACTCGAAGGGCGCATGATGATAAGCATCGATGGCAAAGAGCTTATACTAAACGAAGGAGACAGCCTGTACTTCAATTCCAAATTGCCGCATGGCATGAAAGCACTGGACGGAAAAACGGTACGATTCCTGGCAATAATAATGTAATCATTAAATGAAGAATGAAAAATAAAGAATGAAGAATTGCCATGCGGTATACTTGCACGGCGCAGCAAAATTCTTCATTCTTAATTCCTAAAATCATGGTAGAAAGATTTTTATCGCAAACCTCTTTCACTACACAAGAGGATTTTATCAAAAATTTCAAAATAAACGTACCGGAAAACTTCAACTTCGGATACGATGTAGTAGACGCCTGGGCTACCGAACAACCTGACAAACCTGCATTGTTATGGACTAATGATAAGGGTGAACACCACCAGTTTACGTTTGCCGACATGAAACGCTATACGGACATGACAGCTTCGTATTTCCAAAGCCTCGGCATCGGTCATGGTGACATGGTAATGTTGATATTGAAACGTCGTTTTGAATTCTGGTTCAGCATTATAGCTTTGCATAAACTCGGTGCTGTCGTTATTCCTGCCACTCACTTGCTGACCAAAAAAGATATTGTATATCGCTGCAATGCCGCGGATATCAAAATGATTGTTTGTGCCGGCGAATCGGTTATCACGGAGCATATCACAGCTGCCATGCCAGATTCACCCAGCGTGAAGAAACTCGTCAGCGTAGGACCTGAAGTAGCTGAAGGATTCGATGATTTCCACAAAGGCATCGAGAATGCTGCACCTTTCGTGAAACCGGAACATCCGAATACGAATGAAGACATTTCGTTGATGTACTTCACCAGCGGAACCACAGGTGAGCCGAAAATGGTTGCCCATGACTTCACTTATCCACTGGGACACATTGTCACCGGTAGTTTCTGGCACAATCTGACGGAAAATAGCCTGCACCTTACCATTGCCGATACCGGCTGGGGAAAGGCTGTATGGGGCAAACTTTACGGACAATGGATTGCCGGAGCAAATATATTCGTATATGATCACGAAAAGTTTACTCCTGCCGCCATTCTGGAGAAGATACAAGATTATCATGTAACCTCTCTTTGTGCCCCTCCCACCATCTTCCGTTTCCTCATTCACGAAGACCTGACGAAGTACAACCTCTCGTCCCTGCAATATTGTACAATTGCCGGTGAAGCACTGAACCCTGCTGTATTCGAAACCTTCAAGAAACTGACTGGTATCAAACTGATGGAAGGATTCGGACAAACAGAAACCACCCTGACCATCGCCACTATGCCTTGGATGGAACCGAAACCAGGTAGCATGGGATTGCCCAATCCGCAATATGATGTAGACCTGATAGACAACGACGGTCGTTCTGTGGAAGCCGGCGAACAGGGACAAATCGTAATTCGTACGGATAAAGGCAAGCCGTTGGGATTGTTTAAAGAGTACTACCGTGATCCGGAACGTACACACGAAGCTTGGAATAATGGTATCTACTATACGGGAGACGTTGCCTGGAAAGATGAAGACGGTTATCTTTGGTTTGTAGGCCGTGCAGACGATGTGATCAAGAGCTCCGGTTATCGTATCGGCCCATTCGAAGTGGAAAGTGCCTTGATGACGCATCCCGCTGTAATAGAATGTGCCATCACAGGCGTACCCGATGAAATCCGCGGTCAGGTAGTGAAAGCTACCATCGTACTGGCTAAAGAATATAAAGGGAAAGAGGGTGAAGAGCTTATCAAGGAATTGCAAAATCATGTAAAAAAAGTGACGGCTCCTTACAAGTACCCACGTGTGATTGAATTTGTAGACGAACTACCGAAAACCATCAGTGGAAAGATCCGTCGTGTGGAAATCCGGAAGAACGATACAAAATAAAGGAAAAAATAGAAGGAATAGGCTACTTCTAAATCGTTTGCACCTTTTATGTTACTTTTTGATCAATTTGAGTTATTCTGTTTCCCGCAAACCGCTTACATTTGCGACCGGAAAGTACAACTAAAAGATTTAAAGCACATGATTACAAGTAGAAAGATTTCTCAGATTAACGTTTTCGCAGGTAGTCCCTGGGAAGTGGAAAGCGTGAAGCAGCTGTTAAAGTCAGCTTACATCAACGCTTCAACTGAAGACAAAGGCAACGGCATTCATGTGTCTGTTCCCTGTCAACAGTACACCGCTGCTGTACGGGTTATCAGCAACCGAAAGGCTTTATAAGACTTGAGAGAAGACGAAGTGAAAAAGACTGCCCCTTGGAAGAAATTCCTTCAGGGGCAGTTTTTATATCAATATACCGCTTCTCCACCTTCGGGTTTCTCACGATATTTTATATCAAAACGCCCCTCTTTGATACTCCCACCACTAAATGTGCCACTGATAATGGTTCCATCCATACGAGTAATATAGGCTTCACCATCTTCCAAATCTTCTCTATCAAAAACAGCATCTATGTAAGTACAACTAGCTCCTTGTCGGGGATTCACAATCACCAGATGCAAACCACTAAAGATACCGACTTCCGCATCAATTGCAACATAATGATTTTCCTCATCATCATAAAAACGAGCAGATGGTATTCCATACCGCCCACTGGTATATACCCAACCGTCTATCAGACAACCCAATGTATTTTCACCTGTAGTTGTAGCTTCCGGCATCAATGTCGGGTCTACACTTCTATCTTCTTCACAGGCACAGCAACAAATCAGCAGGAACAGAAATAACAACTTTTTCATAGCGCTCAAAAATGATAGTTTAAACCGAAGACTAAAGATAACTGACCGAAATAACCGGTACCGGTTTTCGGATTTTCCACATTCCACTTCTCATCGTGATACTTCACCGAATAAGTTTCTGTGCTGGATGCCAGCCAGTTCAGGCGAGCCGAAGCTCCCCAGTGGCTCGTCAGGAAATACTCGCCCGAGAGGGTCAGGTTACCTGCAAGTTTATCCATCGAAACATCCCGCGGCTTGCCATACACCTTACTTTTATCCTTATAGAACTGATAGCCTATTCCACCTGCCAACTGAAGTTGATAATGTTTCTTCACCATCGTCAAAGATACCTGCGGCGCCATGTAGTGCATCAGAATCTTATCCGCCCCGGTGTCGTGCGTATTTTTATAGGAACTTCCCTGATACAGCACTCCCACCCCGAACTTCAACTTCCGACCGGCAACTTGTGCCAGATAGCTGACATCCCAAGCCACTCCTTTTCGTAAATCACTGCGATAGGCATCCGATCTGTCGGTGATTCCCATCAATTGTCCCAAATACCATGACGGTCCGGCATGAACAGAAAAAGAGGACCTTTTATCACCTGCACTTTGGGCGTACAGAGAGGTAGTTAATAACACCCCTACAAGGAAACAAAGCAAGTACTTCATAATGATTTGTATAGCGTTTTTTCTATTAAATGCAAAAAAAAGAAAAGTACTGCATACCGACAGCTTTTTCTGTTATCTTTTTCGTTCCACGTCTTGCGTACGGAAGAATGCTTCGGAATAGCGCGCCCCCCAAAGTTCATAACGTTCATACTGCGTCTCTACTTTACGGGAGAAGTTCTCCCAGTTCTTCTTCTCCAAAGGCGACCAGACATTTTCCGCCAGTGCCGACATACGTGGGAAAACGGCAAACTCTGCTTTCCAGGTAGTAGGGATGTATTCAGTCCACAAGCACCCCTGTGCTCCCCAGACAAGTTTTTGTTGTTGCGCAGTCAGCGAATCGGGCACAATCTGAAAACCATATACTTTCTCCAGAGGCAACGGACCACGCGGACCGATTTCCGCTTGGGTACGGCTCTCTTTCAGATTGAAGTACGACCAGGCAGAGCAAGTGAATATTGTGCGGTGATTCGTCTTCAACGCCTTCTTTCCAAATTCCGGACGGCGCCAGTTCATCACGATGCAATCTTCCGAAATACCTCCTTCAAGGATTTCATCCCAACCGATAAGCGTCTTTCCTTTACCGTTCACCACATCTTGCACATAATGAACGAAGTAACTTTGCAATGTCTTCTCATCTTTCAGTCCATGTTCACGCATGAATTGCTGTGTTTCTTCCGACTCCTGCCACCAACGCTTGGCACATTCGTCCCCGCCCACATGGATATATTGGCCGGGGAACAAGTCACACAATTCAGAAAACACATCTTTCAGAAAGTCGAAAACTTCCGGTTTGGGCGCCAGCACGTTATTGAATTTATTAAAGATACCCCACGTCAGTGCCGCTTTCTTCGGCTCATCCGGCGTAGTACTGAATTGCGGATAGGTGGCAAGGACAGCCATGCAGTGACCGGGAATATCTATTTCGGGTATCACCGTGATATGACGTTCGGCAGCATAGCGCACTATCTCGCGCACATCTTCATGGGTATAATATCCGCCATAAGGCAACGGTTGGTATTTTCCCGGATAAAGTCCGAGGATTTCCCCTTCACGGACGGAACCTTTCTCTGTCAGTTCCGGTCGGCATTTCATTTCAACACGCCAGGCTTGGTCGTCTGTCAGATGCCAGTGGAAATAGTTGAGTTTATGCAATGCAAGATAATCGATATACTTCTTAATGAATGATACCGGAAAGAAATGGCGCACCACATCGAGATGCATGCCCCGATAGGTAAAGCGGGGATAGTCATTCACCTTCACAGCCGGAAGGATAGGCAACACTCCGGCACGGGTAGGCAGCAATTGTATCAGTGTCTGCACACCATAGAAAACACCTGCTTCGTCATTTCCTTCAATGCGTATGCCCTCCGCCGGAATAATCTCCAACTGATAACCACCGGAAACCTCTCCGTTCTTCCGGTTAATTAGAACGATACAAGCTGGTTCACCAGGTTTCAGAGTGATTGCTTCTACCGCAGGATTCCCTTTCCTCCGGGATTTACCCGTCTTAGGAATTTCCGTTTGCAGCGGTATGCCGAGATAACGGTCCATATAATCCGCCAGATACATAGCCGAGGATGCCAATGCAGGCTCCGACACACGAATCATCGTATTACGTTGGATTTGAAACTCTCCCTGTCCGGTCACGGTAATTTCCACCGGTTCGGGAATGATGTTGAAAGGTTTCTCCTGTGCCTGCCCGGCAAGCGCAGTAAGGGCAAGGGTTGCAGCCATAATTTTCTTTAAGTACATAGATGATGATGATTTATACTGCAAATATAAGGCTTTTACGGAAAGCTGCTTAATCATTCGCCCAGAATAAAGGGAAAAATGAAGTAATGCCCAAGGCAAAACATGCTTTGGCCTGATGCATTTTCCCATTTTGGTACCGACAAATCTTTGTCCTTCAATTGCAGGCCCGACAGTTTCCATGTGGGGGCCCGGCAGCCCGCAGTTGGAAAACGGACAGCCCGCAATTGGAAAATAAAGTTTTGAACCGGGCATCCGGGCATTTTCCTTTAAGCAAATCAACAAAAAGAATAGGGTAAATGCAAGTTTATCTGCCTTCTACGCCTCGCATTGCTGCCCATACCACCCGGAAGTACCTATCAATAAAGAGTTTAAAGCATAGCGGTGTGGAATGTAAAGAGTAGAGAAACAAGAAGATGCCTAAAAAAATAAAACTCCATAAATCAATGATTCATGGAGCTCTAATCAAGTACTCGAAGCGGGACTTGAACCCGCACAGCCGCAATGGCCAAAGGATTTTAAGTCCTTCGTGTCTACCATTCCACCATTCGAGCATCCTATAAAGGAGAGCGGAAAACGAGACTCGAACTCGCGACCCTAACCTTGGCAAGGTTATGCTCTACCAACTGAGCTATTTCCGCAGGTCTTTTTTGTAGAACGGGTGCAAAGATAAGGAGTTTCCCCGTTACAGCCAAATTTTTTACATAGAAAAAGTTGCTATTTTATCAGTTACGGACTTGCAAAGTAGTACCGGATACAGAGACTTTATAATGTTTCAGGTATTCCGTACCTTCTCCTGTGGGGAATCCACCACTGCTTAAATTATATCTAGTGTGGCATTTAGGACATTCAGCAGTGCCCAATCCATCTTCTACCAACTCGACTGAAACGCTACGATTGGCCTCCACCGGACAGGCGGCATCATAAGCGACATAGGTATTGCCATCCGAATATACGCTTTGTCCTATTATTAATCCTGCATAGCCTACAGGTAAGCCATTCACATTCTTATCTACCTTCAAGAATTGGCCGGGGGTCGTAATCTTATAATAAGGAGACTGTGAAAGGCTGCATGAGAAATTAAAACTAATAGAAGGAATGCTTGACTCGTATGAATCACCGCAACCGACAACACACAGCCAAAGCATCCCTATAATTATACAGAATTTCCGCATACAATGTTATACTTATCGTCCAAGCAAGACTTTTTCAGCCACTTCCATCCCATGAAAATTAAAACCATCTACCACTTCTTGCATCAGTGCAGAGATTTCATCGTTACAGAGATTACCAATACTTCCTTCATGCGTATGATGCACTCGCTTGCAATGCGAGAAGTTCCCGGCTTCAATATCCAGTCCCACTTTCTTATAAGCATCCCGGAAAGGCATACCTTCACGTGCCAGACGATTTACCTCCTCCACACTGAAAATAAGCAGATACTTGTCATCATCAAGAATATGTTCATTCACTTTGATTTCATTCATGATATAAGTCGTCATCTGCAAACAATCTTTCAGTTCCTGGAAAGCAGGCAAGAATACCTCTTTAATAATCTGCAAATCACGGAAATATCCGGAAGGCAGATTATTAGCAATCATCATGATCTGTTGTGGCAATGACTGCAACTTATTACATTTAGCACGTGTCAGTTCAAAAACATCAGGATTCTTCTTATGAGGCATAATGCTGGAACCGGTCGTGCAATCATCAGGCAACTTCACGAAACCAAAATTCTGGCTATTGAACATACAAGCATCAAAAGCCAGTTTAGAAATAGTACTGGCAATGCTTGCCAAGGCAAAAGCTACATTACGTTCCATCTTGCCACGCCCCATCTGTGCATAAACAACATTATAGTTTAAGGAGTCAAATCCCAATAAACTTGTTGTCATTGTACGGTTCAGTGGGAATGAAGAACCATATCCGGCAGCTGATCCCAAAGGATTCCGATTACACATTTTAAATGCTGCCTGCAGGAAAAGCATATCATCTACCAGACTTTCAGCATAAGCACCAAACCACAAACCGAAAGAAGATGGCATTGCTATTTGCAGATGAGTATAGCCAGGCATAAGCACATCCTTGAAACGCTCGCTCTGGCATATCAGCACATGGAATAGTTGCTCCACCGCCTCGGCAATATCCTTGATCTGTTCACGCGTGAAAAGTTTCAGGTCGAGCAGTACCTGGTCATTCCGAGAACGGCCACTGTGTATCTTCTTACCGACATCCCCTAATTTACGCGTCAGCATTAACTCCACTTGCGAGTGTACATCCTCTACTCCCTCTTCTATCACAAACTCGCCTTTTTCAGCAGCTGCATAGATATTCTTCAATTCATCAAGCAGGAGACCCAATTCTTCGTTTGTCAACAGACCGATACTTTCGAGCATTGTAATATGGGCCATAGAGCCTATCACATCATGCTTTGCCAAGTAAAGATCCATTTCACGGTCACGCCCCACTGTAAAACGTTCTATATCCTTATTTACCTGAACGGATTTCTCCCAAAGTTTCTGAGCCATTTATTTAGTGATTAATGATTAGTGATTAATACGGTATAATCGAAAGCATATCCGCCATTTTCTCTAATCCTTCCTGCAAAGGTTTCTGAACCATACCTTTCATAAAAGGATTCAATTCCATGCCGATGGTTAGCTTCATTTTACATTCAGTCTCTGTTACCGGCACAATCTGTATCCACAGATTAAACGGCAACGGTGAAGTGGTCGTGGCAAACTTGATACATTTACACGGGTCTTTCTCTACTATACTTAACGCGATCTTACCCACAGGAGCAACTTCTATCATCATACTCTCCGAATCAAAGCTCAAGTTCTTCACTTTATCCTCCGGCAAGCTGTCTTTAAACTTTTCCAGATTATTCAAATCAGATAATTTCTCATAAACAGCTTCCTGCGAGGCAGGTATTATCTTCACACCACTTTCAAATTTTGTCATATTTTGAATCTCTTTAAAAGACAAAAAGAACTATCCGGACAGAATCTATCCGAATGGCCCTTTCGTCATATTATTTATTTTATAGAATAAACTGCTGTTACTTTCCAGCATCCCAATGTGCAGGGTCCTTACGCCATTCGTTCAGCGTTGCTATATCTTCTTCTTCTATATAACCCGTACGAAGTGCAACATCCAACACAGCCTCATAATTTGTCAGCGTTACCAAAGGAACTTTGGCATCTTTGAATGCTTTTTCCGCAATAGGAAAACCGTAAGTATATGCAGCTACCATACCGATAACTTCACATCCATCACGGCGTATAGCCTCTACAGCCTTCAGACTGCTTCCACCTGTAGAAATCAAATCTTCGACCACAACAACCTTCATACCCGGACGAAGTTCTCCTTCAATCAGGTTTTCCAGACCATGGTCTTTCGGGGTAGAACGTACGTACACAAACGGCAAGTTCAGCGCATCGGCAACCAAAGCTCCTTGAGGAATGGCACCTGTTGCTACACCGGCAATTGCATCCACCTGCCCGAAACGTTCCAATATCAAACGGGTAATTTCAATCTTTACAAAATTACGCAAGGAAGGATAGGAAAGAGTTTTGCGGTTATCACAGTAAAAAGGAGATTTCCATCCGGAAGCCCAAGTAAAGGGATTAGCCGGTTGTAGTTTAATCGCTTTTATCTTCAGCAACTTCTCTGCGAATAGTTTTTCTAAAGTTCTCATAACCAAATTAGCTATTTATAGTAAATATGGCACAAAAATACGGAAACTGAATGAGAATAAAAAAAAGAATAAAGAGATTTTTCACTCAAAGTCATCATTTTCATCAGAAAGCTGTATACAATGACGAATATCTTTCATTTCGAACCCACGGCTCAGCGCAAAACGCATTAACTTTCCATTCAACTCATATTCATTCTCCGCATGTACACTTTTACGTTTTGCAGCCAACAGGCCATCTAAAACAGATAGGTATTCTTCCTCATCTATCTCATTCAAAAAACGCCGGCATACATTATAAGAAACCTTTTTCATCTGGAGTGCCTGGGCTATTTTCACTTTTCCCCATTTCGCAAAGCGATACTTGTCATTGACAAAAGCCCGGCAAAATCGTTCTTCATCAATATACTTCTCATCTTCCAGCCGTTTAAGGATACGATCAATGGCATCGTACGGCAATCCCCAACGTTGTAGTTTCTCGGAAATCTCGGCACGGCAATGCTCTGCTGTAGAGCAATAGCCTGCAACTTTACTTAAAGCCTCTGTTTCAGTAATATTTGTCATTTTTGCGCTATTACAAATCGATCATTATGGGAAATATCCTTTTGAAGACGAACAAAGCGATATCCTAATTCACGCATCATAAGCACGATATCTTCTCCAAAAGTACGGTTAATTTCAAAATAAAGTTTTCCGTCAGGTTCAAGCATTTCAAGCCCAAGCACGGATATGCGACGATAGAAACGCAAAGGATCTGCATCAGGCACAAACAGCGCCAAAGAGGGTTCCCAATCCAGCACATTCCGTTCCATATCTTGTTTCTCTGCTTCAGTAACATAAGGCGGATTGCTCACTATCACATCATAACGTTCTGTTACACCGGGAATATAAGTCAGTACATCACGCTGTTCAAAACAGACAGGCACTTGTAAAGCCAGACTGTTAGCAGCAGCAATAGCCAAAGCTTCTTCAGACACATCCCAGGCAGTAACCTGTGCTCCGGGCAATTCCTTTGCCAACGTGGCAGCAATACAACCACTGCCTGTTCCAATATCTAAAACACGAGAAGTAGAAGAAATCTCTTTCAACATTATTTCCACCAGTTCTTCCGTTTCAGGACGTGGAATAAGGACACCGGAAGCTACCTGAAATGTTCTCCCCAGAAAACGTGCTTCTCCTAAAATATATTGTATTGGTTCAAAATTCCGTAAACGCCTGAGAAGGCTTTGCAATTCCTGTTCTGCTTTTGCAGATAAAGTTATATCTTTGCCCAAATAATAATCCACAACCGGCTGCCCCAGAATCTCGCAACAGATAAGTCTGGACAAATTTCCGGCTTCCTGCGGTGTATAATAATCCTGCAGTTCACGGCGGATATAAGAGGCGGTAATATTCATAAATGGATATTTTGGGGATTCTTCGTCAGTTCTATTACCGGACCAAGATGAGACCAAGTCCGTGTCAAGTCCGTACCAACTCCGTACCAAGTCCAAGCGTATAGATACGGAGATGGTACGGACTTGGTAAGTACCGGACAGATATCGGGTATATCACCGAAAAACCTGTATTCCGAACGACGAAGAATCTATTTCGGAGTGCAAAAGTAAGAATTATCATAGAAAGATAACACACATGGAAGAAGAAAAATACATGCGTCGCTGTATACAACTGGCACAGAACGGATTTTGCAATGCCGCCCCTAACCCAATGGTAGGAGCAGTCATCGTATGCGATGGGAAAATTATCGGAGAAGGATATCATGTACGCTGCGGAGAAGCGCATGCTGAAGTGAATGCCATTCGTTCCGTAAAAGACACTTCATTATTGAAACGCTCAACAATTTACGTCAGTCTTGAGCCTTGTTCTCATCATGGAAAAACGCCGCCTTGCGCCGATTTGATTATTGAAAAACAAATTCCCCGCATTGTTATCGGTTGCCAGGACCCTTTTTCCAAAGTTGCCGGACGAGGTATACAAAAGCTGAAAGATGCCGGACGAGAAGTAACCGTAGGAGTATTGGAAAATGAATGCCGACACCTCATCAGACGTTTCATCACTTTCCATACCTTACGCCGCCCGTATATCACCCTGAAATGGGCAGAATCTGCGGATGGTTTCATTGATTTACACAGGAACGGAGGCAGCCCTGTCATCCTATCCACTCCGTTGACTTCCATGATGGTACATAAAAAGCGTGCAGAGCATGCTGCCATACTTGTAGGTACACGTACCGCCGAACTGGACAATCCTTCCCTTAATGTACGCAACTGGTATGGGCGTTCTCCCGTACGCCTTGTCATCGACCGGAGACTGAGCCTGTCACCGACGCTCCACTTGTTTGATGGCAACGTGCCTACACTCGTATTTACCGAACATCCCCATAATTCCCTTCCCGGCGTAGAATATCTTCCGATAAACTTCGGACAAGATATATTGCCCCAGATCATGCAAGTTCTGTACGAACGCAATCTCCAATCCCTTTTAGTAGAAGGCGGGAGTACCTTACTGCAATCTTTCATTGATGCCAGCCTCTGGGATGAAGCATTTGTCGAAGAGAGTCCCATTCATCTGACATCCGGTGTTAATGCACCTAAAATGAACGATAAAAATAGTTATGTCAACGAACAATATTTCGGTAGAAGTATACGGCATTACACTGCGACAAAATAGTGCGAATCACCTCATTTTGATGCTTTTTTATCGAGAAAAACGGGCATATTATCTATAATTTTATATAAAACTTGCCTGTTATGCTGTTTATCGAGAAAAATGTTCCTATTTTTGCAACTTGTAAATAAACACTATCTTTAGAAATGAGAATAAAGTTTTTATCCGTAATCATGAGTTTTCTTCTTATGTCGATTGCCATAAGTTCGTGCCTTAACTCAGATGATAATTATGAATACAGTTCCGACGCAACGATACGTGCCTTTGGTCTTGACACCATAAAAAAAGGTATATATTATAAGTTTACGATTGATCAACTGAAAAGAGAAATTTATAATGTTGACTCACTTCCTGTTGGATCAGACACTATCATAGACAAGATATTGATTGACACACTCAATGTTACAGGCTGGGTTACATCCGGTTTACAAGATACACTATTCAACAACCTTACTGACTCCGTTGACCTGAGAGAACCGATCACGCTGAAAGTACATGCAGCCGACGGAGTTACTACCCGTGAATATAAAATCACAGTAAATGTCCACAAGCAAGATCCAGATTCGCTAATCTGGAGAGAAATGTCATCATTGCCAACTTCCCCTGCCGCCAACAAGCAGAAATCAGTAATTCTTAAAAATGATGCCGAAGAAGAAAATCTATTTGTCTATACTTCTACAACATCAGCATACCGCAGTTCATTAGGAAACCCAGCCTATTTATCTTGGAATGCCATCGAAGTTACGGGCATGCCGGCCAATGTCGACTTGGGATCTATTGTAAGCTTCAAAAACCAACTTTTTGTAGCAGCCCCAAATGGAGATATATTCTGCTCCAATAATGGAAGCACATGGGTAAATGTCGGTATACAGGAAGTGAAGGAGAACAAGGAAGTACAAAACATGCAAATGAGCACACTGGTTGCTACACTTGAAGCTGATGCACTAACAGGCATATCAGAGGAAACCTTAATCGGTATTCTTCTGGATGGAGGCCAGAAATATTTCTGCATAAGTACTGATGGTAAAAACTGGACCAGAAGCAAAGAAACAGTATCCAATGATTTCCCAGTAAAAGACATATATGCTACTGTATTTACGAATGCAAGCGGCATCAAGCAAACAGTAGTAGTGGGTAAAACAGAAACATCAGCCAAAGCAGTAGTTCCTTGGTTCACAATGGATGGGCTGACATGGGCTGACATGAGTACTCCAAGCGATTTCTACTGTCCGGCTATGGAGAACCCGGCTATCATGTATTATGGAGGCCTGTTTCACATGATGGGTGGAAAATTTGAAACCATCTATTCTTCACGAGTAGGTATTGCCTGGAATGAATCTGCTGAGAAGTTCAAGTATCCAATGAAAAAGATAGTAACTCCGGGAGAAGATGAAGACGATGAAGAAGAAGTTACATACGAAAGCCTCTTCAAGGACAAAGGAGATTATTCTTTGACTATCGATAAGAATCATTATATTTGGATTGTATGGAACGACGGTAGTATATGGCGAGGTCGTCTAAACAAACTGGGTTTCAAGATACAATAATAAAATAGTCTATTTTCCGTTTCCCTAATAAATAAGGAACATAAAGAGAACGGTATGACTATTGCAAGGAATATAAAGATAGTGTTTTTTCTGCTCATGTTTCCCTTCTGTTGCGCCATTGCGCAAGAGGAATATACTTGGGAACTGGGAGGAGCCATTGGAGGAAGTTTTTATATGGGAGATGCGAATAGCAGTACCCTGTTTAAGAACACAGAAATAGCGGGAGGTTTCATTGCCCGATACTTACTGAATCCACACATGGCTATAAAAGGTAACCTGACAGCCGGCAGGATTTCCGGCGACACGAGAGATTTCAAAAATGCGTATCCCAATGAAGAGTATGCCACCTTCAAACGGACTATATTCGATTTAGGAGCGCAATTTGAATATAACTTTTTGGGATATGGTATCGGTAACACGTACCGGGGAGACCGTCGGTTTACACCTTATATATTAGGTGGATTAGGTTTTACGTTTGCACCAAAACCTGTAAAGACGATCTTTACAATGAACATTCCTATTGGAGTGGGAGTAAAATACAAAGCAACCCCGCGCATCAATATAGGATGTGAGTTTACGATGCGGTTCAGTCTTAGCGATCAGTTGGATGTTACCCAACGGGAAGGCTTGCAACTGGAAGACCCGTACCAGATAAAAGGAAAAGGCTGGAAGAATAAAGATAGTTACGCATTTACTGTCTTTTTCATCACTTACGACCTCTTTCCAAGATGTAAGGAATGTAACAACTAAAAAGAGATGCAATATAAAGAACAAATTGATTTGAGCCGGATACCCCAGCATGTGGCGATTATCATGGACGGCAACGGACGATGGGCGAAGCAGCGTGGACACGAACGCAGCTACGGACATCAGGTCGGTGCAGAAACCGTTCATGTGATAGCCGAAGAAGCCGCCAGGCTGGGCATCAGATATCTGACCCTATATACGTTCTCAACCGAAAACTGGAACCGTCCTACAGACGAAGTTGCTGCTCTGATGAGTCTTCTTTTCGATTCCATCGAAGAAGATACGTTCATGAAGAACAACATTAGCTTCCGGATTATTGGAGATATAGAAAAGTTACCCGCAAATGTACAAACCCGTTTATACAATTGCGTAGAAAATACATCTAAGAATACAGGCATGTGCCTGATACTTGCCCTTAGTTACTCTTCACGTTGGGAAATAACAGAAGCCAGCCGGCAAATAGCTGTCTTGGTACAGAAAGGAGAATTGACACCCGAACAAATCAACTGCGATTTAATGTCAAGACACCTGACAACCGGCTTCATGCCTGACCCCGACTTGCTGATACGCACCGGTGGAGAAATCCGCCTGAGCAATTACCTACTTTGGCAATGCGCGTATTCGGAACTTTACTTTTGCGAAACCTATTGGCCCGATTTTCGGGAAGAAGAACTTCGTAAAGCCATTTGCGACTACCAGAGACGGGAACGCAGATTCGGCAAAATCAGTGAACAAATCAGTTAAACTCAAACATATTTAATCCAAAACATAAATGCACTATCGTATTTTCTCTATACTCACAGCGTTTATCTGCCTCTTTGGTTGTGTATTGACAAGCGCGGCTCAAGATGCCAATGGCACCGATGACGATGCAGCAAAACCGGTTATTCTCTACTCGGGAGCACCCAAAAAGTATGAAATTGCAGAAATTAAAGTAGAAGGAGTAAAGAACTATGAGGACTATGTACTCATCGGACTATCCGGTTTGTCTGTAGGACAAACGATTACAATACCGGGTGAAGAAGTCACTCAGGCTTGTAAGCGTTACTGGAAGCATGGTTTATTCTCCAACGTCCAAATCACCGCAGACAAGATAGAAGGTGACAAGATTTGGTTAACAATCCATCTGACTCAACGCCCTCGTGTCTCTGAAATTCGTTACCACGGAGTGAAGAAATCAGAGCGTGAAGATATCGAGAGTCGGATCGGTATGATCAAGGGCGGACAGGTGACACCCAATGTCATCGACCGTGCCAAGACTCTTATCAAACGTTATTTTGACGATAAGGGTTTTAAGAACGCAGAAGTTATCATCTCACAGAAAGACGATGTATCCAACGAAAACCAAGTAATCGTGGATATTAACATCGACAAAAAAGAGAAGGTAAAAGTGCATGAAATCACCATCGTTGGTAATGAAGCGATCGCAACCAAGAAGTTGAAACGCATCATGAAGAAAACCAACGAAAAGAATAAATTGCTCAATCTGTTCCGTACCAAGAAGTTCGTAGAAGAAAACTTCGAGGCAGACAAACAGTTGATCATCGACAAGTACAACGAGTTGGGTTATCGCGATGCTATGATCGTAGAAGACAGTATCAAGCCGTATGATGACCGCACCGTGGATATCTTCATGAAGATTGATGAAGGAGAGAAATATTATCTGCGTAATGTAACATGGGTAGGTAATACTCTGTATCCTTCCGAACAGTTGAACTTTATGCTTCGTATGAAGAAAGGTGACGTATACAACCAGAAGTTGCTAGAAGAACGTACCATGTCAGACGAAGACGCTATCGGTAATCTCTACTATAACAACGGTTATTTGTTCTACAGCCTCGAACCCGTAGAAGTGAATATCGTAGGAGACTCTATCGACCTCGAAATGCGTATTTTCGAAGGTCGTCAGGCTACCATCAATAAGGTCAGCATCAATGGTAACGACCGTTTGTACGAAAACGTTGTTCGTCGTGAACTCCGTACCCGTCCGGGCGACCTTTTCAGCCGTGAAGACTTGATGCGTTCTATGCGTGAAATCCAGCAGATGGGACATTTCGACCCGGAACAAATCAAACCGGATATCCAACCAAGACCGGAAGACGGAACAGTGGATATAGGTTACGATCTGGTATCCAAAGCTAACGACCAGGTAGAATTCTCTGCCGGTTGGGGACAAACCGGTATCATCGGTAAGCTGAGTTTGAAGTTCACCAACTTCTCACTTGCCAACTTACTGCATCCGGGTGAAAATTATCGTGGTATCCTGCCACAGGGTGATGGTCAGACTTTGACCGTCAGCGGACAAACCAATGCCAAGTATTATCAATCCTATAGCATTTCATTCTACGATCCATGGTTTGGAGGCAAACGTCCGAATGCATTCTCTCTGTCAGCATTCTATTCTGTACAGACAGACATCAGTAGCCGTTACTACAACTCAGCATACATGAACAGCTACTACAACAGTATGTATAGTGGTATGTATGGTTACGGTATGTACAACTACGGCAACTACAATAGTTATGAAAACTATTATGACCCTGATAAGTCTATCAAGATGTTCGGTGTAGCCGCTATGTTCGGTAAGCGTTTGAAATGGCCGGATGACTACTTCCAGTTCACTGCTGAGTTATCCTACCAACGCTATATCCTGAGCGACTGGCAATACTTCCCTGTTACAAATGGTAAGTGTAATAACCTCAGCATTAACCTGACTTTGTCTCGTAGTTCTATTGATAACCCGATTTATCCTCGTTCAGGTTCTGAATTCTCATTGTCTGTACAGTTGACTCCGCCGTACTCACTGTTCGATGGAACTGACTACAGCAAATACAGTACCAGCAATCAGGATGATATGAACAAGATGCACAAATGGATTGAATACCACAAATGGAAATTCAAATCCAAAGTGTACATCCCGTTGATGGATCCGATAGCAGTTAAACGTACTCCGGTATTGATGGGGCGTGTTGAATTCGGTTTGTTAGGACATTACAACAAGTATAAGAAGTCTCCGTTCGAAACATTCGACGTGGGTGGTGACGGCATGACCGGCTACTCCAGCTACGCTACGGAAAGTATCGCTCTTCGTGGTTATGAAAACAGTTCATTAACCCCTTACGGCTACGAAGGTTATGCTTATACCCGTCTCGGACTTGAGTTAAGATATCCGCTGATGCTGGAAACAAGTACCAGTATTTATGCGTTAGGTTTTGTAGAAGCCGGTAATGCATGGCACGATGTAAAGAACTTCAATCCGTTCGATTTGAAACGTTCTGCAGGTGTTGGTGTCCGTATCTTCCTGCCGATGATCGGTATGATGGGTATTGACTGGGCTTATGGTTTCGATAAAATACGTGGTTCGAAAGATTACGGTGGCAGTCAGTTCCACTTTATCTTAGGACAGGAATTCTAATTGTATCACAAAAACCAAACGTTATGAGAAAGTCTGTTTTATTAATGATCTTGCTGTTTGCCGTAGGCATGACAGCCAGTGCACAAAAGTTTGCCTTGATTGACATGGAGTATATTCTGAAAAATATTCCGGCATACGAACGTGCTAACGAACAGTTGAACCAAGCTTCCAAGAAGTGGCAAAGTGAAGTAGAGAAAGTTGCCGAGGAAGCCAAAACGTTGTACAAGAACTATCAATCGGAAGCCGTCTTCCTTTCTGAAGAACAAAAGGGAAAGAAAGAGGAAGCGATTGTCGCTAAGGAGAAAGAAGCCGCTGAACTTCGCCGCACTTATTTCGGACCTGAAGGGGAATTATTCAAGAAACGGGAAAGTCTGATGCAACCCATTCAAGATGAGATTTATAATGCGGTTAAAGAAATATCGGAGCAGAAAGGATATTCGGTAGTTGTAGATCGGGCATCCGCAACAAGCATTATTTTTGCTTCTCCGCGTATTGACATCAGTAATGAAGTGCTTGAGAAGTTAGGATATTCAAATTAATTTCATACATTTGCTAGTCGAATATAGGCGGTATCTCAATATTAAAAATAAGCTGACTTATTTTGTTTTACATTTGCTTTGCACTATATTTGCACCAAACAATGACTAATTATTAAAATAAACAATAAACATTATGCTTAAAAAAATCGCACTACTCGTAGTACTATTCGCTCTTCCGTTAGGAGCGATGGCACAAAAATTTGCTCACATGAACTCTCAGGAGGTTATTATTGCTATGCCGGAATATACTAAAGCACAAGCTGACCTTGAAGCTATGTCAAAACAGTATCAGGAAGAAATGCAGCGCTCTCAGGCTGAATTCAACAAGAAAGTTCAGGAATTCCAGCAACAAGCAGACTCTCTGCCGAAGAATATTGCAGAAAGACGCCAAAAAGAATTGCAGGACATGGCTCAAAGACAAGAAGAGTTCCAGCAAGAGGCTTATCAAAATATGCAGAAAGCAAATCAAGATGCTTTAGTGCCTATTTACAAAAAATTGGATGAAGCTATTCAAGCTGTAGGTAAAGCAGAAGGCGTAATCTATATCTTCGACCTGGCTCGTACACCGATACCTTATGTAAGTTCAGAAAGTGTAGATGTTACAGCTAAAGTAAAAACCCAGTTGGGCATCAAATAAGAAAGACTAATCGTTTAAAGATAGAAAAAGGCGTGGACTGTATACAGTTTACGCCTTTTTCTATCTTTAAAGAAGATAAGCTGCATCTCAGCAGAACTTTTTCATGCAAGCATGAAAGTTCTGCATCCGATTTGCATTATCTTTGCAATGTGTACAAAACTTTTCCAGTATGAAACAAAATTTACCGACTATTCCCGGCCCTATCGGTGTATTCGATTCCGGATACGGCGGACTCACCATTCTGAGTAAGATACGTGAAGCCTTACCCCAATATGACTATATCTATTTAGGAGATAATGCACGTACTCCCTATGGCACACGGTCTTTCGAAATCGTATATGAATTCACCCTACAGGCAGTCACTAAACTGTTTGAAATGGGATGTCATCTTGTTATTCTAGCTTGCAATACGGCATCTGCCAAAGCATTACGCAGCATACAGATAAATGATTTGCCCCAAATGGATCCGGCACGTCGTGTATTGGGTGTCATCCGTCCTACCGTTGAGTGTATAGGTAATATTACACAGAGCCGCCATGTCGGTGTTCTTGCCACAGCAGGAACCATTAAATCAGAATCCTATCCATTAGAAATCCATAAGCTTTTTCCGGATATTCAGGTAGCAGGTGAAGCCTGTCCACTATGGGTATCTCTCGTAGAAAACAACGAAGCGGAAGGAGACGGTACAGATTATTTTGTTCGTAAATATATCAACGAACTTCTGGCGAAAGATACACAAATTGATACTGTGATTCTTGGTTGTACTCATTACCCCTTACTTCTACCTAAAATTAAGAAATACATGCCGAACAGAATTACCACCGTGGCACAAGGCGAACTGGTAGCTGACAGCTTGAAAGACTACTTCAGTCGACATCCGGAAATGGACGCCAAATGTACAAAAGGTGGAAACTGCACTTACTACACCACAGAAGCAGAAGAGAAGTTCATTGAATCGGCATCCACCTTCCTGAAAGAGGCGGTAACCGTACAACGAATAGAACTATAATCATCAATATTTACCGAAAAACAAACCTTTTCTCCGAAATACTTGTTATATTTGAAGAAGATAAGCTGCATCTCAGCATAACTTTTTCATGTAAACATGGAAGTTATGCATTCGATTTGCATTATCTTTGTAATATTAAACCTATTAATACTTACCATTATGAAATCAACAGACTATAGCCGCACAGTTGAAGTGTTCAAAGGATCACCGTGGGAAGCAGAACTTGTAAAAGGTCTACTCGAAAACAATGGTATAGCAACTATTATCAAGGACGGGCTTATGAGCACCATCGCTCCTTATATAGCACCGGATGTAACCATTCTCGTCAGTGAGGAAAGATACGAAGATGCCATGGAGATAATCCGTGAGCGCGACAAAGGAAAAGATGAAGAATAACCCTTTCACCCTCCTACCCAAAACCACATAAGAACGATATACAACACATGGTACAACAATTTTCGAGAATAGCTGTAAAAGTAGGCAGCAATGTCCTGACGCGCCGTGACGGTACTCTGGACGTAACACGTATGTCTGCCTTAGTCGATCAGATAGCCGAACTGCATAAAACAGGAGTAGAAATTATACTTGTGTCATCCGGAGCCGTAGCTTCCGGACGTAGTGAAGTGCATTCTGCCAAGAAATTGGACAGTGTAGATCAGCGTCAGCTTTTCTCTGCCGTCGGGCAAGCTAAACTTATCAACCGTTATTACGAACTCTTTCGGGAGCATGGCATTGCTGTAGGACAAGTGCTGACTATGAAAGAGAATTTTGCAACACGCAGGCATTACCTCAATCAAAAGAACTGTATGACGGTAATGCTGGAAAATGGGGTCATACCTATTGTCAACGAAAACGATACAATCTCTGTAAGTGAACTGATGTTTACGGACAATGATGAGTTGTCCGGCTTGATAGCATCCATGATGGGTGCGCAGGCATTGATTATTCTCAGTAACATCGACGGTATTTATAACGGTTCTCCTGCCGATCCCACTTCTGAGGTCATCCGGGAAATCGGCCAGGGGAAAGATCTCTCTTCTTATATACAGACTTCCAAATCCAGCTTCGGCCGTGGCGGAATGCTTACCAAAACCAATATCGCCCGTAAAGTAGCCGACGAAGGTATTACTGTTATCATCGCCAATGGTAAACGGGATAATATTCTTGTCGATTTGATTCAACACCCTGAAAGTACTCTCTGCACTCGCTTTATACCTTCGGCCGAGCCTGTATCAAGTGTCAAGAAATGGATTGCCCACAGCGAGGGTTTTGCCAAAGGCGAGTTGCACATCAATTATTGTGCTACGGAACTGCTTTTTTCGGATAAGGCAGTCAGCATTCTGCCTGTAGGCATTACCGACGTCATCGGCGAATTTGAGAAGGATGATATTGTGCGGATTGTTGACTTCGGAGGTAAACCCATTGGTGTGGGCAAAGCAAACTGCGACTCCACACAGGCCAGAGAAGCAATGGGAAAGCATGGCAAGAAACCGGTAGTACATTACGATTATCTATATATAGAATAGAAGAAAGGCACTATACACAATATTTTGTATAGTGCCCTGCCACTGTAAAGGAAAACATAATAAAACAAATCATCCTTTGCCTTTTGTACACTTCTATTTTCTAATCACATCATTTTCAATGACATAAAAATAAAAAGTGTACAATTTACGTATTCGTATTTTTTAACTATTCATTCTATTTCTTACAATCCATATTTCTTTTTTTCCCTTTCTCTTTTTCTTCTTTCTTCCCCTTCCATGTAATCCAAGAGAAGCTTGGTGAGAGTCTTCAGAATACGTCTTACTATTCTGGCCCCTTCCTCGCTTAATAACTTTTTTTTCGCCAGAACAGCACAGAAAGTATCCATACTCCTCAGCTCTTTTAACTCAGCAATATTAATTTTAAGTCGCTCTTCCAAAACTTAATCAGTCTATCCTGTTGCTACATTTTATTTCAGTTTGCATCAGGTTAAGCTCGGGATATCCACAAAGGATAGACAGGGGAAAGACCTGTAGTATACACAATGGCTACTTATGCACAGAGAAAATTATATATTATCAATTACAGCAATTCTTATGATTTTGTATGAATTACTATAGTTAAAATAATTAATTTGCAAAAGTAATAAAATTTAGTTTCCTAACACACTTATTTGCTTACTCTCTGCAGGCAATTTATAATAAAAGCCTACACTAAAGTTATATAACGGATATTTCTTTCCATAAATCACTTTTCCTTTTCGGTCTTTCGGCTCATAATCAGGACGAAGTCTTGTCTCAAAGCTATCGCGTGGATGTATAAAAGTACCATTTTTCTGCACCCCATCCAAATCTTCATATTTAAAGAAAGCCTTGTACGGATCACTATCACGTAAATTCCCATGTCCTTGCAGTCCATCTTTCCCCTTCGGGCGGTCTTCTATAAATGAACGGGTACCGGCATACACCACAATGACATCTCCAACTAAGGGTTGCTCACAGGTCAATACCACATCATCACCGTCTATCTCTACCTGCTTTATGATTTGTCTGTTTTCCTGACGGTAATCACGCAAGTATATTTCAAAACCGTAATCCTTGATTTGGGGTACCAAATTAACATCGAATACCAACGGACGAACCGGTACATGATACTTGATACGTATTTGGGTAGGCAGTGTTTCTCTCGCAATTACCGTCGGTTGCAACGGCTGGAATGGCTTGCCCTGTACTTGAGATTGATAATACACTTTTCCCAGCATCTCACCAAACCAGCGATATCCATTACTGTCAAGATGTCCGCCTCGATCGGTCATCGGGTAAATGGGACCCGCACAGATAATGTCATCATATTCGTTGGCCGCTTCCAGTTGAGCCATTGAGATTGATAATGTATCCCGCATATATTGCGCACCCGTCTGATAAGTGATAAACACCGGTTTATCGGTCTGACCATACTGTCGCTGTATGTCTTTCTGCATATTATTCTTTATATTCACAAGCAGCTTCTTATACTCCCGTTTTTCAGTTGTATTGGGCACATTAGCGCGTAGTCCCTTTTCCGGATTCGGATCATAGTTGAACTCTCCTTGCATCCAGAAAATTGCAGGGCAAATAATTTTCGCATCCGTTTGTGCGGCTATTCGGGCTACCGATTGCAATGAGTTTACAAACTCTTTATATGCCGTACGCGTCTCCGATTCTTTGGAAAGTTCTTCTACGCTTGCTCCGCTCACTCCTACCGAAGTGGCTAGAATACGGGGCATCTTGGGTTGTTTTAACCGGAGGTGATTGACGGCACCCAGTAAAGGACATTCGGCTATAGTGCCAGCTCGCCTGCTCTTGAAATGCTTCTCATGGGCAAAAGCCTCGGAAACAGTTCCCACCAATGGTTCAAACTTAAGTTCTCCTGTATTTCCATAATTTATCCACACTTGGTTGCCCAGCATATAATTACCTTTGAAATGTTCCGTTGAGATAACCGGATAGGACTGATGTCCCGTTGACAGGCTCTGCCCATTCATAATGAAGTGTATGAAAGTTCTATCTTTATCTTTCTCAGAAGCAACCAAAGAGGTGCAGCAAAATAAGATACTGCACAACTCAATTACAAATATTGTAGTTCTCATTTCTTATATATACCATAATATGGTAAGAATAGATAATCTGTAGAGTATCTATTCTTACCAATCATCTATTTTCTTTATTTCATTATACCTACTTTATTTAAGGTGTATACTCGCACGCTGATCATTGAGTATATACAAACTCTCTAAATGCTTGTTGATGATGGCTTCGCCACCTCCTACTTGTATACGGTTGCCACCTTCGGCACCAAAACCTCCCAATGCCGCTGAGCGTACATCGGCTACATAGCCGGGTGAGCGTCCCTTCACATACGTATAGCCAAAGAAGAGAGGAGTCACATCGGCCAGTCTGGCTTTTGCCTTCCATTCCAATTGAAGTTGTACGAACATTTCACCAGGGCAAACGGCTATTGCAAAGTCATTAATGAGGAATGTAGCGATATGGACATTTACCTTACGGTTTTTGTCCGCGCGAGTAGAGAATTGCAACGAGTCTGTACGCATTTTGAAAGAGGTGTTATCACCGGAAGCATGTAATGCATTGGCAAGTTTAATTACCTCGATTCCGAGCAATTCTCCTGTGCGCTGAATGGGCTTGTAGTCTGTTTTGATAGGATCATTGGGACCTGAGCGTCGCCGGCTAATCATCAGCCCTTCCACATTACCACCGCCACCTGCTACAAAGAGGCAGATAGCTTTGTTATCGAACGCTTCTTCCACCTTCCTACAAGCATATCCGGGATAGTCGGCCGAAATTTCATAGCTGAAAC
Organism: Bacteroides sp. Phil13; assembly: GCF_001940965.1. NCBI lineage: Bacteria > Pseudomonadati > Bacteroidota > Bacteroidia > Bacteroidales > Bacteroidaceae > Bacteroides > Bacteroides sp. Phil13. The sequence continues at coordinate 131,590 of NZ_MSHA01000086.1, read as the reverse complement.
AGCCAAGGTCTGCATGCATGGCATAACTCATAACGATGGCACGTGCATTACCTTGCATATCTTCTACCTTAATTACGCCTACTTCGGGGTCAACCGGGCCGAAAGGTATCCGTTCAGGGTTTTCTACATTGTAGTGTTCATCGCCTATCCACGATTCGCGAGCCTTACCGTCTTTACGGATAATGAGGCGATTGAAACCCAATTGCGGAAACGTACGCGTGCCGGCCGAAATACGTGCGGGGAACATATTGCCGATTGCTTCGCCCACTACCTTAACGATGCACTCTTCAAAGAACGGAGTGTGGTCAGGTTTCTTTTCACGAGGTCTGGCATCAGCCATGTTGGGATCTTCGTGAGTATGCGAAGCACAGATCAACAACTGCGTGATGCCGTATTTTTCTTTGCAGACATCAGCCACGCGGTCGCTATAAAAATTAACCAAGTCGACAGACACCTGTGCTACACGCATATCGCCTACCTCCATCACCAAAGCACGTGCATACACAGAGTCGTGTAGGGGGATGTTTTGTTTGGGAGTAATGTTTATTTTAGCCGTTCCGGCCATTAGCTGTCCTTCGGCAGCCTTGAGTGTGCCCGATAGAGCCAGACATCCACAGAGCAGGATGAAAAGGAATACTTTTTTCATGATTAAAATGTTATTATTCAGTTAATACTTTGATATGACCTTGCAGATTGAGCATCTATCATGCCCCCCCAAAGTCTCATAATTCGGCTTAAAATCTGACGGGTTTACCGCTTTTAGCACTTTTGATTGCAGATTCTAATATTTCTACAACGATCAGGTTATTTTCCAATGAAGACAAATCATAAGGCTGTACCTGAATTTCCTTCCTAACAGCAGCTTTCAGGTAATAGAAAGAATCATTATAAGGCTCTTTAAGCTTGGGAGGCAATGTCGTTTTTTCTTTTCGATGGGTATAAACACGCATAGAACCCGGAGTATCCTGATAGATATATCCTTCGCTACCATAAATATGCATATCTTTCCGTCCCTTCGGCCAATTCCATGAACCCATAATTTGTACGGTTGCAGAGGGGTACTCGACTAAAATTGTAGCATCGTCATCCACTTTCGGATATTTGTCCGGCTTAAGTTGTTTCAGAATGGCGTATACACTTTTAGGTCTTTCACCGTTCATCAGCCAGGTTACCAAGTTTGCGCCATAGCAGCCAAAGTCTATTACGGCTCCACCTCCATTCAACTTCGGATCGGTCAGCCAGTCGGTAAACTCTTTTCCGCAACCTATTTCAATAGGACCTTCATGCCCGTCGTACACTTCAATACGATTTATCTTGCCTATTGCGTTTTCATTCTTTATTAACCGATAGGCTTCATGATTCGTATCATACCAAGTCGTTTCGTAGTTTGTCAGTAGCAGCGTATTGTTTTCACGTGCCAACCGAGCCATTCGATTCGCATGATTCATGTTGACTGCCAGAGGCTTTTCCACCATTACATGTATACCGCGCGGTGCGCAGGCTTCTACAATAGCCAGATGATCGTAGATAGATCCGTAAGCGACAACCGCCTCCGGTTTAGTCTTATCCAGCATTTCCTCCAAATCGGCATAGAAAAGAGAACTATCCACCTTTTTGCACAACGGGTTATTGACTCTTAACTGTTCATCGGGTTCTGCCACTCCTACAATTTCGAAATCACCTCTTTCCAGCCGAATCAGCACTTCATGGAGATGTCCGTGTGACACTCCCGCTACACCCAGACGGAGTGGTGTCAATTCTTGAGCATTCAGTGTAAAAGACAGACTAATAACAGACAAGCATAAGAAAAATGTCTTAAAGATGTTTTTTGTATTCATACCACATTATAAAGATAAAAGGTTTTTATTTACAGCAACAATAATACGTGAGGAGTATTAATAAAATCATTAATTTCCTATTAACTCAAAAAGAAATTATCATTTTTTGTATGAACTAACCATCTACGGCAGACATTATATTGAACGTACATTAAAAACACAAGCCGCTCATAACAAGATGTTACCAGCAGCTTGCAAATATCTCAGATTCCGACATTCCCTCAGTCCTCTCAACGGCGACGGGAAGCAGCCACAGGTTCAGTCGTATATTCCACTTTTACAGTTTCATGAGGCAAGGCACGCATCTCTGTTGCAGGCTTTGTATCATCGTTCGAATTATCGGAAAGAGTTACTGCAAAAAGGGCTACTCCCGCATCCTTCGGCAAAGTCAGAGCCTTGGCATCCGGAGCAATATCAAGGCAGATTTTATACAAATAAGTATAAATATAGGACTCATTACCCCCCACCCGGCTACTGTGGCGATGCGTTCCGATATAAGCTATCGAAGCATCCTTCATATAGCCTTCACTTTCACCCGTCCATCCCCACTGACCTATAAATCCTGAGTAAAAGGGTACATTGACACTATAATCTTTCCCATCTACCTGGAACGAAGCTTTGCGGTCACCGTGTGACGAAGTCACCAGCAGGTAACATTTCGTATATCCGTGCTTCTCAGGAAGGGGTATTGTTTGCCCGTCGCAACGGATATAGTTATAGTCGGCAGGATTGTTTTCCATCCGGAACGTTACCCCCTCGGCTTCTACTACATCCGGCATCAGTTCGGCAGCAAAAGAATTGTCTTCTCCATCAAAATTCCCCGACATACTGAATTCGTCCACTGTAAGAGCAGTCGCGTTACATTCAATATCTATAGAATGATTTTCTGGAATCGCGAGGCATGCATTTTCCTTAAGTCTCACACTGAAAGTGCGTGGTTGGAAAGCTGTCCCGCTAAAAACAATTTTGTCACCCTCATATTTTGTCTCGCCGACATACTCCTCGATACCGTTCACCTCACAAGCGCTCTCCACTGCACTTGCAAAAATGATTTCTGCATTTTCAAAATCTTTTCCATAAATTTCGTTCACCCTTACGATGTAGCTCTTACCGTCTTCCGCTTTCTTAACAGCCTTTATCGCTATGCCGGGCAAATTGGTCTTGACGAACGATAACTTGCGTCCCAACGTTCCGGCATGTTTCGGAGTAGTGAAAGAAAGTAAGGGCTGATTGAATGCTTCAGCTTTCCATGCAGTCCCCGCTTCTGCAATATCGGACTTATGACCATATATGGAATAGCTAAAAGCATGATGCCCCATGTCCAGATGTTCCTGATGAGCCATATTGGGATCCTTGCCTACCGCCGGAGTATTCAAGAGAGTAAGCCTCAACGTATGGTTGTCCGGTTTATCCCATCCGTATTTGCTGTCGTTCATCACAGAAATGCCGTAACCACCATCAGCAGACGTAATGTCGGCCCATTGCTGGGCTACCACCTCATACTTGTTATCAGTATTGCTGCCGCGTTCGATATAACCTATACCAAGATCGTATGTAGCTATTTCATTCGACACATTCATTGGAAACTCGGCTTTAAGGAGGGTATTCCTTTCGTTCCAGTCTATCTCGTTACGAATATCTATCCGGTCATCTTGTCCTCCTTCCGTAAGAGTTATATACTGTACGAAGTTGGAAGTGCCGTAAGTACGTTTCACTTTGAGTGAAGCACGTACCGGTCCGTTTTCCACCACGGAAATCTCAACATTACCATTTACCGGCAACGGTGTCTGGTCAATCGTTTTCTTGAACAGCTCCCATGCCGGCCATGTGCGTGACTCGCTAGGGGTGAAAAGCGCAAGGCGAAAAGCCTTACCTGGTTCCACCAACTCACGTCCGTTGCGTTTATCAGTTATCGAAGCGATGTCTCCGTTCTTGTCCAGTACAACTTTATAAATCGAATTCTCCAAAATATTACTTTCAGCTTTCAACTGCTTAGTACCGGATATTTTTCCGCTACGCACGTCGTAAACCGAAAAACTTACCGGATCCATATCCACCGGAAAAAGTACGGTAGCCTTACCGTTCTGCCATGAAAGAAGTTGCCCGGAAACCTTTTTCCCATTGGGGGCAACGGCTACTATGTCTTTCGGTTGCGAAGTCATATCCACTGTGGCTGTAACTATATCGCAACGGCTTTGGGCAACAGGATTATAAACCACAACCGAAATTCCTCTTGTCCGCGTATCAAGTGCCCTACTTACCGCACCGACCGCACCTGTAGTGATTTCTGCAAATTCCGACTGGGCAATAAGTTCATCATTCCATGAGAAAGTATAAACTGCCGGAATGCTTGTACCCGTCAGGTCATCGTGGAATTGATGCCACAAAAACCTTTGCCACGATTCACGCAACGGCTCTTCGGGGTATGCCGCCCCTCCCAGCCATTCAGCCACCACTGAAGCTCTCTCAGCAGCATCGGCCAACAGTTCGTTGCGACGGTTGAAAAGTTTCATGGCTGCTTGAGATGTATAACAGCCTGTCGCATGTACATCCATAAGTAATTCCCCTTTGAAAACAGGCAGTTCCGGATGCTTTTCAAAAGGATAATAATCATCAAACAACTGCCCCGAACGTGCACTTATTATCTGCACCGGTCCCTCACCCTTCATTCCTGTTTCAACCGATCTTACGGAAGCAATTGTAGGCGAACCTCCACGGTCTCCGGCTCCATAATAATGGTAGACGGTATTATTAAGACCGTTTTTAGCTAAATCCACCAGTTTACCATTGTTACTCAACTCTTGTCCATCAAATCTAGAAACGTAGTCTTGGGCATGCGGCACCGCCATAATGCGCGCCCCGTCTATACCTTCCCACAACCCGAACATGAACGGTAGTTTGTGGTCACCATAAAACGGCAACTTGCGATGCTGGAGCTTCTGTGTGGAAAAACCAATGATACCAGAATGGGCAGCTATCGTGGGCAGGGTGTATCCGAAACCAAAACAGTCCGGAAGAAAAATATCATTTGATTTTTTACCAAATTCTTTCTTAAAGAATTCCTGTCCGTAAAGAAGATTACGGAAAAATGATTCCGGTGAAGGTATATTGGGATCAGTAGAATCCCATGAGCTCCCTGAAATATTCCAACGACCTGCCTTTATATAATTTTTCAGCCGTTCATACTCGGTTGGATAATACTCTTTGGCCCATTGGTAACGAACCGCTCCTTCGAAATTGAAGATATAACCGGGATAATGGTCGATCAGCCAGAAATTCTGAGTGAGTGTACGGTATAAATAATGGTCAATGGTTGTCTGTACAGTCCACAGCCACTGTGTATCAAGATGGGTATTGGAAACCATGTATGCTTTATATGGTTTCTGCGCATCAACATGGGTACTTATACCCAACACAAACAACAGGGGAAAAATCAGTTTTTTCATCATATCAAATTTAATAGTACATGGCAGTTGAACTCTCCTTGCATATCTTCTGCTTTTTAGTGTTCATCGGTCACATCTGATTTCTGTTGATATAAACGAGCCCAGCCATAAGCCGAGTGTTAATCGGACTTATGGCAGGGCAACTATTAGTGACCTATGTTCTGTCGCATTTTATCTCATCATTTTAATGGTCAATGTAACATCTCCACCCATCCCTGTCGTTAATGATTCAACAAACATCATACCTCGTACAGAATTATCTTCATTCTTAAACAGGTAGGCCATGCCTTCATTCACCGTAGCCGTACTAAAAGTAGCGTATTCAATCATATTGAGATTGCGCATCAATGCATCATTCGTCATATTATCAAACACACTTTTAGTGATGGGTTTTCCCTTTACAGCTGACACACTTACAAAACTGGTAATGTAGTCTGCTTTGTAATCGGGCAAAATATTCTGCAGAATCAAGTCCGACGGAGAAACGAATAGAATCTCTTTTTTACCTATGTTATAGCCGAAACAGAATCCTTTTGGGTTCTTCATTGCTTTCATCTCAGACACAGTATACACTTTTTTGTCCTCGAATGAGAAGAAAAAGCCCAAATAAGGATTATATTGCGCACCCAAAGTCACAGTATAAGTATCAATAGGTTTAGCTATAAAATAGTGAAACGGAGTAGACACTGTATTACCTGCCTGATCGGTTACCATAAAAGGAACGTCAAAATCCTCCGTCTTACCTTTGAGCGGCACAGCTAACTTGAATATCCGAGAGATACTATCTCCTAAAATATCAGATGTCATCACAGAATCTCCCATGGTAAAGGACCGGAATTTTTGCTGGGCATATATTCTACCAACAATGGTATCCACCTTCGCTTCCGGATCATCGGTCAGAGAGAAATCACTCGGATCTATCACATACGTATTTACATCATTATTGAAAAAAATGTATGGAGGCATCGGTGGAAGCGGACCTTCTTCTTCGCATGCAATCAATAACAACGGCAAAAAGAATAGTGCTATAAAATATTTTTTCATATTGCTTACTCTTTAATAATTTACTGTAACTGTATAGACGTTGGTTGTCTCACCATTTGGAGACACAACTGTATATTCAACCGGATTGGTAAAATCTTGCATTGCGCCCGATGCCGGTGTTACTACCGCTCCTTCCGACACAATAATCTCGGGGCGAATAGTCGTTTTATCAATTCCTTCCGGAATGGTAAGTGACACTGTGTGAGCTTCCTGATCGATAGTCGCATCAAAATAAATATTCTGATTCTGATACACTCGGAAGCGGGTTAAATTGGCATTTATGCTTGGTGGAATTACCAATCCGTCTTCGGGTCTTGTGCAACTGCTCATTATGCATACAAGCATAATAAACAGATAGATATATTTTTTCATATTTCTCATTCTATTTATTAATTAGCTGCTGTTGATAACTTAGGCCAGTTCGGATTTTGTTGAAGTGCAGGGTTCATCAAAATTTCTGATGTACCAAGCGGGAATAGATAATCTTTCTTCTGGAAGATCAACGGCCTTTTTACATTCACAATATTATAAAAACCTCCGTCTTGCGGTTTGGGGACATCATATCCTTGGATGTATTTACCATTCATCACTTCTTCTGCTATTCTCCAACGACGGATGTCGAAGAATCGGAAATCTTCAAAAGCCAACTCTACACGACGCTCATGCCAAATCTTTTTGCGCATCTCATCTTGAGTCAGTCCAGTAGGCAAATCAGGCATACCTACGCGGTTGCGAATCTGGTTGACTGCATCATAAACGGCTTGAGAAGGAGTAGCATCAAGTTCATTCTGTGCTTCCGCAAAATTCAACAATAGTTCATTCAAAGCGAAAATACGGGTAAAATTTCTGCGGCAGTTACCACGACCGCCATTGTTTGGATCTGAATCCGAGAACATAGGATCGATGTACTTCTGTAAACAAATTCCAGTGAGAACAGCTTCCGCCCAACCGTGATTATTCGAATCCGAACCGCCAGCCCATGGCTGATAAGTATATTTATCATACTTGGCACCAGGGAATGCGAGAGTAGCCTTGAAACGAGGATCACGATCTTCACCCTGCTTGGCGTTAGTAAAGTCGTAACCACTTTCCGGATCTGAAGGCATCAATCCGCTGGGATACATCTCAAATTCCATAGCCAACTGATAACTACCGTTCATCCAGTGGAAACCATTTTCTGTACGATTTCTCCACTGTGCATTGACTCCTTCCCAACGGCCGTCAATAGTAGGATGAGAAAGCCAAATGATTTCCGGCGTATATTTAAACTGCCTATCAACAAATTTGCGATAATAATATTCCCAAGTACCTGGTTCCAACTCCGGATCGTCAGGTTCAGACTGTGGAGACTCCAAAGAATAGGTGGGATCATCCATAACCTTTTTACAAGCCTCAACAACTTTTCTCCATCTTGATTTGTCATAATTCATATAACACTGGATATCAGTATACTCGGATGATACAGGAGAATCTGTATTAAACAACGGACTGGCAGCCTGAAGACGTAAACGGGCTATACAAGCATAACAAGCTGCACTGGTAGCCATACCCACCTTATTAGGAGTGGCCGCAACATTCGAAGGAAGATCCCTGGCTGCTGTTTCCAATTCGTTACATACCCATTCCACTGACTCTTCAAACGTGTTACGAGGCTGATTGGTCAGCTCTGTATAGTTGTTAGGATCCACAGAATGATCTAAGATAATAACTCCTCCAAAACGTCTGATAAGTTCCTCATAGAAGAATGCGCGTAAAAATCTGACTTGCGCTTTCATCAGAACTTTATCCTCTTCTGATCCCTGCGCTCTATCTATGTTTTCCAAGAACAAATTAGCCTTACGAACTCTCGCATAGGTATTTTTCCAGAAACCGATAGTAGGGATGGAGCCTTCCTCACCATCGCCACCACCGTCATCCGGCGTCCACATACCAAACTGGACTTTGTCCGTCCACAAGGGGGCGTAACCACCGATTCCATCATCTGCAGCACAGTCATATATCACTCCGCGAGCAGTCACATTATAGGCGTTACCATACATTTCAGAGTAGATATCATTCATCACTTTTTTCGCCTCTATCACTGTTGCAAAGGCTTTATCGATATCCATATCATTACTTGCAGGTTTATCCAGATAATCCTGACATGAACATAAGAGCATTGTAAGCCCTAACAATAAATAATTTTTCTTTTTCATTTCATCACTTTTTTAGAATGACACTTTAACTCCGACATTGATCACTTTCATCAAAGGATAGCTGGCATTTGTGTTTTCCGGGTCATATACCGGAACTTTATCCCAAGTCACCAAGTTTATTCCATTGACATAAAGACGAGCATCAGTTCCTCTAATGGCTTTCATCCAACTATCAGGAAGTGTATAACCGATCTCTATATTCTTCAAACGGATGTAGTTACCGTTTTTCAACCAGAAGGTACTGCTTCTATTTCCATCGTTACCTGTCGATCCTATCGCAGGGATAAGACGAGGCAAGCTCGCGTCACGATTCTCCGGTGTCCAGCGATCTAACCATTCAACGATAGGTGTACTGTTTTCGTTATTGAACGGCATATTGGCACCGGTTCTGAAATCATAGTTCACATTGGCTGCTCCCTGGAATAGACAGCTAAAGTCAAAGTTCTTGTACTTGAAGCCCATTTTCACACTGTACATTATTTCAGGAACATTGGTAAATCCTATCGGATGCTGGTCATTATCGTCTATGACACCATCACCGTTGATATCCGCATACTTGATATTACCCGGATAAAGAGGTCCGAACTGAGCGGGACTTCTCAAAATTTCTTCTTCCGACTGGAACAATCCTTCAGCGATAAACCCTCTAGCCTGACCTACGCGGTATCCTACCTGCTGCAAGTATGGATAAGCTCTCGGAGTTTCCGGTCTTTCGAGTATTTTATTGCGGGCAAAAGAGAACATACCACCTACAAAATAATCAAAGTTTTTGTTTAACCTTTCGTGCCATGTTCCGTCCAGCTCAATACCTTTATTTTCTACCTTTCCTGCATTGGCTGTAATCGCAGGTCCTCCATAGGTGGCCGGAACAATATCTATATTGGTAAGGATATTGGTTCTTTTTTCATAGAACACATCAGTGGTCCACTCGAAGCGATTATTAAACCAACGGGAGTCAAAGCCGAAATTGAACTTATGAGCGGTTTCCCACGTCAAGCCAGGATTTCCGTTACGGACTTCTTTCAATCCACCGCCGTTTCCTGTTCCGCCTTTATTGATACCGAATTTAGCATCGCCACCGCCACCCCAACGACTTTCGTAGAAGAAGCGTTCGCCACCAATATTATCATTACCTACCATACCATAACTGGCTCTCAGTTTCATGTAATCCAGCACCTTGTTTGATTTGAACCAATCTTCTTCCGTAAATACCCATCCAACGGAAGCGGAAGGAAAGAAACCGAATCTGTTACCCGGAGCAAAGTTCTCGGAACCATTGTAACCGGCGTTCACTTCAGCCAAATATTTGTCTCTGTAACCATAAGTCACACGCCCTACTATTCCTAAACGGCGATAAGCAACTTCCTGATCGCGTACGGTATTCTCTTGTGCATTCATCAATATCAAACCGGAAACGGCATGCTGTTTGTCACTACCAAACGTATTGTTATAGCGGATAGAGGGCTCAATTACGTATCTGGTATTGTAGGAATTAATATTTCCTCCAAATCCTAACGGGCTGCCGATTACCATATGAGGATAGGTTTCAACATTAGGACCAAAAGTAAACATATCATCATTCTTATTATGATTATATGTATATAAATTGTCGAAGTCGAAAGAGAAGTCAACATTTACGCTCAATCCCTTTACCCATTCCGACAAGTCGGCGGAAGCACCCAATGTAGCAGTAATAGCCGATTCTGCTTCCTTAGAATATCCATGAGATACCAAATGGGCAAGCACATTGTGATTAGTTGTAGGAGGAGCTCCCCATGTACCATCAGGATTACGAATAGGTGTCACATTGGGACTGGCTACACGGGCACGTTCAAAAATGGCATTCACGCCAGATGATGGACGACGCTTGTCGCCAATTACACCTGCCAAAGTCAATTTGGCTGAGATGACATTATTCAACTGGAAGTCAAGGTTACTTCTGAAGTTATACTTGGTATAGCTTACATTGGTACTATAATTATCATTGTAAGCACCACGACGGAATATACCTTCCTGCCTCAACACATTAGCAGCCACAAAATATTGCATTTTCTCCGATCCGCCTGTAATGCTGGCATTATACTGTTGCATATAAGCATTTTTCTTCAGCACTTCATCATACCAATTGACATCAGGATACAAGAAAGGATTTCCTCCACCATTCTTATATATATTCAACTGATCCTGCGAATATTTAGGAGATTGACCATTGTTCACCAAAGCTTCATTTGTCAACACGGCCATATCATACGCACCTACCAATTCGGGCATGGAAGAGGGCGATTGCAAACCAAAGTCAACTGAGAAGGAGATGACAGGTTTACCCACCGTACCACGCCTGGTGGTAACAAGTACCACACCATTCGCACCACGTACACCATACACAGCTGTAGCCGAGGCATCTTTCAAGATACTGATATTTTCAATTTCCGAAGATTCCATCATAGCAAGTCCTTCCTTACCACGGTCAATACCATCAATCAAAATGAGTGGGTCTTGCCCAGAACCGAATGTACTGATACCGCGAATATATAAGGTCGCCTGATCTGCACCCGGTTCACCGGAACGTTGTACGGTAATCAAGCCCGGTAATCGTCCGGCTAAGGCATTGGACACATTGGACACCGGACTTTGTTTAAGTTCCTTTACTGAAACCGTTGCAATAGCACCTACCACAGAAGCTTTCTTCTGTTGTCCATATCCTACTACCACTACTTCTTCCAGTTGTGTCTCATCCGGAGACAAGGAAATACGGAAGAAATTATCGCTTGCTTTAACTACCTGCAGATAATCTTGATAACCTATATAAGATACTCTTAATGTATCTCCCGTTCGTACATTATCCAACTTAAATAATCCATCCACATCAGTGATTCCACCATTCATCGTACTGGTAGTTACTCGGACTGTGGCACCAATTAATGGCTGATTACTTTCATCCAACACCAAGCCCTGGATTGATTTGGTCTGCTGTGCATGAACAACGCCAGCTATAAGCAGTAATGCGCTTATGCCCACAAATCGTCCAATTTTTCTTTTTATATTTGTTAGTGCTCCCATAGCTTATTTCTTCTTAAAAATAATTTTCTGACAATTCCAACCACCGGGGGTGATATCCACACGTAATTCATGTTGTCCCTTTGTAAGAGAGAGAGTGACAGGGGTTGACGGTCCATAAGAGTCCCAGTTACCAGTACCTACTCCTCCTATTCCGGTTTTGCCCTCTACTTTTTCACCTCCATCTACCGAAAGCCAGAAGGGTTTGTTTGCCTCGTTAGAATAGAACATAAATGCATCATAATCGCCATCTTCAAGCACATTGATAGTATATGTACACCATACTTCGGGACCATCGTTATTACCGAGTAAACTGGTATAAAGATTCCCATCATTGTTACGTTTGATAGCTCCACCATTGCCGCGGTTTTCATTATTGATAAAGTCCGCAGTCGTTAACTGTAACGTACCAGGTACATTGTTGTAAGTCAAATAATCATATCTGGAGATTTCTTTACCACCGGACATGATTCCAATCTGCACAGGGACAAGCCAATAACCATCTGTTTTAGCATCGTTGTTTACCCAAAGGCGTTTCCCTTGTTGCATAGGCATCGCCAACGTTTCCACTTCAGCCGGCACTTCACTGGTAGTTTTGGTCACTTCAGCTCCATCGTAATATAGTACATAACCGTCGATGCCTGTAATAACCGGATCTTTGTGAATTCGAATATATTCAGTAGTTTTATCCGGAATATTATTACTGTTGATCGGTGGATTCAATCCTACAAAGTCTGCTCCATCATCATATCCGTCAATAGTTACTATAGGTGCATTAGCCAATGTTTCTGCTGCTGCAGAAAAATTTCCGGAATAGTCTATAGCATACACTCTCAATGGTTGAGTTATATCACCCATAATAGAAGCAGAAGTCGTTTCTGCATCTACAGTTGTGGATGAAGTACCCAATTCAATCCTAAACTCTTTCACATCATTATCTTCAGGACTTTTCCATACAGCAAAAGCTGTTTCGTCTCCCATTTTATAGCCAGTCAAATCAATTACCGTACCGGGACTCACATTATCATGCACCCATGGTTTGGCGCTAATGGTAACACCATAAGCAAGTTGGCCATTCTTATTCTCCGTTTTAACCATAAATGTGTACTTCTCATAGTTAGTCAATCCGATAAAGACAACTTCTGTATCAGTACCTCCTACTACTTGTTCTTGACCTGTGTTCTGGTTAGTCACATGGATTGCTTTCAACGAGTCTGATAAGGCTACATTCCATGTCAATTTGATTTGTCCGTCAGCTCCCTCAGCAGCCAACTTGTCTACATCACTGGGCGGAATAAATTCAAACTGCCCCGGCACATCGGTCACTGGAAACTTGTACTCCTCACAGGCACAGAGCCCGAATACAAAACATACCAGTGTCGCCACTATCCGATAGCGGCACTGTAGCTTCTGAACACACGGAAAACTCCGAACTCGTTCTTTCTCGCATTTGTTTTTTAAAAGGTGTTTTTTCATAATACACTTTTCGTTTTTTTGTGATTTAATAAACGATTTCTCTTGCTATTAATTAATAACTAGGGGCAAAATTAGAGACAACTCATTAATGAATGATATAAAAATCACATAAAAGAACAATTAATATTACATTAATTTGGGATATTCTAATGTATTTAGTATGAACTTCTACAGCCTTAAAGTAATCAATTCACAAAATTGCAAAGATGGCTTATTTAACGCTTGTATTGTTATCAATGTGATAACATCGGATTCTGAAAGTGGAATACTTAATCCATAAAGATATTGTATCAGGAAGCCATTAATAAACACTCTGAAGTAGCCTACATATAAATCATTCTCAACAATGCGCACTATTACTCTAGACAAGGGACTAAGTAAGTGTATAAAAAGAAGAGTAAAATTAAATCCTGATTTCTGCCATCTTATTTACTAAATCTCAATTAGGTTGAAAGATTCCGGAAGTTTTTTTAAGAAATAATTCATTAATATGAAACCTTACAGAACAAAGGAATAATTTCGAAGGGCAATAAAATCCCCTTCATATTTAACCCTGCATTCTTTTATTGAACAACATAGCATTAATAAAAGAAATACAGGGCTAAAAGACTCTTTATATATTAATTATCACTAGTGAGCACTTTAAATTAAACATCGTTCTTTGAAGTCTTCGATAATCATACAGTTATGCATTTTTCGAGCGTAACGATTTGAATTGATTCATTGTATAATGTAAGACTTCCATGCTGACAATCGTACTGGTAACCAATACTAAAGTACATGACATAAACATGCTGAACGAATTGAGCTATGAAAAGAGAAGCTTCTATATCATGGATAAAGGATACGTTGACTTCACCCGTTTGGATAAGCTTCACGCCAGCGATGCTTACTTCGTTACACGCACAAAGAGTAATATGAGATTTCGCAGGACGTATTCGCCGATAAAACAACCGGAATAAAATGTGGTCAGATTGAAATGCTTGAAATGTATAAATCGATCAAAGCATATCCAGACAAACTCAGGCAAATTAAATTCTATAATAAAGAACTGGAGAGAATTTGTCTTCATCACTAACAATATGGAATCCTCAGCAGAGAAAATTGCTTGGTTATACAAGAACCGTTGACGGGTGCAACTATTTTTCAAATGGACAAAGCAACATCTGAGAATATTTTTTTGAGAGGTACCACAATGAATGCAGTCAAAACGCAAGTGTATTGTGAGATCACAACACACTGTCTGGTTGCCATTGTCATTTACAAATTGAAAGCCAGCCGCCTTTCTTTACGATATTGTACAAATACAAAAACCGTCTTCCAAATGAAACATTTGTAATATAAGCACTTAGCCGCCATAATTACAAAGCACCAAAAAGTTAAATTATAAACAATTAAAAGTCAGCTGGGACTAAGTGCCCAGCAATGACTAATTATATATTTGAGGTTCTTTTGAAGACTTAACCAAATAATCTTCTATATTAATATTAAGATATGCTGTTCTTTCACCGGGAGCAGGATTCGACGGGTGGACATCATCTTTATGAGGATATGCTACAATATCAATCTTTTTCACGTTTTCTCCCAATTTTGGAAACAATAGGCTGACATAGATAGCCTTTCCATTACAATTTTGAATGATCATAAGTTTATCTAGTTTTCCTCCCCCATCATATCCGCGTACCTTATACTTATCTCCTGTTAGCCTATCTACAATAGTGTAACCTTTGCCATAGTTGAGCCATTGCCAATCCCAGTATATGGGTTGCAAAAAAGTAACTTTTGTATCGTTTTCTCTTATTTCTATCGAATGCAAGGAAATATTTGTACCAACAGTCCGGTTATATGGCCATTCGGCTATTTTCAGGCTATCCGTAGGAGCTATATAGGCTACTTTATACAATTTTTGATTTACACTATCTTTACGGAATAAAATTTCTTCAGATAGCGTCTTATTCACGCTGTCTCTCATGGCTTCCAATTCATACAAACTCATAGTTCTCAATGCAGAATTTTGACCAAAAACAATCAATGGGAACATAACAATACATAGGGCAAGTGTGTATTTTTTCATGATATAATTTATTTAGGGTACTTCTAAAAAACATTTCATTCTTTCTTTATTGATCCTTTGCACCAATCCGAAGTGCATTAAAACTCAATGAAGAATCATATTAAAGTTCAAAATATTACTCAGATAAATAATTTTTCTATCTGAAATACAGATCTATCTATTTTATTATTTCAATATATCGAATTAAAGTTGAGCTCTTAACAGATCACATAAAATTCTTATTTATTAACCACAAAGTTCCTTATCTGACATTCCGTACCCAATGAACGGGGATTCTTGTCGGACGAGATACGCAGGCGCAAGGTATGCTCAGTATCCTCCAACTCTGTCTCTAACATGTATACCCATGGAATATACAAGGCTGAGCTCCATGCCGTATAAGTATCCAGTTTCTTGAACGGAGCATTATCCACACTATATTCCAGTATGCCTGCCGACGGTCCGCAGACACAAAAAATCCCGATAGCCCTTCCTTTGAAAGAGAGTGTCAACCGATCACCCGGACGTGCAGCTTCCAACATAGGAACATGCACAAATCCTTTCCGCTTTTCATATTTGTTATCCGGATTCCAATCGTCTGTAATCTTCCATCCACGACCGATACGCGCACGACTGAGAAGGATGAAATGCCCTTTGGTATAACTGTATGGATCGAGTTGCGTAGCAGGAATCTCATGCGGTCGGCGTGTACTTTCAGCATTTATTTCTCGCTGCATCTCATCCAGCAGATTACTAATGGCAGCAGTATAAACAGATTGCCCATAAGGATGGGGATGTGCGTATCCAAACTCTTTCCAAGTAAACTGTCCGTCCTGCAACCGTTCTGAAATCTCTTGTGCCAGGTTGACTGACGACACCCGATAATGATTGGCTACCCGCTCGTGATTTAGAATAGCATCCGGCATCTGCCGTCTGGCGATGATAGGCAGGAAACCGTCCGTTGCAAAATGAGTCAGCACAATATCGGTTTCCGGATTAACTTCCAAAGCATGACGGATTTCCCCCTCCACTCCCCGTACCTGCTCCTCGGGCGTAAAACCATTTGTCATATCGTTTGCAGATCCATCAATGAACAGCAAATCTATTTTACCTTTCGACAATACATCGTTATCCAACCGGAAAGCTCCGGGTGTACTTCCTGTAGAACTGATACCGGCTTCTACAAACTCAAAAGTTGTAAAAGGGAAACGCTGTTGCAACTGTTGTTCCATCATGTCTTTCCACCCCACCATCTCTGTGATGGATCCACCGATAAAAGCTACCCTTCCCCGACGTTCCCGTTCAAACTTAATGAACGAATTGTTCAGACTGCCACGAATGGTGTAGTGCTGAAACTTCTTATGTTCAGGCTGTTGGCGCATAATAAAATCGACCACAGGTTGAGGATCTTCAAGACTATGCGGATGGTGATCGCATCCCGGTTTTATTATCAATTCCACATTTCCACCCAATGCCAGGTAACGTTTACGCATCACCATCATGTTCTCCTCAATCGGTACACTCCGGTCGCTGTCTCCACAAACACTGATAATGGGCACACCCGCTTTGGCCAAAGGCTCCAAATTATCTATGGGATTGCCGTCAAAACGATCAATGGTTTCTTCTGTCAGGTTCCATTCTTTCAACAAAGTTTTCCATGCTGCCTTATGCAATCTCTTCAGGCAAGTGAACACATCACTAAGTGGTGCATCAAGATAAAGGCAAGCAACGTTATCCGGGTTTCGGGAAGCCCAGATGACCGAATAGAGTCCTCCGCGGCTAAACCCTTCCATTACTACTTTAGAAGAAAGCCCGTAATTCTCCACCATTTCCTTGTAGAAACGGTTACCCAATTCAATAGCCCACGGACTGGCATAATCATTTGTAACATCCAGATAAGCCACGTGGAAACCTCTTTCCAACAGGGCTTTATCCACAGCAGGAAACGCATCGAAGAAAGCCGGACGCCATATCCACGGATTACCGGCAGCAGCTTTTTGAGGCACAACAACAATAGCGTCCCGTCCCTGGAATTTAAATTCATAACGGTCTCCTTCATGCCATTTGCTTTTAGAAATACCGTTTTCAATTTTCCCTTGAACGGGAGTTGAGTTAAAGGATATTGCCAGCACCCAAAGCAGGCAAAAGAAATAAGGAAAACTTTTTATGTTCATAGCATTCTCATATACAGGTTATTAAAGAGAAAGCCGGAGGAAGAGATTATTTCTTCCAGCTTACTGTATGGAAAGAGTGAGGTGGCAGAGTCAATGTAACTTTCTGTCCCCCTATTTCAATACTCATCGTCTCTTCTGTATCAGTCACATTGGCAACAATCACACTGACCGTACCATCCGGATTTACGAAAGCCAACATATTTTTATCTGACGGTGTTTCCAGTCTATAAGCACCTGTCTGCACAAAATGCCCTAAATGCTTCATCAGATAAAATTCCGGATTGTACTTCACGGTTTGTTGCTTCTTGTCAATAGATACCATAGAATTCTGATTCCATCCCCAAGGACTGATGCCCGGAGTAGGAAGAATCATATTCCAATAGTGATAAGAATTGATACCATTACTGAAATAGTGCTTCATCAGGTTCCATGTATATTCGGCATAATCCCATGAATTTGCTCCGTTACCACATTCAGTCTCGGTTTGCATCAAGTTCAAATTAGGATATTCACGATGGATAGTCGGAATAGCCTTCTTACCATCCCACTGGAAACCAACGCCTTTAATGTACTTAGCTGCCTGTTCATCCCGCAAAGCAGTGCGCACATAATCCGGATTGGACGTATTGATAGTTCCAAAATAAATATCAGTTTTGATATTTTCCCGCTCGAAAGTCGGTCCCAGATAATGCCCCAAGAAAAAAGTCAGATCTTCCGTGCGCCATTTGCAACTGGGAAAGACCTGGTTGGAACAAGGCTCATTCTGAACATGGATACATTCCAGCGGCAATCCTTCGGCTTCATAAGCTTTGATAAAACGTGCAAAGTAATCGGCATACGTTTTCAAATAACCCTCTTCCATCCGGAAACCAGTACTGAATTCTGCTATAGCTTCACGTGGTAGCAATCCATTCACGTCTTTCTCTCCGGACGGATGAACCGCAGAAGCATAATGATTATTCGTCTTCATCCAAGCCGGAGGACACCAGGGAGAAGCCCAAACACGCAAGTCAGGATTTATCTGACGGGCAGCTTTAATATAAGGAATCAGAATATACCTGTCACGGTCGATATTGAAATTCACCAGGTTAAAGTCTCCTGCAATATCCGCAAAAGAGTAGAAACTCATGGCAAAGTCATTGGCCCCCATCGGAAGACGGCAATAGTCGAAGCAAGCTCCATCTTTGCCAAAGATTGCTTGAAGAACAGCTTCACGATCTTCAGCCGACAAAGCATTCAGCGCATCCCACCCTATTTCATTGAAGCAGCCACCTATACCCGTAATCAACTGTAAGCGTTGAGTCGGGTCAAGCACGATCTCTGCTCTGGTAGTTGCACGTTCCGGCTTTACCTTCTGTTTCACCCACGGAGAAGTCTGAGTGGTAGTATACCACTCGACTTTCTGTGCTGAAACAGTTCCACTCAACAGGAACAATAAAATCAGACTTATTAACCTCATAATCTATCTTATTTTCTTTGTTTCACCATCTGGATAGTTCCATCTTCATTGTAATAAAGTTTATCCACACAAATAGAACGTAGCCAATCATGATTGGATAAAGCACTGTTGTGGTAAAATGCAAACCACTGGCCTTTATATTCTACGATAGAGCCATGATTGGTATAGCTATCCGTAGGTTCCATATAGATACCCATAGATTTCCAGGGACCGAGCGGGTTATCACTGATAGCATAACGCATACGGTTGTCGCCTTTCACGCCGTCGTTCCAGTTTTCATCGTGGTTATCGGAATAAGAGAGATAGTATTTTCCATTATATTTATGAACCCATGTAGCTTCGTGGAAGTCTTCCAGACCTTCCATTTCCTTCATTTCTCCATCCAGTTCCACCATATTATCTTTCAGTTTGCCACCTTTGCAAATCTGACCGCCACCGTTATAGATATAAGCCTGACCGTCATCATCCACAAATACACAAGGGTCGATCAACGGGTCCATTCCTTCGATATATCCCTGCACAGTAAAGTTAGCAGCAGGTTCTTTGCTAGTAGCTACGCCAATCTTCCAACTATTATTCCATTTCGTGTCACTGGGATGCGGGAAATAGAAATAGTACGTACCATCTTTGTAAGCACAGTCGGGAGCCCACATAAATCCGCCTTCTTTGCGCCCCCAGGGAACTTGTGATGAATTCAAAATTTCACCATGATCTGTCCAATTCACCATATCATCTGTAGAGAATACATGGTAACGGTCCATCAAATCGCAACCACGCGGAGGATCGATATCATGCGAAGCATATACATACAAACGTCCATCCGCCCATACATGTGCCGAAGGATCGGCTGTGTACATGTGCGTGATAAATGGATTGGGAGCCATACTGTCAATACCGGCTACTGCTTCTTTAGCCGAATTGCTTTTAGGTGACTGACAAGAGAACATAGTTCCTACCAGGAATAATGCAAAAATAGAATAAAAATGTTTTTTCATAAGTAATGTGTTTTATATTAGTAATTAATAGCAACCGTTGCTATTGATAATCGATTGTAGCTTTATAAGTTTTCCCTTTCTTCAACTGAATAGTACGATCATACGTCTGACCGGCTTTCATTCTTATTTTCCGGTCTTTCGCTGAATATAAATGTACAGACACCTTATTCTGCGAAAGATCCCACGAAAGATGTTCGATGGTAACTCCGCAACGAGTCTTTATTCCGCTGATACAACCTTGCCGGATACCATCTACCAAAGCTGGCAATAAATCAATACCTTCTTCATTGGAGCCAACCAGCATTTCTATCAGTACCCCGGGTACGGAATGACAAACATCAGTACAGAAAGTACCATGGTTCGGATAATGTGCGGTAGACAAACTGTTATAATAGAAATCCTTCTGAGTAAGCGTCATCATTTTCTTCTTTAGCGAAGAGGCATCATGCAGTCCGGCAGCAATCAAGGCAGCGTGAAGATAGCCGTGACCGGCATTCTCGTAATTGTATTGATCACGCATTTGCAGCGCCCTGTGAGCAGCCTTGTAAAGTTCCGGTGTCTCATCTTCCGAGAATTCCCGATAGGGCCATACCATCATCAAATGACTGGAATGACGATGATTATAGCTCTCTTCAAGTCCCGGCCAGCCCCACTCTTTGATGGCGCCATCCTTATTAATCCGATAGGGAGGCAATTCATTCAACAAGCGTCGCCAACGGACTTTACCACCATTTATACCCTGTTCTTCACCCAATAAATCGCATACCTTAACCAATGTAGACAGCAGGAAACGGGCTCCGGAAAGATCAAAAGCGGAATTATTAAGCAAAGATACCCGCAAATTGGACGGTTGGTTTTCCGGTGAAACAGATCCTGCAATAATGTAGTGTCCTTCCTCATCTTTGTACTTCAGGAAGTCTTCATAAAAATCTCCCATACACTTCAGCAAAGGGAACAAACGATTTTTCAGGAAGCCTTGATCTTCCGTTATCAAATAGTGTTCCCAGAAAGGATAAAGTAACCAGGCTTCTTCACCTGTCGCATAATGGTAAGGGTAGAAATCATTGATAGAGGCCATCAGTCCTGAAGAAAGTCCGGGTGTGTTTCCACAGGCCAACATACCCCGACAACCCAATAGTTTGGCAGCATTGGTTTCAAAGTCTTTCCGCCAAACCTCATTCAGATGGAAATAGCCTTCCATCACTTCAGGCATGGCACCCGTATTGCCACCACTGACTTGCAGATTCAAATTGGCATCCAAATGATAGTAACCACCCCATCCGGCATTACAGTCACCAGTCCAGATTCCTAACAAATCAGGAGGAGTCAGTTCGTTTCCGGAAGATAGGAAATGATACCTTCCGGCATCAAAGATACGCTCCCACAAAGCCAGTACAGGCTGGTTGGTATTCTTTTGCTTCTCCAACAGCTCTTCGTTAGATAGTGAGCGTTCCTGAGAAGCCGCGCCCAAATCAATCCACACCCGGTTATAAATAGAGGTGTGGAGAGCTTTATGAGCTTTCAATAATCCATTATAATTGGCACGAACCGCATCAAGCTCTTTTTTCAGAAGTCCTTTATTCCATTCAGCCTCGCAATTCTCCGGATACTTTTGAGTTCGGGACAGCAGAAGGATTTCCGAGGCATCCTTTATGTATAAGGTATCGTTACGCAAAAAAGAAGAGCCCCCTTTCTGTTTCACGCGAATACCTCCTTCATAGCCTATAGTATCCATAGGTGCGGCATAGTTCACACGGATATTCAGATAGTCTTTCGTATGCAGACATTTTGTTTTCAGTCCTTTCGGGAAATTCATCTCTGCGGGCATTTGCAAACTGATGGCACAATTCAGTTTACCAGCAGAAGGTGCCTGTAGTTCGAAGACTGCAACATCGGCATCTCTTGAAACAAACGCCCGACGCTTCCATGCTCCACGTTCATCACTCCACCGGACAGTAATTTCACCGGTTTCATAATTACAAATACGGCGATAATCTCTTACCGCTCCGGAAGCATCCATATCTATTTTAAGTGCAAAGCCCGGATGTCTTCCACCCTCTCCCCCGTCTTGCCAATGCGAGGTACGGACAGCCAAATCATTCGCTTCTTTAAACTTCCCGGTTGCGCAGTATTTCTTTATCAAATCGAGCGTATCACGGGGAACCTCCGCAAACGTACGTGGGTTCTGCCGTGGAAAGTTGAAAGAGCGATCATTGAATACCACCGTTTCATGCAAAGGATTTCCAAAAACCATGATACCCATCTTACCGTTACCTGCCAGCAGAGCTTCCTGCCACTTCGCATAAGTTTCAGGAAAATGAATGGAATATCCTTGACGGACAGCCGGCTGAGCGCATACTCCCAGCGATGCTATACCGATTAATATGGAGTATAGTATCTTTTTGTTCCACATAATGACCTTATTTATTTCAGTGTGAGTAATCTGCTACGCTTTAAATTATACCCTTCAGCAGAAATGGCGACTTTTCCCCGAGATACATATTCCACCGTTACCGTTCTCTTCTCTCCCGGTAACAGGTTAAAATAGCCGTCGGAAGCATAAGCCGGCAAAATACGCTTATCTGTATCCACCTCACGGACATTGAGTTTCAGAGCGAGGGCAGGCATTGCTCCGGTGTTCTGTAATTCTATTTGTATCTGACTCTCCTTTTGCCGGATTAGTTTACAGTTTATGGAGGCTTCTTCCAAAGCATTGAATCCCTGGAAATTACCCTCACCGTTATCTTGCCAATAATCATTGATCGAAATAACCTTGCCACGCTTATCCTGAAGTATCAAACGTTCCATATATACTCCGGATGCAGAAATTGGTTTATCTTGTACGAAGCACTCGGTCAATCCATTAGCCAATACATTCAACTTGGAAGTGCGTTTAAACAATGACTTACCTTCAAGGGAATAAACTTCATATATAACTTTAGCCCCCTTTATCTCTTTCAAAGAAGTATTGACAACCACTACTTTCTGATCATCCAGATTCTTCTGGATATGAATCGGCTCACACGCCTTACGGCATCCATAGAAAGAACCGAAAGTTTCATAATCCCAGGAATAAATCTGCCAAACCATACTGGGCCAAGCCGGGTGACTCATCCACAACAACAGCCCACTTGTGCTATTCCACATTTTACTGTTCCAAGCTTCCATCATGGCACGGTGACTGTCGTAATTGACAATCTGTGCTTTCCGGCTAAAATCTTTCAGGTCCGTCGGCTTTCCATATTTCTGGTCTATCGCCTCCATAAATTCTCTTTGCCCACCATGTAAATCATGGTAATACCACACATCACTGATGGGCCAGGCATCTTTCACATCCATCATAGCCAGGATGGATTCTTCCGTAGGAATGGAAGTTGAACCTTGTTCTGTATTGAACCCATGTGCCCGATCGCGATAGTAATCCACCGGATTCTTATGATAGTTCCATGGTCCGCTTGGTCTCAGGTTGCAATGGGTAGAATTCGGACTGTAATAACGGGTACCGTCTTTCTCGGCAATCATCTTTGCCAGATGTTCTTCGATATAAGCAGGCGCAAAGCCCTCATTCCGGGGATTCCAAACAGCAATGGAAGGATGGTTACGGAAACGTACCACTACATCTTCTGCATTCCGCAAGAATAGGTTATCATCATTTACCGGCATATTGTAGCCTTGCGTACTCAGCCAGAAGTCATTGAAAACCAGCATACCATATTCATCACACAATTCATAGAAGCTCTCTTCCGTACTCTCGCCCGTCCAGTTGCGGATCATATTAAAGTTCGCTTCCTTGTGCAACCGGAAATAAGGTTCAAGATGTTCACGCGAAACGCGCTTCATGGCATCATCCATTCCCCAGTTTCCTCCTTTACAGAAGATACGCTTGCCGTTGACTTTTATCACCATATAATGCTGCATGGCTTTGTCGGGTGCCGGCACAAGAATATCAGAAGAAACATTCTTTTTCAGACGAGGCATACACATGCCTCCTTCTATATACTTGCGGTTTATATTATCAAAGATAGGTTCGCCCTGCTCCATAACCGTCGGACGATATTCCACCCGGCGGATAGAGTCATCGGGGAAACAAACTGCCAATTCATAAGAAATCTCACGGACTCCGAAACGAACTTTCTTAGAATCAGAGGATACGCCTTTTTCCGCTACAACCACATCCATCGTATAAAGCTCCTGACGACCGTAATTATTTGGCCACCACAAACGAGGAGATTTCAGTTCCAATGCCTTGTGAGTATCCGGAGTAAAGACAACCGTTTTCCGCTCCTTCGGTGCAAGGTTTACTTCCTGAGTCACCTTTTTTCCTTCAAGATTCAGGTCAACGGATACTTGTCTGGCTATCGGTTGCAGGTTCTCCACTTCCGTACGTACGGTAACTTCAGCGACCGTAGTATCCGGTAATGCCAGATGAGTAACTACCTGCGTATCATGCAAACGGATACCGTTCGTGAAACGTAAATGTACATCCTGCCAGATTCCTATATTCCGGTCACGGATACCCGGCACCCAGTCCCAACCCTCTGAAGAAATAAAGGTAGGCCCGTCCAGGCACAATTGTCCGCCATTCATACCGTTTCCGGCGGATGGAGATTGTTCGTGAGGAATTCCCGGGTTAGGCGGTGGAAGAATACGAACAACCAACGTATTCTTGCCATCCACCAAATGATCCGTTGCGTTAAACTCACCCCGGATAAAAGCACCTTTCATTGTACCCAGGCATACATCGTTCAGCCATATCTCGGCTTGATAATTGATACCTTTGAAAACCAGCCAGGCTTCCCGGCCTTCTGTAGGAACAGGTGAATTGAATTCCAAACGATACCACCAATCCATCCTGCACAGAGTGTCGGGAATTGCCAGATTATTCAGTCCATAATAAGGATCGGGATACACCCCCTGATCCACTAAAGTAGTCAATACAGTACCCGGGACGGTTGCATTATACCATCCATTTTTGCCATCTGTCAGTTTCCAGCCCCGGTTCAACAGGTAATCACTCTCACCAACCTTCTCTACCACCGCTTCCACCGGTGTCTGCGCTTTCGGGGTGGGCATCATGATTTGCGCTTTCGACTTCGGTAACGTCTCTTTCGGCTGAGGATGAGTCAATCCCCAATTCGCCACATTCTGCGCTACTAATGAAGTAGCACAACCCAATAAGAGACAAAATATCCACTGAAATTTGGCATTCCGTTCCATACTTATTTATTTTTCCGGGTGAGACATTGGATAATTATCTTTCTGTAATACCGAAACCACTTTCTGCAAACGAATATCAGCAGAAGAAGCACCTACCATGATCGTATAATCACCGGAAGGATAGACAAACTTACCTTTCGCTTCGTCCCAATAACGTAGCAGGTCTTTACGTAATTTCAAAGTCACTTTCTTGTTTTCACCACTCTTCAATGCGACACGCTCAAAACCTTTCAGCTCTTTGATAGGCATTACTTCATCCCGCTCAGGTAATTTCACGTATACTTGAGCAACCTCATCACCTGCATATTTACCTGCATTCTTCAGTTGGAAGGAAACATTTATTTCCTCTTCACCATCTGCCACTTGCAGGTTGGAATACTTGAATGTGGTATAACTTAAACCATAACCGAAAGGATACAGGACATCCCCTTTGAAGTATTTATAAGTACGTCCCTTAGTTATATCATAATCATCGAACGGAGGGAGTTCATCCAGACTTCTGTAATAGGTCAAGGGCAGACGGCCACCCGGATTATAATCACC
This sequence comes from Bacteroides sp. Phil13, assembly GCF_001940965.1. Classification (NCBI taxonomy): domain Bacteria; kingdom Pseudomonadati; phylum Bacteroidota; class Bacteroidia; order Bacteroidales; family Bacteroidaceae; genus Bacteroides; species Bacteroides sp. Phil13. Next base: position 106,093 of record NZ_MSHA01000086.1, on the reverse strand, counting down.
GAACAGGACTTCCGCTACAGCTTTACCTCCGCTTTCACCGGGATACCAAGCATTTACAATAGCTGGAACATGTTCATCCATCCAGTTGACAGCCAACGAACTGCCGGCAACCAATACAACAACGATATTCGGATTTACTTTGTAAATTTCCTGCAAGAACTCCATCTGGTCTGCCGGAAGCTGAATATCATATCTATCTTGTCCTTCACGTTCTATCGACTTATTGATTCCTAATACGGCAACTACCGTCTCACACTCGCGCACCGCTTTTCCTGCTTCACCATACAAATCCAAGCGAGTGACTTTGCCAACCTGGGGAACCCGCCATTGCAGTCTCGCTACAGCATAATCACGATTGTCATAGTACTCTGCTTTCAACTGGTAATCTTTTCCGGCTTCCAGATAAATAGTAGCGGTATCAGTCCGGACGGCATGTCCCCGCCATGCATCAATCAGCATTTTTCCATCAATGCTCAAGCGACAACCATCATCCGATGTGAAACTAAGTGTATATTGTCCGGTAACCGTAGGACGAAATTTTCCCGTCCAGCGAACTGACAAAGGAGATTTAGGTAAGAAAGGATCGGGTGCCTGGTTGGCTGGCTCAAAGTTAATCCATTCTTCTTTGCGCACTTTAGGAGTCCCCTGTAACTTGGTATTGTCAAAATACTCGGCCTTCAATCCTTCCGGGAAATTGACTCCCTGTATGAGTTCCATACCGTCTACAGCTGATTTCCAAGGAGCATATACCACTTTCACACCATCGCCTACTCTATCTTTGATACCCTGCAACACTGAGATCGGAGCAATCACTGGCGAACCACTATAATCTCCAAACTCACAATTACCGGCATTGATGCCTACCACAGCTATTGATTTCACCTTTTTGGCATTAAGCGGCAACATTTTCTTCTGATTCTTAAGCAATACAATACATTCACGTGCTGCATTCAAAGCTACTTCCTGATGCTTTGCCGACCCTATCACAGCCGGAGATATTTTCGTATAAGGATTCTTTTCTCCGCTATCGAAAAACCCCAACTGCATACGTGCCCGTAACACACGATAGGCAGCCGAATCTATATCAGCATTCGTAACCATATATTGACGGTAAGCACTCAACAAAGGCTCATCAAATACATCATCACCACATTCCAAGTCTAAGCCTGCTTTTATGGAAAGGGTAGCCGCAGCCTCTTTAGTCTTCACATATTTATGTGCATTCACCAACAAGGAAGGTCCACCGCAATCGGAAACCACATATCCTTTGAATCCCCAGTCCTCACGAAGTACTTTCGTCAATAACCAGGCGTTCAAGGTACAAGGCACATCATTCAGCGCATTATACGCTGACATGATGGAAGCTGATTTACCATCCTTCACGCACGCTTCAAAAGCCGGAAGGTAATATTCACGTAACTGTTTTTCTGAAATCTGCGGATTACATACAAAACGATTATGTTCTTCATTATTGGCTGCGAAATGCTTAGGAGTCGACACAATCTTCAGATAACGGTCATCATCGCCTTGCAGGCCTTTCACAAAAGCAGTACCCATGACACCACTTAAATAGGGGTCTTCTCCGTAAGTTTCCGGAGTACGTCCCCAGCGTGGGTCACGCGCCATATTCACTGTAGGAGACCAGAAGGTCAACAAGTCACTAAACTGATTTTTTTGTTCCCGTCCTTGCTCCAGCTCATTCCAACGGGCACGGGCCTCATCAGAAATAACCGTAGCTACCTGCAATTGCAATTCCGGGTTCCAGGTTGCCGCCAGTCCGATAGCCTGCGGGAAAACGGTAAAGCGTCCCGGACGAACCACTCCGTGAAGCGCTTCGTTACCGTGGTAATATTTGGGAATATCCAAACGGGGAATACCCGGAGAGGTTGCACGCAACAGGCTGATTTTTTCTTCAACCGTCAAGCGTGATAATAGATCCATGATACGCTCATGCATCGGCGCTTTCTCATCTTTATATAGCTCTTGAGCCTGTGCCACTCCGGCACAGGCAATTAGAGCGAATAATCCTGTAAATACAATCTTTTTTAGTGTTCTCATGGTTTTTCCTATTGACTTATTATACCTTATTGTTTTTCTGCAGATGGAGGTACTGCATCGCCTGCGCTACCCCATGTTTTATTAGGCCTGCTGCCCATCACCAATACCAATTTTCCACCTTCTTTTATGTCGTCATGACTAAACCAGGGTTTATTCCATTCTTTTCCGTTCAATGTTGCAGACTGAATGTATTTGTTTTCATCCGATGCACCTTGTGCCTCTATCTCAAATACCTTTCCATTGCTCAACATTACCTTAGCCTTAGTAAACAAAGGGCTGCCGATGTTATAAGACGGAGAACCCGGAGTTACCGGATAGAAACCTAAAGAAGAGAAAACTACAAATGCTGACATACCGCCACCGTCTTCATCACCCGGTAATCCCATCAAGTCATTACGGAACCAAGTCTTCAGCAACTGACGAATACGTTTCTGTGTCTTCCAAGGCTGACCCGCATAATTATACAGATAAGGAATATGCAGAGAGGGTTCATTGGCCATTGAGAATTGTCCCACATTTCCGGTATGGTCCGGTATCTGTGCATAGAAAGCATATTTACCACGTCCCAACGGTTCACGGAAGGTCTGATCCAAGTTCGCAATAAACTGTTGGTTACCTCCCATCAGATCAATCAGATCAGCTACATTGTGAGGAACATCCCAACGATAAACCCAACCATTATTCTCACCATAATATTCACGGGCACCCATACCTCCGGAGAAACGATAATCGAATGGTTCGATCCATTTACCATTCTTATCCTTCGGATGGAAGAAAGCTGTTTCTGCATTATACACATTACGGTAATTATGAGCACATTGTAGATAATGAGCAGCATCTTCTTTTTTTCCCAACATATCGGCTATGCGCGACAAACACCACTGGTCATAGGAAGTTCCCAACGTTACTGCAATTGGCTGACGCTTTTCGAAATGATGTACATTCGGGTCTGTTTCTTTTTCTCCTTCCTGAAGTGCAGGGATATATCCGTTCTTCTTATAGAAATCATCAATCCAACCGGCAGCAGCACCCGACCACGGAGCCAATGTTTTTTCTTCAATACCTTTACGGCAAGCTTCATAGGCTTTAGCCAAATCGAATTGTAAGCCTTTAGCAGCCGCATCCGCTACGGTTGCCACAGCATGATTAGAGTTCATACGACGAGAGTCACCTGTAATCTCAGGAAAAGTAGGCATCCACATATCTCCCATCTGTTCCGCCATGCGCAAATAAGAGTCAATCACATTCTTTTCTGTTCCTTCATCAATCAAAAGACGCAAAGGATGGGCAGCACGGTAAGTATCCCAAATCCAATCGTCTGTGTAGAACGGCTCACCATTATCTTCGTGTATCTTTCCGTCGAATGCACTGAAATAACGACCGCCTTCGCTGATACAAACCGGACGTTCGAATACACGGTAAAGCGATGTATAAAGAACCTGTTTATCTGTCTCACTGCCACCTTCTACCTGAATATCGCTCAATGCTTTATCCCAGATCTGACGTCCCTTTTCTGCTAAAGCCTGCAGATTATAATCAGGCAATTCACGTTGCAGGTTTTTCTTGGCTTGTTCTTCACTTATAAATGAAATTCCATAGCGCAAGTTGACTGTTTTTGTTCCGTCTGCAAAGTGCATTACAGCACAGGCATTACGCCCTTCTGCTTCTTTCTTGTCTGCATCTATTTTACCATCAGCCAGAATACCTGTTTCTATAGGGGTAACGTCCGATTCTATATACAGGTAAACCCGCGTATTATTCTCCAGTTGTTGATAACCGCTCACAAAACCGTCACCTGCCTTGATAGCACCGTTACGCGAATTGATCATCATGTATACAGGCTTATCCTGCTGACTATAATCTATCTGATAAAGAGCCGACTGATGAGAAGGTGCATACTTCACTTTAATTTCCTCGTCATCGAGAACCACCTCATAATAATAAGGTTTCAACTTCTCATCATCATAGCTATAAGCTATAACCGGACGAAGTTTATCTCCCTGATACGGACTCAGATTGAAAGCAGAACTACCACGATGACTAGTCACAATCAAAGGAAGACCTTTCAACTGATCTGTTGTATAATCCGCCCGTTCGGGATAGACACGAAGCATACTATTCGGCAGGTGAATAGTCGGGAAAGTAGGCACCAGCAAGTGACTGATATTTCCCATGTAAGGATTCACATAGTCCACCGGGCCTTTCACGGCGGCTACTTGGTTTTGTACTCCACTACAAGCGCCCAACATGGAAACTAAAGCTACAGAAGCCAGGCAATGTGTAATTTTCATAATATAACAGTTTTAGTTTATATTTATTCTCGAAAGCAAATGTAAGGCTCAGCACTTTCCCTTTCAATTAAAAAAGACTTAATCGCTAATTAAATTTGAATAAAGTGGCTAATTTGTCTACTATTTAATCATCTTTTCAATCAATTCTACTAATTTCTTCGGGTTTTCAGGAGTAATCGGATAATGCCCACGTCCTGTATCAATGATTACTGTCATCTTGCCTGCATAGCGTTTTTTAGCTTCACCAGTCTGAGTCTTCAAATTAGGATCAAGACTTCCGCAAGCGTGCAGAATAGGAACCTTCGCCTCGGCAAGCGGTTTCAGATTATCCAATGGCTGAATCTTCGCTAAAGAAGAACGCAAAATAGGATTTTCCCCATAGATTCCGGCTATCTTATCAGGGTTCTCAATAGCCCAAGCATAAACTTCCCCTGTCGCACCTCCACGACCAGCTACAACCGGATGTGCTGCAAATCCCTTACTCACAAGATAATTGTATGCAATGCTCCACTGGTCAAATAAAGGACCATCAGCATTATAAGCAATGGGAGCAACCACTATGTGAAAACCACGTGCAAGCAATCCCAAATCTACAGCAGAATTACCATCCGGCTGATCGCAACGGAAAATCCAAGGATTTCCGGCAGCAGGTTTCTCAGGAGCGATAACCGTAACCAGTCCTTCCACACCTTCCAATGAGAACATATATTTATTATAATTACCTGTAAAATAAGGTCCCCATGAGGTAATCCAGAGTTTATCATATTCAGCATACGAATAAATAGGATCTGTACTGTAGAAATTACTTTTTTTGTATTTATCGGGCAGAAATGCAGGCTTCTCAGCCGGTTTTTCCTTATAAGCCTGTTCGACAAAATCCGCAATAATATTCGGATCCTGCAAGCTGTGCGGATGATGTGCCGTACCGTCTTTGATCAAAACCGACATACGCCCACCATTACCTTGATAAACACCTTGAATGGCATAAGTATTATTGAGTATAGGGTCGATGCTACCACAGATATTCAAGATAGGGACATCCTGTCTGGCAAGTTTATCCATTCCCATCAAACTTTTTTGTGAAAGTCCGGGATTATCGGCACAAATAGCCAAAACTTTATCAGGATGTTCTGTCCCCCAAGTAAAAGAATTGGCTCCGCCGCGACTCATACCAATAAACGCAGGTTTAGGAAAAAAGCCGTGCTCATTCACCAGAAAATTATACCATACTTCCCATGTCTGATCAGGATCGGTAGTGATGTAAACAATATGAAAGCCACGCTTCAATAACTCAATTTCCGCTTGTGGCTGATGATCCCAATAGCAACCACGCCATGACCATGGATTACCTTCAGCAGCCTGTTTCGGAACAACTACAATGCATCTACGCATTCCTTTTTCCGGCCCCGCAACACCTGCTCCTTCACGTTGTGTTGCCTTGATAGGTTTAATTTGGAATGTTGTTTCACTCATTACAAAATCGTAGCGGTCGAAGCCGTGCCAATCCGTCTTCTCACCGGTAAAAGACTGAGCCCTTACGGACATCGCTACAAGAGAAAAAAGGAAGAGAAAAAATAAGTTCTTCATCGTATTATTCTTTAAATTCAAGTTAATCAATTAAGTCTGACAGACTTTCATTGTATGAGGTTGTGTCGAAACTCTGATAAGCGTATCATTTCGTCATCCTGAGCTTGTCGAAGGATCTCTTCTCTGCGCTTCAGGGGAGTAGATCCTTCACTATGTTCAGGATGACAGAGCAAAATGATAGTAATTCTTACTTTTGACACAACCTCACATTTTTTATCCTGCCAATCTAACTTCTATTTGTTTCCGCGGGTCTGCTTTACGACCTGTATGGTTCCATCCGAATTATAGAACAACTTATCTACACAAACCGAACGTAGATTTCCCTGTCCTGAAAAATCAGAAGTGTGATAGAAGGCATACCATTGACCTTTATACTTTACAATAGAACCATGACTTGTGTCACAAGTGGTCGGTTCCAGATAAATCCCCTCATACTTCCATGGACCTAACGGAGAATCGCTTGTTGCATACCTCAAACGATTGGCACCCGGGTTATTATCCGCATACGATAGATAGTACTTACCATTGTATTTATGTATCCAGGTCGCTTCATGGAAATCACTCAAGCCAGTCATCGGTTTAACCTCTCCGTCCAGTTTCGTCCAGTCATCTTTCCGTAACTTACCACCATAGCATTTACCTCCACCTCCATTATAAATGTAAGGTTGCCCATCCTCATCTATAAATACGCAAGGGTCAATTTCCGGAGGCATACCCTCGATATAACCTCTTACACGGAATTCCTTATTCGGATACTTACTGGTAGCTACTCCCACCCGCCAGGTACTATTCCAATTAGCAGCATTGGCCGGGTGCGGAAAGTAGAAATAATAGGTTTGATTCTCCGGATTATAAGCACAATCGGGAGCCCACATGAAGCCATCACACCCCCAACCATTATGTTTTCGCACTGTGGCTGCATTCATTATCTCCCCATGATCGGTCCAATTCACCATATCTTCCGTAGAAAAAACATGATAGCGATCCATGCGGTCGCATCCAAGTGCAGGCTCCATATCATGCGAAGCATACACATAAAGTACTTCTTTCCCATCAATGTTCCATACATGCGCAGAAGCATCAGCTGTGTAAAGGAGTCCCTTTATCCAACTATTGTACATCGGTGACTCCCACTCTACAAACAGGGGATTACTCATTGCTTTCGTAACAGGGTAAGTGAAAGAATTAGAAATATCTTCCAACTTACCTGTACGCGTTAAAACGAACTTATCGATGTTTCCCGGTGTATTGGCACAATACTTCAGTACATGTTTCCCTTTAGTCAGCTGGATTCCATTAGCTTTCACTTTATGGCTAAAATCCGTCCATCCCCCAAGAGGCATATCTATACTGCGGCTTGCACCCCGACCATCTACCTCAAAGTAAAAACTTCCCTCCGATCCGTCCCCTTTCACACAGAATGTTTCAATGGCATAGGCACCATCCTCATCTACCTCAATCGTATAACACATCCATTCACCTGGCTGTACATCACCGATATAATAACCTCCGGAAGCCTTACTTTCTGCACGAACATCAACGGCGTGGGAACCTCTGTACCCCACATCAGCCAGTTTAGAGTCGCTCTCATGATAGACCACATTCTGTGCTCCTTCATCAAAGTCTTCCGCTTCTACAGTGCCGGGCACGCGGTGCGGACCTTTATAGGCCGTTCCTTTATAAGCTTTCAGATATTCTTCCGAATCATAGTCCATATCATAATCGTACTCATACGGCCCATCAGGAACCGGAGGATCTACCTCTGGCACTTCAGGGGGAACTTCTGGAGGTATTTCCCCCGGCGTATCTTTATCGCTGCAAGCTGTAAGAGCAAGTGCAGCAATAAAGAAACCCAACTTCAACAGATGAATAAATAGACGCATACAAATTTATTTTGTTTGTTCTACTACTTTGATAGTTCCATCCGGATTATAGTATAGCTTGTCTACACAAATAGAGCGAAGGTTTCCCCTTCCGGAAATAGAACAGTTATGATAGAAAGCATACCATTCACCGTTATATTCAGCTATAGATCCATGACTTGTATCGCAACCTGTCGGTTCCAGATAAACACCCTGATATGTCCACGGTCCTAGCGGTGAATTACTAGTTGCATAATTTAAACGATTAGCCCCTTTGCCATTCTCCGCATGGTTATCAGCATAGGACAAATAGTACACACCGTCTTTTTTATGTACCCAAGCAGCCTCATGAAAATCTTTCAGCCCCTCCATAGCACGCAGCGGTTCTGCCAGTTCCATCATATTATCCTTCATTTTGGCACCCACACAACGACCTCCACCGCCATAGTAGAAGTAAGCCTGATCATCATCATCCACAAAAGCGCAGGGATCTATCATGGCAAAGCAATCGTCTTCCATTCCTATCATGTCAATATACTTGTCCTGTACAGTGAAGTCTTTGGCAGGATGTTTACTGGTAGCTATACCCACTCTCCAGGTATTGTTCCAGTCATCACCACTCGGGTGCGGAAAGTAAAAATAATAAGTACCATTCCTATATGCACAATCGGGTGCCCACATGAAGCCACCATCTTTACGTCCCCAAGACACTTGCGAAGAGTTCAATATTTCACCATGATCCGTCCAGTTCACCATGTCATTCGTAGAGAATACATGATAGCGGTCCATTAAATCGCATCCACGCGGAGGATCAATATCATGAGAAGCATAAACATACAGACGTCCGTCTTCCCATACATGGGCAGAAGGATCAGCTGTATACATGTGAGTAATGAAAGGATTCGGACCTAAAGTAACCGTTTTAGCTTGCTTTTGGTTGTTGCAACTCATCAATGTCAACGACAAAGCAGCCAAGGTAATCAAATAATTTTTCATACGCTTTTTTTATAATTTTTATAGTTAATATGAGCAAAATTAGAGTTGCATGATTAACAAAGCTCTTAATTTCAACTTAATAATTCGCAGTTTTTTCAATTTTCTATTTTGTATCCCTCCGGGGCATCTCAAAGCTCAGCGGTTTCTCACGACGAAGCATCTTTGCCGCCTCACCCGTCAGCCACAGGTAATGATCGGACGGCATCCCATCCATACCCACAAACTTGACTTCTTTTCCCACCGGAGGATTATCTGTACACTTGAAAATGGCAGTACCTTCATTCACTTCATCGAACATAGCTACATACAGCATCGTAGCCCCTGCATTGATTGCCGTAGAAATCTGTTGCCAATAGAAGCGTCCGCCCTGACGGGGAATAGAACCGGAAGGTTTCACATCATCCTTGAATGCATGGCGACTTAGATTGTGCCAACTGAATCCAGGAGTCACACAAGGCACATAACCGATATTATTCTCTTTGCACCAAGCTATATCATCGAGAATAACATCCCGATAACGATCCATATCATTGTGGAGCAACGGAGTAAAGCGCTGCACCATCCATGGCAGAACAATATCCGCCTGTCTGATAAGCTCGTGCAAGTAAGGATCATGTACGCAATCGGCATTCAGGTCTCTCCAGAAAGTAGGTACTCCCAACATTACGCTACAGCCTCCGTATTCCGGATCATTTTTGAGGAAATCGATAAAACGTTCCAAACCGATATTACGAATATCATACGGACGATCAGGAAAACCGACACCCCAGATAGTAACCAACGGTTTGCCGTTATAAAAGACATAAGTCTGTTCACCTGTCTGATTAGTTACACGCAGCGAATCAACCAGATATTTCCAGTCGTCAATCAACATGGAGCAATCTTCACCTTTAGCTGCCAGGCCGGACAAATCATACATAACCCCAATAGCACGTCCATATTTTGAAGCCGCCTTCATGGCATGCTCCAGCACTGTGCTCCGCCTGCGTGCTTCCGGACGGGCAGCCCCGAAGAAACGTTGCATGAATACACCATCCAACCCATACTCCTTCATCCACTTGAAATGCAGATCTACCGTGCTCTCATCTGTAGAACAGAAAAAGCGGGCAGTAGAGCCATCTGCCAATTTCTGTCCCGTCGGATATGTTTTCTCATACTCACTCACATCCGGCCACATATCTATGCGGACACTGTTCTCATCCGGGTACATTACCCCTTTCCTCGGTTGGTGAAACCAACCTTGATACCCAGCCATAACCAAACCTTTGTAAGATGGATATTTAGTATTCTTAGAATGTTTGGGTGCTGCATTCAGACTCCCGAACAAGAAAAAAACGAGCAATAGTAAAAAGCATTTCTTCATGGTAGCAATAATTTAATTAGGTATTTAATATTTCAGTTGTTATTATTTGTTCCAAAGTTCTTTGATTGTTTCTTCCTGAGAGTATCCAAAGGGACATGCTTCACTTCTCATATTGGCACGATAGTTACCTTCGGTTTGATTCGGACAGGTTATCATCCGGCAACCGGGCATTTCCAGATGCCCATTCGGGTCGGTACGATGTATCCAATGATACGCATACGTCAACCACTCATTCCGGTAATCTTCCGGTTGCAGGGACAGCCAGGAAATTTCGTCCCATCCCCATACAAAATGGGAGTTCAGATCCGCCACATTCGCTTCTTTCCCCCTGCCATAATTATCAAACTCCACGAGATATGGCAGATGCTCGCATTTCCATCCGCTAGGGGAAATGCACCCTTTGCTCTTTTTATAAAGAGCATCCAGATGATTCACAGCAAGTTCAGCTTTATAGGGTTCAGAAGGAATTTCCTTGATGCGAAGCGGGAAAGAATTGAAGTCGAGCAAGCTCACCCCATTCCTTACCATTCCTCCATAAGGAGTATGGGCATCCAGCAACACCCAGTGACGGCGGGCATGAGTACGCGCATACTCACGTATTTTAGTAATGACACGAGCCCAGGAATCCCGTTCCGGATCATTCATTCCAATCAACTCAATCTGCCCAAGATGAAAAGCCTCGCAACCGACATTGATGTAAGAACAAGCAAGATAATAGAACCAAAGCTGAGTTTCCTGTCGACTAATATCCGGTACACTACTGCCTTTACGCCAATGATCGACCAGAAGCCCTTCTTTATTCAGCATATCAACATAAGAAAAGTTACGTGATTCAACCGGCAATCCATACCCCTTAAACACCCAATCGGGTATCTTCACCTGATTCACCTCCTCTGTAACGATCTCAAACAGGCACCCCTGAAGGATTATATCAGGGTCATAGGCGTGCAATTCACCAGCAAATGCTTTCGCTTTACTCCAGAATTCAGGTTTGTTCAACAAGCTTTCGCCTCCCCACCGGTAAATGGAACGACCGATAAACTTTGCTCCGATATCCTTGACCATACGCATATCATCGGCATGATAAGAATACACTCTACGTCCTTCCGGTTTATCTGGCATCAACAGATAGACCATTGTAATGGAACGGTCCAGATAATTTTCCAACACCTGCCGAGAAATGCCTCTCTCATCGAAACTGTACTCCTTCCCCTGTCCCCACATGGAACAAGGGCAAAAGAGAATCAATATAATAAAACTATATATAATATTTTTCATAATAGCCAGTTAATAGGTTTACCAAGCACTCCGTTCCCGATAGAAGGGTACCGGTTCGGATGTATACTCTATTTGTTTGGTCAGGTAAGGCAACACACGCATTTCCGTAATCGGTTCGGTATCATAGTTCTGATTACCGGTCAGCGTTGCAGCGAATAAAGCGATACCTGCATCTTTGGGCAGAACCAGCATTCGGGCATTTGCCGGAATATCTAAACATACCTTGTACAGATAAGCAAAGTTATAAGAGTCATTTCCTTTGTGTGCACTATGTTTATGATTGGCAATATAACCGATAGAAGCATCTTTGATATATCCCTCACTTTCGCCTTTCCATCCCCACTGTCCATAGAAACCGGAATAATAAGGCACATTTACCTGATAAGGCTTATCATCCACCAGGAAAGTAGCCCGACGGTCATCCTTTACAGAAGTCACCAGAAGAAATAGTTTATCCATGCCATGATGCTCAGGCAAAAGAATGGTATCCCCATTCGCCCGGACGTAATTGAAAATAGCAGGATCATTCTGTATACTGAATTCAACCCCATCCGAAAGGATCTTTTCGGGCATCAGTTCGGCTGCCAGTGAATTACCTTGCCGGTCGAAATTACCAGCACGATTAAACTCATCAGTTGTTAAGGCTACCGCATTATAGGGCAGTTCCAATGGTTGGCATTCAGGAACCGTCAGCAAAGGCTTTTGTTTGAATGTAACCCTAAATGTGCGGGGTTGAAAAGCTTTACCACTGACGATCAGCCTATTACCAGAGAAAGTAACTTCACCTTTTCCTTCCTCTATTCCGTTTACTTCTTTGGCATTTTCAATATCAGATGCAAACTCTATATAAGCTTGGTCGTAAGAACTGCCATAGATCTCATTGATACGAACAATATATCCGCGTCCATCTTCCGCTTTTTTAATAGCTTTCACAGCAACCTGAGGACGGTCTGTACGGGCAAATGAATAAGAACGCCCCAATTTACCCGCATGCTTAGTAGTGGTAAAAGCCAACAGGGGCTGATTGAAATTCTCCGCCTTCCAGGCAATGCCTGCTTGAGCAGCATCCTCTTTATGTCCCACAATGGCATAACGGAAAGCATGATGTCCATGATCCTGATGATCCTGATATGTATAATGCTTACCGGGTTGAGGAGTATGAAGCAATGTCAGACGGATGGTATTATTATCAGGCTTATCCCATCCATATTTAGATTCATTCAAAATGGATATGCCATAAGACGCATCATCGGCAGTCAAGTCGGCCCACTGATGTCCCAGTACCTCAAAAGAGTTCTCGATATTGTTGCCGCGCTTCACATAACCTAAACCCAAGTCATAAGTAGCTTTTTCATTGGAGATTGTGGTTGGAAACTCTGCTTTCAGCAAAGCTTTCTTTCCTTGCCAGTCAAATTCGTTACTGATCTCAATTCTATCATCCTCGGCTCCATCCGTTAACGTGATATATTGTACAAACCTAGAGTCTTCATGAGTACGTTCCACACGTAAAGATGCTCTCAACGGTCCATTCTCTGCCACGGTAATTTTAACATTGTCCGTGATGGAAATACTCGGCCCATCCAGAACTTTCTTGTAAATTTCCCAAGCCGGATAATCAGTAGAAAGATTTTCCGTAAACATCATCAGACGGAACGGCTTACCGGTTTGCACCAGTTCACGATTATTCTTTTTATCAAAAATGGAAGCTATGTCACCCTGTTCATTCAATGCTATCTTATAAATAGTGTTTTCAAGAGTTCCGTTCTTTGCCAGCAGTTTTCCGGAAGATGAAGTTCTTCCCGGTTGAATGCTATATACTGAGAAGCTAAGTGGATCTACTTGCGCTACAAACAAAACCTCGGCTATTCCATTCTCCCAAGAAATCAACTGTGCAGGCATATTTTCCCCTTTCTGAGAGGTTACTTTAATTCCTGACGGTCGTTTATCCATCTTAACCGTAGCCTTCACCACATCTCTCCGACTGGAAGCTACAGGATTATAAACCACAACCGGCATCCCTTTTACTTTGGTATCCAAAGCACGACTCACTGCCCCCACTGCTGTAGTAATGGTTTCTGCAAAACGTGTCTGAGCTATCAGTTCATCATTCCAGGAGAAAGTGTATGATTGCGGAATACTGGTTCCCGTCAGGTCATCGTGAAATTGATGCCACAGGAAACGCTGCCAGTTTTCACGCAAAGCATCGGAAGGATATTCCAAACCTCCCAATGTTTCCGCCACTACAGATGCTCTTTCGGCTGCATCCGCCAAGTGTTCGTTCCGTCGGTTGAAATGTTTCATTGCAGCCTGCGAAGTGTAGCACCCCACTCCATGCACATCCATCAGCAGTTCTCCGTCATAAACGGGTAGTTCGGGATGCTTTTCAAAAGGATAATAATCTTCATATATTTGTCCGGCTTTGGCACTGATAATTTCTAACGGGCCATCTGCCTTCAAACTTTTTTCTAATGAATAGACGGAAGGAAGCGTTGGCGATCCGCCACGGTCTCCTACACCATAATAACTATAAGCCGTATTATCAGGTCCTAGTTTAGCTCTTTCCAGAATGCGGCGATTGATACTGATATCATCGTAGTAATACGATGTACCGTATCCTCCGGCATCCAGTACTGCCATGATCCGCGCACCATCCAGACCTTGCCAAAGCCCTATCTTGAACGGCATTTTTTCTTTTTCTCCAAAATATGGATTTTTCCGCCACTGGAGTTTTTGGGTAGAGAATCCTATCAATCCGCAGTGTGCGGCGATGGTAGGCAATGTGTAACCGAAACCGAAACAGTCCGGCAGATAAATATCGTTTGATTTTACACCAAACTCTTTTTTATAGAATTCCTGCCCTAACAGGACATTCCTGAAAAAGGATTCGGAGGAAGGAATATTAGGGTCTGTCGCTTCCCATACACTTCCCACTACATTCCAGCGTCCTGCCTTGATGTACTTCTTTACAAGCTCATACTCGTGCGGATAATACTCCTTCATCCACGCATATTTCTGAGCACTCTCAAAGTTAAAGATATAATTGGGGAAACGCTCGAAGAGCCAAAAGTTCTGTACCATTGTACGGTGCAGATAATCATCAATAGATTCGCGTACATCCCAGTTCCACTGCGTATCAAAATGGGCTGTTGCTACCAGATACGCCTTATACTCTTTTTGCTGGCTGTACAATATCTGTACGAAGCAAAACAGTGACAGAATGCAACATAGTATTTTTTTCATCTTTCACTTTTTTAGTTAGAGAAAGTTTTCGTAATAGATTATGGTATCTTTTAGAAATAAGAAGAGTATACCCGAACCGTATCTGAGCCCTACCTGAGCCCTACTTGCTCCGTACATTCTCCAGCCAGAAGTACCTCTGAGTGGAGAATCCCCGGAGATGGTACGGAGCAAGTAAGGCTCAGGTACGGTTCGGATATATAATTATCTACTTTTATCTGGCAGGCCAGGCATTCTTCAAAGGCACTTCGCCACGAAGCATCTTACGAGCCTGCCCCGTAAGCCACAAGTAGTGGTCGGTGGGCAGATCATCTTCAACCCCTTGAAACACGATGTTCAGTTCACTGGCCTTCTTGCACCAGCCACCTTCAAGCTGACTTTCGTCCTTAGGCGAGGAACCATGCCCATAACTGCCTTTCGCCTTATTATACCACACATAGTAATCCGTTTCAGGCACATTGCTCGGTACATCGCTTTTATTAAGGCATTTGAAGATGGCAGTGCCCTCGTCTATTTCATCAAACATTGCGACGTAAATCATTTCTGCTCCCAACTTGATGCCACCGTAGATCTGCTCCCAGAAGAATCTTCCACCCAGACGCTCCATCACACTATTATTCGGATGCATATTCAGGTCAGCTCCACCAGGGAAACAGTGGGGAGCATAGTGTACGCCATTTTTCTTGCACCATTGAATGTCCGCATCAATGATAGGCTTGCGATGGTTATTATAAACCTCTATCGAACCATAACGACCTACAAACCAAGGGAAGATGACATTGGCACTCTTCACAATATCAGTATATTTGGCACGCGGCCATTTAGATGAGCTATGCGTACGCCAATCATCGTTCACACCCAGCATGATGCTCCAACCCTGCTCTTTCAATGCAGCTATAAGGCTGGCTATCTGGTCTGCATCGAAAGGCTTTTCATCAAACCCCACACCCCAAAGAGCAAGCAACGGTTTGCCATCCTCATAGAGATAGTATTTCTGTTGGTTGCGGTCTAACAATTGATACGTATCCATAATGGCCTTCGCATCGGCAAGCAACGCACTTTCATCACGGTTTCCTTCCATAAACCCACCTAAATCATACATCACGCTGATGGCTCGCTGAAATTGGTTACTTCCTTTCATCGCGTGCTTCAACACCATATCGAAATGATCTTTTCCATCAGGATTATTGATTACCTCACCTACAAAGCGTTGCATAAAGACACCATCAATGCCATATTCCTTCATCCATTTGAAATGAAGCAACACACTCGACTCATCGTAAGCACTGTACACCTGAGCTGCTTCACCATTGGGCAATATAAATTTAGAAGAACGACCTTTAGGTCCATCTACACCCGGAGTGTATCTCTTTTCATATTCAGACATATCGGGCCACATATCAATAGAGTTCTGCAAAACTCCCGGCTTGAACACTTCACTTTCACGATAGTGATACCAAGCCGTGTTATCAGAATTGCTATGCCTGCATCCGTCACCCGGCGCACCAAACCATCCTTGATAGCCTGCCATCACCAAGCCACGATAGGTATCGAACGGTTTGCCGTCTTCATGGAGTTCAAAATCCGGCTTATTATAAACATCTTCTGCAGGAGGTGTTTCTGGCTCTTCTATTGCCGGTGGAATATAGTCACCTTTGTCATCACCACAGGCTACTAATCCCAGGAAAAGGGTACCCAACAGCCAATAATTTATCTTATTTTGTTTCATTATTTCCATTTTTTCAGTTAAAATAAAGGCCGGAAGAACAAACATACGTCTCCCTTCCGGCCATTGTCACAATCTTACTACCTCTGCTCCAACTACTCGTTGGGAACTTCTATCTTTACAATTTCTGTATAATTGTACTTTTCAAATTTATCCTTTACTTTGGCACCCATACGGACAAAGTAAATGTATCCGGGCTTTACCTGCAAAGACACTTCATACGCTATACTCTTGCCATCGTCCTCTTTAGGAATCTTATCCCAAGTTTTCATAACGTTAATCTTGCCGGGCTTATCGTAATAACCAATATGATTGGAAGCACCGCAGAAATGATTCAAACTGAGAAACGGACAAACATCCATAACTTGTGGGAGCCCTTCAGTAATCGGAGCATCCAAACGGCAGGACATGGTGAGTGTGGTTCCCTCAAGTTTCGTTTTGAAGTCAAACAACTTCAAATAAGGCGTCACCTCAAAATTTTGAGTAGTCTTGCTACCGATACCCATACGGATAGTATCAGAAGGCCACCAAGACCCTTCCGGTACCATATCATACGTTCCGGCAAAGAGTTTGGTATTATTGAACGTACCGTCTTCTTTGATGGCAAGATCCTGACTTCCGGGATTAACTTTATAACTCACCTCCCAGATGCGAATATGGCAATCTCCTCGATCAGAAACAATGCCTTCTCCGGTAGTGGAATCTATAATCTTCCCATAGAAATGGCAATCGGGAGCATCGAAGTTATCTACCCCCATGCAGGATACCACCAGCAATGCTGAAGCAGCACATATTAAACTATATATTAACTTTTTCATATCAATACTTTTCTATATAATTATTCATTAATGGCCATCATTACGAACCAGTAACGGATTCTTATTGATTTCACCACCCGGTATTTGATCGTAATAATCTTTCTTATTAAAATTCACCCTACGGCCTTCACGTTCCACTTCAGGCAAGAATATCCACATATATTTTTTATCAGGATCATCTCCCTCCTTCCAATCGGGATTGATTTCATCCAAAACCTGATAAGCCAGCAGTCCATGAGTATACACACCATCCATGAACATAATGTCGGCCACTCTCCAGCGACGAATATCGAACACACGGTGATTTTCAAAGACAAGCTCACGGGCACGTTCATCACGGATATATTGCAGGTTCTCGTCAATCGGGAAACCATAGATTTCGGAACCTATATCAGCCGGATTGGTAACCATTGCATGAGGATGGGCACCTGCACGATCACGGATTTCATTGATATGCTCAAAAGCTTCTGCCTTCAAATCATCACTACCGGTAATCAATCCCAGTTCGTAAGCTGCTTCCGCCCAGTTCAGTAAAATTTCACCATAACGGAATACTTTCCAAGGTTGAGAATTGGTAAAGAACACACGGGCATTAGTACCTTCAGCCTGTACATACTTACGAATACAAGCACCCATACGAGAATAGCCTTCATCGCCCGTACCTTCCGCCAAACCATGAATACCGTTAATCTTCACATTGGCATGACCACCGACATCTTTGCGTGTACCGGGCTGAGCAGCTCTCACACGGAACTGAGCAGTATAGTCATTTACACTTCCTTGAGTTTCGGCAGTACCATCAGCTACAGTACCCGGATAGCTAGTATAGACACCAGCCTGAAAATCAAGTTCCGTACCGGACATGCTTTCTTTCATTCCGGTAAAGTAGTAATTGGCACGACATCTAGGTTCCATTTCACCGTTGTTCCAGAGTTCAGTCACACTTTTGAAACGAATGGGGTTCCCAGTTTCCGGATCGATAATGGCAGGCATCTCATACAACCCCATGATTTCCCATGCAGGCTGAAGCGCAACGCCTACGTCACCGGAGAGTCCTACACCCTTAGGCAATACCATACAGTCCCAGCAGTGGAACAAGTTGGTATCGAACGGCGTGCTGGTGTTGGGACCATACTGTTTTACCATGATATCTTCTACCGTATTCGGATTAAGGAATACTTCCGTATAAGCTTTCTCCTTATCAGCACCTGTATGAAGTCTGAATCCAGCATCTTTCAGGAACTTACAGGCATCGTATGCATATTGGAAGAATTCCTGTGCGTGATCTGCAGTCATGCACATCAGACCAGCATTTACAGCTGGACCGGTGACAGCCAAATACTGATTGTATTTGGCAACAGACCCAGCATATAACATGGCACGTGACATCAAAGCCGCAGCTGCATAACGATTGGCACGCCCCACCTCGTCTTTGGAGGCAGTAGCATTCTCCATAGCAAACTTCAAATCTTCATAGATGAACTTCCAGCAATCATACTCAGTATTACGCGGTTGCTGAAGTTCCTCCAATGGAGCCTTTGGGTCAAGTACCTTCTCTACAATAGGCACACCGCCATAGCGTTTCACCATTCCAAAATAGTAGAATGCACGCAAGAAACGCGCCTCACCTAAATAAGAATTATAAACATCTTCCGTAAAATTGCTTTGATACTCAGGCAATTTTTCCAACATATTGTTAAGTTCACGGATACGATCATAAGGCCAATAGTCAAAGCCGCCATAAGAAGTTGCACGACCTGCCGCCTCAGCAGCACAGGATGCTGCACTAGATTTCTGAGCCTGCCACTGATTTCCACCTTTGCTTGAAGTAGCATAACCTTTCTGGTCTCCATTCTGACCATAGTTAAAATCCTCAATGGGCAGATCATGATACGCCGAAGCAAGATACTTCTTGATGCCATTGTCTGATTGAAACAGCACATTCTCGTAAACAAGCCCTTTCGGCTCCAAATCCAAATCATAACAGGAAGTTGCCGTAAGTCCCAATGCAGCTGCTACAAATATATATTTTAATGTTTTCATATTCTATTCTTTTTATCTTTAGAATTTGATGGTTGCACCAATATTAAACGTACGGTTCACAGGGTAGTTATAGAACAAAATTCCAGAATCAGCATTATTGTTCGCACCGCCCTGACGTCCCGGACGTTCCGGGTCTATATTATCCAGACCTGTAAATGTCAAGAGGTTATAGGCATTGAAATAGATACGAAGATTCTGAATTCCTGCTTTGGCTATCCAAGTTTTAGGCAATGTATAGCCAACTTCCAGCGTTTTCAAGCGCAGATAAGATGTATTCTTGATACCCGTTCCGGCATTGCTAAAACTATGACCTGTGGCCGGATAGAGACCGGATACCCACTTCGTGTTCGGATTGAATGGGTCATCACTCGGATTAACCGTATGCCAGCGATCTAGATAAATATCCAATACCGCACCACCATTGAACGGACCTACCTCTGTGAAGACCTCATCGTATGAATTGTAAACACCTGCTGCGCCTTGCCAGTTCATAGATACATCAATGCCTTTCCAATCGGCTCCCATTACAAAACCATAGTTGAATACCGGCAAGTTGTAAGATGCCATCGGATGATTGTCCTCACCATTTATGATACCATCACCGTTCCAGTCCTTGTAATAATAGTCACCAGGTAAAGTTCCCTGCCCATATCCACCACCAGTAAGGTCGTGATAGCGAATTTGTTCATAGCTGCTGAAACGTCCTCCTTCTTCATAAGAGAACCAGATATCTTTGTTACGTCCAGATACATCGCGACGCCTCCATGCATCCATAGAGTTGCTGGCCTGACTATCCAAACGATAATCCCAACGATTCTTTGTGGCAGAAATTTGTCCGCCTACCCAATAGTTCACATCACCCACACGATTCCGGTGATTCAAACTGATCTCCCAACCGAAAGTCTGGTCAGCATTTAAGTTCTCTTGAGGTAAATTTGCACCAACTGTACCCGGAACAACCGTTGAAGCTGTAGCAAGCAAACCTTCACGCTTACGCTTAAAGAATTCGACCGTACCACTCAATTTTTGATTCCAAAGGTCGAAATCTAAACCCAAATTCACCGTTTTTGAAGTATACCAAGTCTTATCTGGATTCGGAATGGCAGTTGGCTCTACACCAGTCATCAAAATGCCGTTATAAAACCAAGCGATCCTGTCTTTATTAATATTATAAGCCACCGCTGTTTCAGGATAAGTACCTGCAGCACCATCATCACCCATCTTTCCCCAAGAACCGCGAAGTTTCAAGTTGGTAAGGAAAGGGACTAACTCTTTCACAAATGGTTCTTCACTAATACGCCAACCGGCAGATACACCCGGGAAAAATCCCCATCGGCCATCTTTCGGATAGCGAGACGAACCATCTTCACGGAAAGAGAAATCTACCATATAGCGACCTTTGTAGTCATAGGTCAGTTTACCGACATAGGCCTGTCGGGTTACGTCACCTGCACCACCCATAGAACCAATCTGGCCTTCTTCTTCACCATAAATCAAGTATTCACCTACCAACTGCATGACACGTTGTGCATAGAAACTATCCCAATTGTTATACTGCTCTTCAAACAATACCATGGCACTCACATTATGATCACCGAACTTACGGGCATAATTCAAAGAGAGTTGCATTGTTGTTGCGTATCCCGGATCAGTGCTACGGCGCAAATTGCTGTCAGGATTACGTTCAAAGCTTTCCAAAGTACCATCTTCTCTCCTGTTATACAATTTATACGGACGTTTGTATTGTGTATTATTGGTAGAAGAATAATCATAGCTATAAAAAGCTTTTGCATTCAAACCCTTTACGCCTGGAATGTCGTAAGTCAATGTCAAGGAACCATTAAAGTTAACACGTTTCTCACGGCGATAACCGGTGAGATCACTATTGATAGCAGCTACAGGGTTTTCAGGTTCGCCCATTTCACTATCCCAGGCAGGATAGTTATGATCACCGTCTACATAAGCTTCTGAAGTCGGACGGTAAGTCCAAGCTTTCTTATATACGCTCCAAATATCGGTAAACGGTTGGTTCTTTTCATCCATATAACCACTAGCCTGTACAGAAGCCTTCAAACGGTTAGTAATTTTTGCATCAATATTGCTACGGAAATTCCAACGATCGTAATTCAAAGAACCACTTTTATAAGAACCTTCCTGTTTCAAATAACCGAGATTAAAGAAGTAGTTCACTTTTTCCGAACCACCGTTCACACTGATATTGTACTGTTGCTGCGGAACATTATCATCGAATAATTCTTTTGTCCAGTTCGTACTTTTCTTCTTTCCGGTACTATACTCCATCATTTGTTCCCAAGTATATTTAGCAGGAGTACGGTTAGGATAAGTATTGTCGCCGAAAGCATTATAGTATTTTTCATTGATAAGCAGCATGTGGTCTGCGGCACTTGCAGTCTGTGGCACATAAAGGAACTGTTGCCAACCATAATTAGCAGAGAACGTAATGTCGAACTTACCATTAGAAGCTTCACCACGTTTAGTAGTAACCAAAATGACACCATTAGCAGCACGCACACCATAGATAGCTGCAGAAGCATCTTTCAATACAGATACATTATCAATTTCATTGGCATCCATACGAGAGAAATAAGCCTTGTCACGAGGAACGCCATCAACCACAATCAGCGGTTCACCCATACCACGAATATCAAGGGCATTGTCAAATTCACCAGGCTGCGAACTCTTTTGGAAAATACGCACACCAGGAATCTTACCTGAAAGCATATTTACCACATTCTCATTCTTGGTAATAGCAATTTCCTTATTATTAATGGCAGAAACCGCACCTGTCAATGTAGCTTTCTTCTGTGTACCATAACCTACAACCACGACTTCGTCCAAAGCTTGACTATCTTCTTGTAGTGTAATCTTCAAAGTGGTCTTATTTGCCGTAACCACAGCATCCACATAGCCGATAAAAGATACTGTCAATTTTTCATTAGCATCGGCAGCTATCTCAAATTCACCATTAATATCGGTTATGACACCTCGAGTGGTCCCATTGACCCGAACATTAGCTCCAATGACAGTCTCACCCGTCTGATCGACCACAGTACCGCGAACGATGCGGTTCTGTGCCGACATAGGTAATGCTGTCAAGAGACATAAAAGTGCAACCATCATCGCTTTCCATGAAAGGGATGCACTTTTCTCTATATTAGATATTTGATGTTTCATATTTAGATTTTCTATTTATTAAAGAAATCCTCATTTACAGTTTATTCCGGTATTGTTGTACCTTCCGGCATCACACGACGGTTAAAGAAGAAGAAACCAAACTGATCGGCTTTGTGAAGTTTCTTCCAGCCATAAGCATACTCATAAACTGCAGCAATGGCAAAACGGAAGCCATAACCTGTATAAGTATCATTGAGCGTAATCTTACCAGTCTTTTGATCCATTGTCACGCCACCATATTTTGCAAATCCAGCTTCGTATACTTCAGGATCCTCTCTATGTGCATCATTAAAGCCACCTACAATTTCATCTCCTCCATTAACTTCCTTACCTGTAGCCGGATTCATCCATTTGCCATATGCTTCCGGTACCAAAATAGAGATACCACGGAAATACCAGTATATACCACGAGAGAATTGTGCATACTTCTTTGCAATATCATCCATTACCAGTGTGTTTCCATCGCAGAAAAGAACAGTTTCACCATCAGCTGTTTGCACCTGATAATTAGCATTAGCCCAATTCTCCAAGAAACTCTTTCCCCGGTGAGTGATTTCAGCATAGTCTTCTTCCCAATTTGTAAATGTGTTCTGAATATCAATCACCTGAGCACCTAAAGCCAAGCTCTTTGTACGTCCACCCCACTCGCCTTCATACTCTTCGTTAAATGTACTGGCAAAATCAACGTCAGCCAATTCATCGTTTATGCAAACATAAATTTTAGCCTTCACTACATCGTCAGCCAAAACATTAATCAAGAAGCCTTTACGGTCTGCATTCTCATTAAAACTGGTTCCCGGTCTTTCACTAAATGCCCATGTACCATCTTTTTTCAAACTCTTACTAAGAAGTTCCTGTTTTTCCTGCGCTTGTCCTCCTGGTTGTTTGCCACTACTTGCAACTACAAATTCTGCATTAGCTGGAAGCTCACTGAACAAATCTTTGAAATTAAGAGCAACCAAAAGATCAGAACCTTTAATTGTCATTTCCTTAAAACCATCCGCAAGATCTTGGGGACTATAATCCGCTTTAATCGTAACACCTCCTAAATCTTCGGCTATGGAAGAAAAGTCATCAGACACTTTCACAGTAAAGTAATTAGAGCCAATAATCGTTCCTTTTAAATTCAACTGAAGAGATACAGCATAAGTTTTTCCAGCTTCCGCTTCACCAAGAGCCTTAATAGGTACTTTTATGAAATCACCTTCCAATGTCACATCTCCGCTCACTTTAAACTGTTCACCATCAGCTGCACGAGTAAGCACATGAGATTCAGCAATTGTAAATTCGGCACCATCCAAGCTTTTGAGAGCCGGTCTTGCCAAGAAATTCACTGTGGTAGCAGTATTACCGATCTCTACAATACCATCTATTGTCTCCGGACTATAAATCAAAGAATTTACCAAAGAACCTAATGGAAGGATATATTCTTCACCTTCTATTGTAATGATAGCCTCCGTATCAGTAACTACTATAGAGATATTTCCTCCACCCGGCTTAATTACAATCTTTTGCCCATCACTCAACGTTAATGTATACGTACCATTACTTTCATCTACCTTCGTAATGCTCGCACCAGTCATCAAAGCTTTACTTAATTGAGTTTTGATGTCATCAATTGCTACTTCAATTACTGACACTCTTGACTTCAGATCATCAACATCATCATTGTCACATGAAACAAAAGTTCCTGTTGAAAGAACCACTGCTCCCAAAAGGAGCGCATTAAAAAATCGTTTGTTCATAATAATTAAATTAAAAGTTGGTAAATATATAAGTTAGGTCACTAAAAACCTTTATCTTTCTATTGTCATAAGGTAGATTATCCACAGGTGGATGCTTTACGTATACTTGTGCATTTTTCATATTTATTAATTTAGTGTTTTAAAATTCTATGAGGGCAAAAGTATGGTACGAACGTTAAAATAGTCCTTAAAAAGACATTAATCGAAGTAGTTTTTTCAAAGAAAAACAAGGGTTTCAGAGCATTTTAACTCTTTCACATTAAAGAATCATATATAAATGGATTAATCGAAGAAAAATAGACCTCAGATAAAGGTTATTCTTGGATTATGTATTATAATTAAGCCTTTCATAAAAACGAAACTTGTGGCTATATAACCCATAAATCAGTTATATAACCACAAGCTTTAATTAAAGATTTCTGTATTGATCAGTTATTTGCCTACACCATTCTCATTAAAAGCACTCATTGAGAAGTAATATTCAGAATCCCTATTGAAATAACGAGCCTCATATTGATTTTCGTAAACCACCATAGAGTGAGTCAATTTCTCTTTTTGTGTTCCCCAACGTAAAATATACCCTGTTACATTTTCCTGCGGATTCCATGTAAAACGGTAGATACGTTTATCATTATTATCACGTGAAGCCTGGAATCCTGTAACTTCGGCAGGCACCTTACCACCACCTTGACCAAAGACGCGCAAATCGAACAGAGAAAAACTACCTTCCATATCTTTAGTGTTACAGATTTTCAGATATTGCACTTTCGCAGGAACATTCAAAGTATGCAGTTTATGAGGAGCATCCTGCAGATTCTTTTCTTCATCCACCAGCCGAGTCCAGTCTTTGCCATTTGTAGAACCTTCTATATAATATTGATAAACCACAGGATCATGGGGCGCATGTACATTGAAATTATAATCTGCGAAATTCACCTGAATAGCATTCACTTCCATTGTTTTTCCAAGATCAATTTGCAGCCATTCACCGGCATTGCCTGTTTGAGCAGCCCACCAGGTTTCCACTTGTTCATCATTAGCCAATTCCGGTTCATAGCCTTCAAGGTATGAAGACGAGGATATTTTTTTCTTATATGAAAGCAAGTTCCATCCCATACTAATATCTTCCTTTTCAAAATCGACCTTCCGATCAGGAATCCAGAAAGGATAATCCGCAAAAGTTGTCAACGCATACATGCCATATTTCTCAGAAACAACAACCGGGAATAAACCTAAACGGCGTTCAAACCAATGACGAACAGAAAGAGTCATAGATGCCACATGCCAGTAATTACCATATTTATCTTTG
This sequence comes from Bacteroides sp. Phil13, assembly GCF_001940965.1. Taxonomy (NCBI): domain Bacteria; kingdom Pseudomonadati; phylum Bacteroidota; class Bacteroidia; order Bacteroidales; family Bacteroidaceae; genus Bacteroides; species Bacteroides sp. Phil13. Next base: position 80,585 of record NZ_MSHA01000086.1, on the reverse strand, counting down.
AATGTATGTCCATGACCAGCACCACCGATGAAACCTCCGGGCTTAAAAGAGAATGGATTGTCTTCCACATATTCAAACGGACCTAACGGATTATCACCAACATAATTTCCATCACCATAAATACGGTATTGAGTACCAGGAGCCGCATATTGCAAATAATAGCGACCATTATGTTTCAGTACACACGGACCTTCATTCCAACCTTGACGTGGTTCTTCATTGTTCTTACCAGGAACTTCCCAACCATATTTATCACAATTATGTTGAATCAAAGCTTTAGGCTCCCCAATAGCTCGGAAGCCATCTTTTGGATCCACCTCTACTCCCATTATCGGATCCACATCCGAACATCCCCAATAAAAATACACCCTTTCATCATCATCTTTAAAGAATGCCGGATCATGTTGAGGATACTCAAACTTTGTATCTACTTCTTCCCAAGTGTCCTTTTCAGGATGAGCGTTTTTATAAATACGGGTGTTTCCACTAGATGCCGTAAAATAAAGAGTATCACCATAAACAAGGATGGTCGGAGCATAATCTTCCATTGTTGGAATGGTTGTACAAGGGATATATTCCCATTTTGCCAAGTCTTCAGAGCGCCAGTATCCACCGGATTTAGAGGCAAACATATAATAGTATCCTTTAAAATATTCCAGTACAGGATCAGCCGCTTCACGCCGTGACTCATCATTAGGTTGGAAACGATAGTTCAGATCAATAGGATTGGTTACAATTCTATCATTCTTAACCGAAACTTGCTCGGAAGTACAACTACTTATCAGTCCTGAGACTAAAGCTATACTCACTAATTTCGCTAATTTTTTCATGGCAGTTTTATATTTATTTTTTTCCCTTGGTATTCCACATTTACAGTATATGACTCATTATCCAACCCTAATCCGTCTTGTCCATTTACAAGAACAATATGAAATTTACGTTCTTGTAACATACCATTATAGCTACCTTGACGAGGATGGATAGTCAGTTTTCGCTCCTTATCATTCCACGTCATACGGATAGTGGAGTATTTACCTTTTTCATAATTATAATTATCATCCTCATCTTCATACAAAGTAAATTCTCCATCAGCTCCCGGATAAATACGAAGCTGTAAATCGTCCCATGGTTTCTCTGTTGCAAACTGAACAGCAGGACCAACAGGAATGATAGCACCAGCTTTCACATACAATGGAATAATATCAACAGGTGTTTCACGGGTGATTTTACGTCCACCATTTTGAACTTCTCCAGTCCAGAAATCAATCCACTGGGTTCCTGCCGGCAAATATAAAGAGCGACTTCTGGTCTCGCTGGTAACCGGAGCTACTAATATAGATTTTCCGAAAAGATATTCATCACCCAAATCCAGCACATTCTTATCTTCAGGGAAATCTGAGAATAAAGCACGCATCAAGCTTCCACCTTCAGAAGTAATCTTCCATGAAGTTGAATAAATATAAGGCAACAGGCGATAACGGAGATTGATCATTTTCTCTTGTGCATCGAAAGCCCAATATCCACGTTCACCAAACATGAAGATTTCACGAGGCGTGTTTGTACCATGCGAACGCATCATTCCAGTAAAAGTAGCAAATTGCATCCAGCGTACATACAATTCATGGAATGCCGGATCCTTTACACCTTCCGGAAATTTGTTGGCAGAGAAGAAACCACCAATATCCGAGTTCCAATAAGGAATACCTGTCAAAGAGATATTTAGTGCTGCAGGTATCTGATTACGTAGCACTCCCCAATCAGAAACCACATCACCCGACCACGCTTGTGCAGCATAACGTTGTTGACCGGCAAAAGCAGAACGAGTCAGAATGAAAACACGCTTATCAGAAGTTTCCTGTCTTTGATGATCATATACACCTCCCACGCTCACAATCGGAAAAGCATTACGAACTTTGCGGAAAGAACCCAGATAAGTCTGAAAGTCCAAATCACCCTCTTTTATCGGACCATGTTCCGGTTCGGTTGCATCCAGCCACCAGCCATCCATTCCGATGCTGAACATATTCTTATTCATATATTTCCAGTAGATATCTCTTGCTACCGGATCATAGGTATCATATACTTTCACTCCATTATTCTGTGGAAAAGTCTCATGCACCATCAACTTATTCTGTGATTTCAATTCTGCATAAATCCCGGTTTCCGGACCAAAAGAAGGCCATACTGAAATAATAGCATGAGCATTCAAACAATGTACTTCTTCCATCATCTTTTTAGGATCAGAGAACTTCGGATTACGGAACTCAACTACATTCCAGTCTTTATGATCCTCACCCCAGTAACGCCAGTCCTGAATGATACCATCCAAGGGAATTTTTAAATCACGATACTTCCTGACCACGCCTACCAACTCATCCTGACTAACATAGCGTTCTCTTGATTGCCAAAAGCCATAAGTCCAAAGTGGGAACATAGGAGCTTGTCCGGTTAGTTCACGCAATCCAGCCACAACTCCATCCGCTCCACCACCATAAACAAAGTAATAATCACACAAATCACCCACTGCCGAATCAAAGGTCATACCCTCTGCATTATCAGTGAAAGTTGTGGGAGAATAATTATCCCAGAATAAAGCATAACCTTTGATAGAATGAACCAAAGGAATACAGATTTCCGTATTGGCTTGCTGCAAAAATAAAGTTTGGTTACGCTGGTTCATCCGCCCCTGCTGGTGTTGTCCCAAACCATAAATAGCCTCATCACTATCCAACACGAAAGTCTGGCGAACCTGATAGGTAGAATTTCCCGCATCATTGAATGGAGTAAAACCAATAGAAGAAGGCTTCTCAGCTAACAAGACCTTACCATCTTTATCAGTAAAACGAACTTGTTTTTGGGCAATATCCATAATTGCTACTAATTCGGAAGTAGCAAGAATCACTTCACCTTTTGTCTCTTGCAATTTGTATTTTACCTTTTCTGGTTGCATAGTGACAGACAATGATTGCTTATCAGGTGTCTTTCCGACTGGATATTTCTTCACGCGGATGATAGAAGAAGAGAAACATTCCAACTCCATACAAGTCGTTCCGGTCTCTACTTTTACCCCATTTGGAGTACGCAGAACAGATTGCCCCCATGACGGGACAATCTGTACACAGATACATAAGAATACTAATAGTTTTCTCATAGTATCAAAATTATATAGATAACACTTTATATTTGGTAGTAAATATAACTGGATCCGTATTCTCCTTATCTACACTGAAAGGTATCAGTTTCTCTTCTCCCGGAGCTAACTCATAATGAACGTTATTGCCTACTTTCTTACCTCCGACATACATTTCAATTTTTCCTGTATCCATCAAAGTTCCATTGTTTTTGACAGACACCCAAATAGTTTTCTGATTCTTTACCAAGTTTTCTTCCACTTTGAATAAAGTCAAACCGAAATCTGCAGCAAATTCATGAGTATATTCAAGCATACCGGACAAACCTTTTTTGGAATCTGCATAACCCACACTATCCTTAATACGGTCTTTGGCCACATACTGAGGACTTACACCTCCAACTAAGATTTTGAAAGCACCTTTCTCTACAACCCGGTCCATATGATCGTTCAACAGTGATAGTTCATAAGGTGTCAGTTCAAAAGAAACTGTTTTCGCTTCACCTGGTTTCAGATGAATACGGGTAAAGTCTTTCAATTCTGTAATACGTGTCTTCACACTGGCATACATATCCGTTACATACAGTTGTACCACCTCATCACCGGCCCGTTGACCTATGTTCTTCACAGTAGCCTGCACTGTAATATTACCATTTTCTTTTTCCTGTATTTTCAGACCAGAATATTCAAATGAAGTATAACTCAAACCATATCCGAAATAGTAAAGAGGATAATATTCCATATCCGAATATTCATAACGACGACCAGAAGTTTTAAAGTTATAATAAAGAGGGAGCTGACCTACGTGACGTGGAAAAGTCATCGGTAAACGACCGGCAGGATTATAATCACCAAACAGCACATCTGCTGTTGCCGGGCCACCTTCTTGTCCCGGCAACCAATTCACAAGGATAGCCTTACACAACTCTGACGCCTTAGACAGATTATAAGGGCGCCCCGCCTGAAGAATCAATATAACAGGTTTTCCAGTTGCACAAACAGCTTCCAATAATTCCTGTTGTTTACCTGGCAAAATCAAGGTTGCATAATCATGGTTCTCACCGGATGTTTTATATACATCTGTCGTAGCCTCACTGGTTGAACAATCTCCCAAAACCAATAGCACCACATCTGATTGTGAAGCTACTTTTACCGCCTTTGCAATATTGTTTTCACCCAAGCTTGTAAAATCACAACCTTGCTCATAAATCACTTTTGTCTGTTTTCCTACCGCTTGTTTGATACCAGTCAACACAGATTTCAACTGACCAGGCTGAAGTTTAGGAGTGTAATCACCAGGCTGAAGATCATCTGCACCGGGACCTAACACAGCAATCGTACGCATGTCTTTAGACAGAGGTAAAATATTATCCTTATTTTCTAACAGTACAATAGATTCACGAGCAGCCTGACGTGCCATTTCTTTATGACTATCCGAATTCCACCCCGGATAAATCTTATTCCAGTCCAACGGCTTGTTTGGTGCTTTTTCAAACAGTTCATTGCAGAACATCATACGCAACATTGTGCGGCACACCTCATCAAGATTCTCCATATTGATACGTCCATCCTTTGCGGCCTGTATCACCTCCTTATCATTATAAGTATCACCACAGTTTGTAGCAATACCGGCAGCCAAAGCCTGGTTAGCAGCTTCTATTTTATCTTTAGCCGTATAATGCTTACGGGCAGTCAAGTTACCTATAGCACCACAGTCGCTAACGATAAAGCCGCTGAATCCCCATTCCTCACGCAAAATATTATGTAGTAATTCTCTACTTTTAGCTACCGGAACACCAAGGAAATCCGAATAAGCCATCATCAAAGATTGGCAATCATAGTTACGAATCACATGACGGAACGGAACCAAATGTACTTCGCGCATTTCACGTTCAGACAATCCTATATCATGAGAATCGCGTCCTCCCAACGGAGCACCATGACCACCAAAATGTTTCGGAGTAGTATACAACCCCATAGACTGGTAGCCTTTAATCCAAGCTCCACCAATTTGCGATACCAAAACCGGATCCTCTCCAAATGTTTCCTCACAACGTCCCCAACGGGCATCCTGAGCTACATCCAGTACCGGAGACCATGCCTGCATAGTACCTGCCGAAAGAGTTTCATCGCCAACTGCCATTGCCACTTCTTCTGTCAACTTCTTATTCCAAGTTGCCCCCATTGCAAGAGCCTGGGGAAAGATAGTAGCTCCACTACCATATGAGAAGCCATGTACAGCTTCCACCTTTGTAATGGGCGGTACATACAAATGAGGAATACCGGGAATGCCCCAGCCCTCACGTATCAGTTCCATTTTATCTTCCGGCGTCATCACAGACAACAGGCTTTCTACACGTTCTTCCACCGGAAGCGTAGGGTCCATATAGCGTAGCGAAGTCTTTTCTCCTTTCCGATCTTTCAATTCCTTATCAGCCAGAAGAACAGATACCTCCTTTACCATAAAAGGTTTAACACGATCACCTCCCTTAAAAGCCAACCGGACATGTGCCCCATATTTAGGTGAAAACTTCAACCGCATCTCTTTAGCGCTACCCTGTACCTGATAATCGACAGGCACTCCCAGATTCATAGGATCATATGTAACAAAGATATTCATCAGTTGCTTTAAATCCTCTTTAGAAACACCTTGCATCTGAACCCCAAGCTCACATACATCACCAGGAGTCTGGATAGTAAACATCAACCATTGGTCTGCTTTCAAGTCCTGACCACTAACTTCCCACATTGTCTTTTGATCCTTATCAAAAGCTAACGAAGCTTTTTCTACATTAGTTGATGCTGAAACGGACAAAATATCACTTGGCTGCTGAGCCATTAGAAAAGAGCAGGATAATATTCCTGCAAATAAGAATAAATGCCTTTTTAAGTTCATATTATCAGATTTTAATCTATTTTTATGCAAAGTAAACAGCAACCGCTTAATAAAATGATAAAACAATAATTAATGAAACATTAAAATCCACTTAATGAATCACTTTTGCAGGAAAAGCGAAGCCTGCTGTAATAATTGCATAAATAAGTAATCGGTTTTCACCAAAAAACACTACTTTTGTACGAGCTAATACTTCATTAAGGACATACAAAATGAAAAAGACACAATCTATTATCTTTCTTCTGTTGATGTGTATGCGTTCAGTCGCTCAGCTTCCTGAATATGGTTTGCATATCCAATCCTACCCGCTTCAGAATTCTGAGTTTACCAGTATGGTATTAGAAGATGGAAAGCCCATAGAGACTAAAGGAGACAAAATTACCCTGAGTTTTAACCTCTGGGTGAGACCCGATAATGTATTCGGAACCGTATTCCGCATCATTACTGAAAACAATAAGAATATCGATCTGATGTACAGTGTCAGCGAAAACGACAGACGCTTCCCAATTCTGGTCACTGGAGATGCAGTACACCCCATTCAAAAAGAAGTGAGGCGTGAAACTTGGACTTCAGCCAGCCTGACCCTCGATGTTAAAGAGGGAAATATTACCGTATTATATGATAGTACGGAAATCAATGTGAATTATACCGACCTGAAGGGTACGCAGAAACTACGCTTTGCTTTCGGCTATTGTCCCTATGAGGGCTTCTCTTTAGCCGATGTGGCTTCCGTTAATTTAAGAGATATCAGTATCAAGCGCGGATTACAGGAGATACGTTTGTGGAAAATGGCGCGCCATAATAAGGAAGTCTGTTATGACGAGATTTCCCACAGTCCGGCTTCCGGCAAGAATACCCGTTGGATTATAGACCAGTATATCACCTGGAAGAAGATTCATTCACAGCAATTCAAATCTTCTCCCTCTGTAGCATTCGATCCTACTGTCGGAACTTTCTACATAGCTAACAATAAACAAAAGCTGTATGTTTTCCATACGGATGAAAGGATAACTGACACCATTCAGGTAAAAGGCGGTGAGTTTGTAGCCAACTATCCCAACCAGTTGATATATCTACCAGAGCAACATCAGTTGTTATCCTACAACCTGAATGAGAATCTATATTCATTCTTTGATCCTGCTTCACAAAGTTGGAAAGGAACACAGGCAGCCGTACAGGAACATGACTATTGGAATAATACACTCGTTTATAATCCGGCCAATTCTTCATTGATCAGCTTCGGTGGATATGGACATTATCATTATAATAACAAGCTATTAATCTGCTATCCTTATGAGGATACCCCGCAGCGTCACCTCAATCTGACGAATATTCATCCCAGATACTCTTCCAGTTCTGTCATAGTTGACAGCACACTTTATATCTTTGGAGGACGCGGTTGCCCATCCGGACGGCAAGAATTATCTCCCCGCAACTATTATGATTTGTATGCTGTCAACCTTTTGACCCAGCAAGCCAATAAGCTATGGGAATTCACTCAGATTCCGGACGGAGGAGATTTTCAACCCAGTGAAAACATGGTTTATGATACTGAAAAAAAATGTTTTTACTTCTTCAGTACCCAGCAAGGTGGTACGTTGATGAAAATTGATACTCAAACACCACATTTTGAGCTCATGTCATTGCCTATAGGACTGAAATTAGAGGCTCAGTATATGTATACCAACATATACTATTCACCAAAACAAAAGAAGTTATATACAGTGATTCACCAAGCTGAAGTAAGCGGAAAAGCTGATATAGGCATCTATGAACTGAATTTCCCTCCGATTCCCATTTCATCCTTTAAGCAGCCTGATGTGGTTGCAGACAATACCAGTCAAAACGATCAGCCATCTATATGGCTGTACATTATAGTCGGAATACTGGTTATTGCCGGAATGGGAGTCTTCTATTATAGAAAGAAAAAGGCTGAAATAAACCGGGTCAAGACCACCGCCGAGAACAACAAGAAAACGGAAACAAACAGCCTCCAATCAGAAACAGCGAATGGCTCTCTAATCAATGATATATCTGAGATAAAAATAGAAATGCCTATACACACAGAGACAACGACATTCCACAATTATGATTTCTCCAAGGGATGTGTTTGTTTCTTTGGTGGCTTCCATGTTGTGGACAAAGAAGGCAATGACATTACAGCCTTATTTACTCCAACCCTTAAGGCTTTATTGATATTGCTTATACTCTATACCGGAAGAGACTCCAAAGGAATCATTGGTCATAAACTAATCCAGCTATTATGGTATGACAAGACGGATGAATCTGCCAAGAATAACCGTAATGTATATATGAGTAAACTACGCGGTTTATTGGAAAAAGTAGGCGATATCAAAATATTGAATCAAAATGGCTTCTGGAGCATACAGTTTGAAGAAGGGACTATTTGCGACTATCTGGAAGCACTTCATTTATATAAAGAGAATAATAGTCAGAACTTAGAGAAGCTGCTTGAGTTATTGCTACGTGGTATGATGTTACCTAATATGGAAACCGATTGGATCGATACGTTCAAAAACGATTTTTCAAATAGCACTATCGATCTGCTTTGCAGATTACTGAAACGGGAAGACCTCTCGGAGACGTTAAAGCTAAAAATTGCAGATACACTATTCCAACATGACTACATCAACGAGGAAGCTCTTTGTGTAAAATGCCGCATTCTTTGTCAGCAAGGCAAGAAAGGGCTTGCCAAGACTGTCTATGATGCTTTTTGCAAAGAATATGCTGCTTCGCTGGGAACAGAATACAAGTTCTCCTTAATGGAAATTATCGACGAGCAAAACTGAAACAAATAGATACTCCAAAAGAAAAACGTCTGACCTGGATACTCCCAAGTCAGACGTTTCTTATGTTATATATCCAGATTCTACTTTGACTTATTTACGTTCCGGTTGTTTCATTTCCAACGGTTTTTCTTTACGCAACATTTTACCGGCCTGACCTACCAACCATAAATAATGGTCACTTCCGATCCCTTCTTCAATGGGCACAAATGTACTGGCACCAACAGGAACTTTTTTAGCACACTTAAAGATAGCTGTACCTTCGTCTATTTCATCAAACATGGCTACATAAATCATTTCGGCCCCTTCCTTGATAGCACCGGATAACTGTTTCCAAAGGAACGAACCTTTATTGCGCGGTATTTGCACACTATTCTCATGACCTTTCATATTACGCCAGGAGAAGCCCGGAAAAGCCAGAGGAGCATAGTCTACTTTATTTTTCTTAGCCCAGGCAATATCATCTTTAATCAGTTTCTGATAACGGGGATATGAATTCTCATTATAACGTCCCACGAACCACGGCATCACAACATCACACCGTTTTATCAATTCATGCAAGCGAGGGTCCGACTCGGTATCACCATTCAGTTCACGCCAATGCGTGGGTACTCCCAACATTACACTAAACCCCTGTGATTTCAAACCATTAATAATCTTTTCTGCTTCGTTCAGACCATAACGGCGACGGTCATTGAACCCTACACCCCAGATTGTAACCAGTGGTTTCCCGTTATGATACAGATAGGACGGGTTCTTAGCATGATCCTTTAAAGCATGGCGCTGAGCTATGTCGACAATATCCTTTAGCAGGACCTCTTCATCGCCAGGGCGCATACCACTCAAATCATACATCACGCAAATGGCGCGTTCATACTTATTAGCAGCCTTCATTGCTGAGTTCAGTACTACGTTGAAGTGATTCAATCCGCTCTTATTGCGAATCTCGCCTACAAAGCGTTGCATGAAAACTCCATCCAGCCCGTACTCTTTCATCCATCTGAAGTGAGTATCCACCGTAGATTCATCATGCGAAGAGAAAGTATAGGCCGGAGTTCCATCGGCAAACTTGAACTCCGTCTTATACAGTTTTTTATATTCCGATACTTCGGGCCAAAAATCAATCGTACAAGAACCGGGGCGAAAACCGTCGTGCCCGGTATAGTGATACCAACCACGGCCGGCACCGTCGTCAGGGGCATTGAACCACCCCTGATAACCGGCCATCACCAATCCTTTATACGAATTATACTGCTTGCCAGCAGCTTGTGCTGTAACACCTATTGAAAACAGCATACATACAATAAACCAATTTATTCTTTTTACCATAACCTATTTTATCTAATCACTTTTTTAAAACGCTCTTTGCAATGTGTACTTTTCTCCCGGTCGGGTCTGTATATCATACTCGTATATCCTGTACAGGATGGGGTACTGTGCCTTTAGGCCCTCTGCCACCAGGGGCTCCTTGATATCTCCACGTTTCATCAACGGGTTCGGGTTCTCACCTTTAGCTTCTTTCAAGCCGGCACCTTCCAGCGGTACATACGAACGTATACGCAGGTTTCCACCGATGCGTGAAGTTACAGTAGCCATCGTCAGTTCACCGCCATCCCAGTCTATATCAACTTCGAAAGCACCACGTGCCATCAGACCTTTCACACTGCCTTTGCTCCATGCCGTGGGCAGGGCAGGCAACAGGTGAAGAGCTTCATCATGGCTTTGAAGCAACATTTCGGCCACGCCCGCCGTGAAACCGAAGTTTCCGTCAATCTGGAAAGGCGGATGTGCATCGAACATATTCGGATAAGTGCGTCCGTCAGGATTACCCTTCTCCACCAGCTTCAGCATATTTTTGATAATTGTATACGCATGATCTCCATCGAGTAGGCGTGCCCAAAGATTAATTTTCCAACCGATAGACCATCCCGTAGCCATATCACCCCGATAGAGGAGCGAACGCTTAGCGGCTTGGAAAAGCTGCGGATGGGCATAAGGAGAAATCTGATTACTTGGGTAAAGCCCGTACAGATGAGAGACGTGACGGTGATCATTATTCGGATCATCGACATCGGCAAGCCATTCCTGCAACTGATTATGTTTACCTATCTGCATAGGAGGCAAGCGCTTGATCATGCCTTGCAGGCTATCGCAATACGATGTATGATCGGGATATAACAACTTCGTGGCGGACAGTACGGAAGTCAAAGCATCCAATACTATCTGAGTATCCATGGTACATCCAGCGGTCAACATGGTTCCTGTTCCCGGAGGACCTTGCTCGGGAGACATAGACGGTGCACAAACCATCCAACCGTACTTAGGATGCTCTACCAGGAAATCGAGGAAGAAATCAGCTGCCCCTTTCAAAGCCGGATAGGCAGTCTGTAGGAAAGCCTGATCTCCTGTATAGAGATAATGTTGCCACAAGTGCTGACTGAGCCACGCACCGCCCAAAGGCCAAACATACGAAGCACCATCCACCGGACCGGCCATGCGCCACAGGTCCGTATTATGATGCACCGTCCAACCCCGGCAATCATACAAAGTACGCGCAGTGCCTTGTGCCGACTCGGACAGTTCTTTCACCATCTGGAAAAGAGGTTGATGCATTTCGGGCAGATTAGTTACTTCTGCCGGCCAGTAGTTCATTTCCGTATTGATATTGATAGTATATTTTCCATCCCACGGAGCCAGCAATTCATGATTCCAAATGCCTTGCAAACCTGCAGGCTGCCCACCGGGTTGTGAAGAAGAGATAAGCAAATAACGTCCGAACTGGAACATCAGGGCTACCAATCCCAGGTCTTTTCCCTCGTTAAAGTGCTTAATGCGGTAGGAAGTTTCTTCTTTGCTGGAAGCACCTACATTCAGCGAGACACGTCCGAACAGCTTTTGATAAGCTTCCTCATGAGCTGCAAGGGCTTGTGCATAGGGGCGTTTCATGGCCTGCGACAAGAACTCTGTTGCACGGCGGGTTTCATTGGCACTTACGTCTTTATAATTGACAAAGTTAGTAGCAGCTGTTACATAGATCACTGCTGCGTCTGCTCCTTTCACTTCGATACAGTCGTTGGTGACGTTGACTTTGCCTTTCTCGGCCTTTATCTGCGTACGGGTTTCAAAGCGGATGGCACCCGGAATGCCTTCGTGTGCAGAGCCATGTCCGGACAGCAGCAAGCTTTTACCGTTCTTTTTTATTTCGTATTCTTTGTACGGAGTGCTATATCGAGTGATAAAATTGACTGCTCCCGGTTTGTCGGCTTCGATACGCACAATCAGAGCATTATCTGCCAAGGATGTAAACACGGTACGAGTATAGTTTACTTCACCTATTTTATAACGTACAGAGGCTATCGCTTTCTCCAAATCCAGTTCCCTGCGATAATCGGAATAGTCAGCATGTCCTTCAAATTCCAGCATTAAACTGCCAATGGTTTGGAACGGCATACCATGTTGTCCGGTAAAAAAGTTATCGGCAATCACTTTTTCAGCTTCCTTCTCACGTCCGGAAAAAAGCAACTCCCTGACCGTAGGCAATACGCCGAGTGCCTTCGGACTATCGTTCCGGTGCGGACTACCACCCCAGACGGTCTCTTCATTCAGCTGTATTTGCTCGTTAACTACTCCGCCATAGACCATGGCGCCTAAACGCGAATTACCCAGAGGTAATGCTTCAGTCCATACTTTAGCCGGTTGCTTATACCACAGTTTCAGATCGTCAGCTTTGACCATCATGCAACAAGCACACAGCAGGCACAGACTTATTAAACGGTTTTTCATGATTCTTAAAATTTACATTTTCCAAATGCAAAGAAAAGCGTATCTCATTAATAAATTCGATGAAAATGCATTAATATCGACTTAAAATTATATTAATGCATATCGGATGATGGAATTTACTCAAAATCGTACAAAAATGAACTAAATGCAATAGCTAACTCCGTTCTTAGGCATTCCTATGCTTTTTCCCTTCCAACGGTTAGCC
>NZ_MSHA01000086.1:0-67753 GCF_001940965.1 Bacteroides sp. Phil13 | reverse complement strand
TTTCTCCATGGTGGAAAGAATAAGCACCTACTACAATTTTCCTTAACCATCGTAGCGAAAAGAGATAAAAGTGGCGATGCGGCGGCTTAACCTCTAATGGTATATAGATCCCTGCCATCCCCTCCTTTCTCTACACATTCTTTTTCAAAGAGATAAAGCAGGCATTCCCAATATAATTACTACATTTGCAGAATAATCAACTACAAAAAGTACAAAGAAGATGGACTTAAACAGAGTATTTGCCACCGTGCAGGAAGCCAGTCGGAAATTGCTGTCGTTAAGCGACCGGGAAATCAATCAGATACTGCTGGCTGTAGCGGATGCCGCCTTGGCAAAGTCAGACTTTATTCTTGCAGAGAACAAGAAAGATCTGGAAAGAATGGATCCTAAAGATCCGAAGTACGACCGACTGAAATTAACCGCCGAACGCCTTCAAGGCATCGCAGCGGATACACGCAACGTAGCTACCCTCCCCTCTCCCGTAGGGCATATACTGAAAGAAAATATACACCCAAAAGGAATGAGACTTAAAAAAATAAGTGTTCCATTCGGTGTTATCGGCATCATATACGAGGCTCGTCCGAACGTTAGTTTCGACGTATTCGCACTTTGTCTGAAAAGCGGCAATGCCTGTATATTGAAAGGCGGCAGCGATGCTGACTACTCCAACAGGGCTATTATTAGCGTAATACACGAAGTTTTGGAACGTTTCCAAGTCAACCCTCATATCGTAGAGTTATTGCCTGCCGACAGAGAAGCAACAGCCGAACTGCTAAATGCAAGGGGGTATGTGGATTTGCTTATTCCCCGTGGCAGCAGTAGCCTCATCAACTTTGTGCGTCAGAATGCTACCATACCGGTTATTGAAACAGGTGCAGGTATCTGCCATACATTCTTCGACCGCTATGGTGATGTGGAGAAAGGTGCCGCCATTATCAACAATGCCAAAACCCGTCGCGTCAGTGTATGCAACGCTTTAGATTGCCTGCTGATTGATGAAGAGCGCCTCAGTGACCTGCCGGTACTTTGCGCTCCGTTGCCAGATAGCCATGTGATAATCTACGCAGATACGCATGCATACGATGTCCTGAAAGGCAGCTATCCCACCGATTTACTGAAAGAAGCTACGGAAGAAGATTTTGGAACGGAATTTCTGGATTACAAAATGTCTGTCAAAACCGTCCAGTCTATCCGCGAAGCCATAGCACATATCCAAAAATACGGCTCCAAGCATAGCGAATGCATCGTAACGAATGATAAAGCTCATGCCGAACAGTTCTGCCGTGATGTGGATGCCGCCTGTGTGTATGTCAACGTACCAACGTCCTTCACGGACGGAGCGCAGTTCGGGTTGGGTGCCGAAATCGGCATCAGTACACAGAAACTTCACGCCCGCGGTCCGATGGCGCTGGAAGAGCTCACCACATATAAATGGATTATCGAAGGCGAAGGACAGATAAGGGAGTGATAAGTGATCAGCCAAAGCCCCACCATAAATCATAAATTATAAATCATAAATATATAAGATGAAGAAGTTTACTTGTGTGCAGGACATCGGGAATCTGAAAACTGCACTGGATGAAGCATTTGAAATTAAGAAAGACCGTTTCAAATACGTAGAGTTAGGACGAAACAAGACGTTGATGATGATATTCTTCAACTCAAGCCTGCGTACCCGCCTCAGTACGCAGAAAGCTGCAATAAACCTGGGTATGAATGTAATCGTACTGGACATCAACCAGGGAGCATGGAAACTGGAAACGGAACGCGGAGTCATTATGGACGGTGACAAACCGGAGCACCTGTTGGAAGCTATCCCCGTAATGGGCTGCTATTGCGACATCATCGGTGTACGCTCCTTCGCACGATTTGAGAATAAAGAAGATGATTACAACGAAATCATCATAAACCAATTCATCAAATATTCCGGACGTCCTGTATTTTCAATGGAAGCAGCTACACGCCATCCGTTGCAAAGTTTTGCCGACCTCATCACTATTGAAGAATACAAGAAAACACCACGTCCTAAAGTAGTAATGACCTGGGCACCACATCCGCGTCCATTGCCACAAGCCGTGCCCAACTCATTTGCAGAGTGGATGAATGCTACAGATTATGATTTCGTCATCACTCATCCCGAAGGCTACGAACTTGACCCGCAATTTGTAGGACATGCCCGTGTAGAATACGACCAGATGAAAGCATTCGAAGGTGCAGACTTCATCTATGCCAAGAACTGGGCTGCCTATGCAGGCGATAATTACGGACAAATTCTAAGTAAGGACCGTGAATGGACAGTAAGCGACCGCCAAATGGCTGTAACCAACAACGCCTACTTTATGCACTGTCTGCCTGTACGCCGTAATATGATTGTAACGGATGATGTCATCGAAAGCCCTCAATCCATTGTAATCCCCGAAGCCGCCAACCGTGAAATATCGGCTACAGTAGTATTGAAAAGACTACTTGAGTCACTTTAAAAAGTGATCCGGACAACGGACATTGAACTATTATATAAGTTTCGCCTTAGTTTGTCTTACACTCTAAGGCGAAATTTGTATTTTTGCTCAAAAAGCAAAGATAAGCTGCACCGCAGCATTAAAAATAGGCAAGCTTATTTTGTACTGCTTTCAGTTTACATTATCTTTGCCTAAAGCGAAGATAAGCTGCACCTCAGCATTAAAAATAAGCAAGCTTATTTTGTACTGCTTTCGGTTTGCATTATCTTTGCCCCAAATAACGCTAAGGATTATGACAATAAAAGAGTTTTTTTCTTTCCGACAGAATAAATTTTTCTGGGTAAACCTGATTGCAATGATCGTTGTGGTTGCCCTTGTACTGTTTGGAGTTTTGAAGGGACTGGATATATATACCCGTCACGGTGAAGCGGTAGTAGTGCCCAATGTAAAAGGCATGGGAGTGACTGAAGCCGAAAAAATGTTCCGCAACCAAGGACTGACCTGTATTGTTTCCGACTCCAGTTACGTAAAGAACTTACCCGCCGGATGCATCCTTGAACATAATCCTGCTGCCGGACAGAAAGTAAAAGAAGGACGCACCATCTATCTGACAATAAACACACTGAATGTACCTTTACAAATTGTTCCCGACGTAGCAGATAATAGTTCCATGCGTCAGGCACAGGCACGTTTATTAGCGACCGGTTTCAAGCTGGCCGAAAACGAATACATAGCCGGTGAGAAAGATTGGGTGTACGGCGTAAAGTACAAAGGACGCACACTGACCAACGGTGAAAAAGTTCCCGTAGGTTCCACACTTACCCTAATAGTAGGGGATGGCGGAGCCTTAGCTCAAGAGTCTGATTCTACAAATACGGAAACCACAGGTTCTGTTTCTTCCGGTGATTCTGCTACTGACGACTCTTGGTTCTAAACATTATATTTGGAGAATAAGCAACTTTCAATCATAATAACACATAGAAAAAACGAGGAATGATAGAAGAATTGCCGGATGACATAGCGATTGATGATGACCTGGACGACGTAGAGCCTGTCGGTGATGAGGCCCAACTCTATGAACACTTCCGTGTGGTAGTGGACAGGGGACAGGAAATGATGCGCGTAGATAAGTACCTTTTCGATCGTCTGACAAATGCTTCACGCAACCGCATTCAGAAATCAGCAGAAGCCGGTTTTGTTATGGCTAATAATAAGCCTGTCAAAAGCAGCTACAAGGTGAAGCCTATGGACGTCATTACCATTATGATGGACCGTCCACGCTACGAAAACGAAGTCATTCCCGAAGACATTCCACTCAATATTGTTTATGAGGACAAATACCTCATGATAGTGAATAAACCTGCCGGACTTGTTGTGCATCCGGGACACGGTAACTACCACGGTACTTTGGTGAACGCCATAGCCTGGCACATGAAAGATACCCCCGATTACGATGCCAACGACCCGCATGTCGGTCTGGTGCACCGCATCGACAAAGATACTTCCGGTTTGCTCGTTATAGCAAAGACACCGGACGCCAAAACCAATCTCGGCATACAGTTCTTCAACAAAACCACCAAACGACGTTATCGTGCATTGGTATGGGGAATCGTTGAACAGGACGAAGGAACCATTATAGGTAACATCGGCCGGAATCCCAAAGACCGTATGCAGATGACCGTGTTGCCCGACGACCAGGGTAAACATGCTGTTACCCATTACCGGGTATTGGAACGTCTGGGTTACGTCACCCTTGTGGAGTGTATTCTTGAAACGGGACGTACCCATCAGATACGTGTACACATGAAGCACATCGGCCACGTACTCTTTAATGATGAGCGCTATGGCGGACACGAAATTCTGAAAGGTACTCATTTTAGTAAATACAAACAGTTTGTAAACAATTGCTTCGATACTTGTCCACGGCAGGCATTACACGCAATGACGCTGGGCTTTGTACATCCTGCCACTGGTGAGGAAATGTACTTCACTTCTGAAATGCCCGACGACATGACCCAGCTAATAGACAAATGGAGAGGCTATATCAGTAACAGAGATTTAGAATGAAACGCACGATTGCTATCGTTTGCGGAGGTGATACCTCCGAATTCCAGGTTTCCCTGCGCAGTGCGCAAGGAATCTATTCCTTTATTGATAAGGAGAAGTATACATTATATATCGTCGAAATGCACGGACTCGACTGGCACGTGCAACTTCCTGACGGCAACAAAGCTCCCATCGACCGGAACGATTTCAGTTTTCAGGTAGATGGCAAGAAGGTGACATTTGACTTTGCCTATATCACCATTCATGGAACTCCGGGTGAAGACGGACGTTTGCAAGGTTATTTCGACCTTCTTCATATCCCTTATTCCTGTTGTGGTGTATTGGCAGCCGCACTTACTTACGATAAGTTTGCGTGCAACCAATATCTAAAAGTATTCGGTGTGCGCATTGCAGAGTCTTTAGTACTCCGTCAGGGACAGTCTATTTCCGATGAAGATGTAATAGAGAAGATTGGTTTGCCTTGTTTCATCAAGCCCAGCCTGGGTGGTTCCAGCTTTGGCGTAACCAAGGTGAAGACCAAAGAACAAATACAGCCTGCCATTGTTAAGGCATTTGGTGAAGCACAGGAAGTCCTGGTGGAAGCCTTTATGGAAGGTACGGAAGTAACCTGCGGTTGCTATAAGACAAAAAAGAATTCAGTAGTATTCCCTATTACGGAAGTAGTAACAGAGAATGAATTCTTCGACTACGACGCCAAGTATAACGGACAGGTTTCTGAAATTACTCCCGCCCGTATCTCCGACGATCTGACTCACCGGATACAGACTTTGACTTCAGCCATCTATGATATCCTGGGAGCTTCCGGCATCATCCGCGTAGATTATATTATCACTGCCGGAGATAAAATCAACCTGCTGGAAGTGAACACTACACCCGGAATGACGGCCACCAGTTTTATACCCCAACAGGTACGTGCTGCAGGTTTAGACATTAAAGATGTAATGACTGATATAATTGAGAACCAGTTTTAGTGACTAAGGGTTAATGATCAGTGATTGGCACTCAGCAGCTTCACTATTCACAACCAACTAAACGTTAATCATTATGAATATGGAATTTGATGAAATCCGCCCTTATCATGACGAGGAACTCCCTCAGATTTACGAGGAATTGATTGCCGATCCGGCTTTCCAGCAGGTGGCGTCTGCTGTCTTTCCAGAAGTTCCTTTTGAGGCGCTTGCGCAGAAAATGCGTGCTTGCAAGACAAAATTAGAGTTTCAGAAAGCATTCTGTTACGTTATTCTGAGAAAGTTTTCCCGAGATACGACTCAGGGAGTGACTTTAGACCATACAGCACAGCCGGAGCATGAATCTGCTTACACTTACATCTCTAACCATCGCGACATCATTCTTGATTCTGGTTTCCTGTCAGTAGAATTGATAGACAAAGGCATGGACACAGTAGAAATCGCCATCGGTGATAATCTACTGATCTATCCTTGGATTAAGAAGTTCGTACGTGTCAACAAATCCTTCATTGTACAACGCACCCTGACCATGCGCCAGATGTTGGAATCCTCTGGACGTATGTCACGCTATATGCATCACACCATTAAGGATAAGAATCAATCCATCTGGATTGCCCAGCGTGAAGGACGCGCCAAAGACTCCAATGACCGCACCCAGGAAAGTGTGCTCAAAATGCTTGCCATGGGCGGAGAAGGCGATATTATTGATCGTCTGACTGAAATGAATATTGTCCCATTGGCCATTTCATATGAATACGATCCCTGTGATTACCTGAAAGCACAGGAATTTCAGTTGAAACGGGATATACCGGATTACAAAAAGACGCAAGCTGATGACTTAAAGAATATGCAAACCGGACTGTTCGGTGCAAAGGGACATGTACACTTCCAGGTGGCTCCCTGCATCAATGGAGAACTGGCTAAATTAGATCGTTCTCTTCCCAAACCGGAGTTATTCTCAGAAATTGCTGCACTCATAGACCGGAATATTCATACGAATTATCGTTTGTATCCCGGTAATTACATAGCCCATGATTCTTTATCGGGTACTGGCACCTTCGCTGGTCAGTACACAGCCGAAGAGAAGAAGCACTTCATGGACTACATCGACCAACAACTTGCCCGCATCGAACTGCCCAATAAGGATATGCCGTTCTTGCGTGAAAAGATATTGCTGATGTATGCCAATCCGTTGACGAATTATTTGGCTACCCAAACTGATAATCCGAAATAGAATAAACAATGAAAGATAAGTTACAATTTCCGGTTTCTTTATCCTGGCTTTTGCCTATGCTGTTATGTATACTGGTTTCCTGTAGCGATGATGACGACTACTATTATCCATCTGTGAAACTGGACTTCCTGACTGCCCAAGCAGGTGCCGACGGTAGTTTGCAGTCCATATTGACAGATGAAGGTGAGACGCTTGCAGTAGTGGAAGATGCATCAAACACACGTATAGATGCCAATTCTTCCCTCCGCATTGTCAGCAACTATGGCAAGGCAACAACTGCCAATGGAGAATCCGGAGCAAAATTGTATGCGGTACTAAAAGCAATATCTCCTGTTCCACAACCCGAGGATAAATTTGAAGATGGAATAAAACGTGATCCGGTAAATGTATTAAGCATCTGGATGGGCATTGATTACCTGAATTTAATGTTGGAAATCAAATCACAAAATAAAAGCCATGCATTCCACTTTATAGAAGATGAAATCATCACGGACATAGAAGCAGGAACCCGGATCGTACGCCTATCCCTCTATCATGATGATGGCGGAGATGTACAGGCTTATACCAAACGTGCTTATGCATCCGTCCCATTACGGCAGTATGCAGAGGATGGAATTAATAAAATAACGGTTTATCTCAGCATCAACACGTATTCTGGCAAAGAAGCGACTTACGAATTTGAATATAATCCTCAATAAGATGAAAATGAATTCTTTTATTGCAGGCATTTGCCTGTTTTTCTCATCACTTTTCTCCTGTCAGCAGAAAGGAGACTTTAAGTCCGTCTCTGTGGAAGATTTCTCCACACTGATTGCCAATCCTGAAATGCAACGTCTGGATGTACGTACCTTAGCCGAATATTCGGAATCTCACATTCCAAAGAGCATCAACATTAATGTGCTTGATAAGACTTTTGCCGAAATTGCAGATTCAACCCTGCAAAAAGATAGACCTGTTGCCTTATATTGCCGTAGTGGCAAACGCAGTAAGAAAGCTGCTGCCATCCTCAGCGAGAAAGGTTATGTGGTTTATGACCTTGATAAAGGTTTCGAAGAATGGAAGAAGGCAGGAAAAGAAATAGAAGAATAATATAGAGTAAGAAACCAATTGGTTCAAATAGAAAAGCCGCAAAGCACTTTATCAGTCCTTTGCGGCTTTCTTATTCTTTATTACAAAGAGTTCGCTTATGCTTTTACTCCGTTGTATTCGTCAGAAACAGTCAGTTTCTTGCGGCCTTTAGCACGACGTGCAGCTAATACTCTGCGACCGTTAGCGGAAGCCATTCTCTCACGGAAACCGTGTTTGTTTTTTCTCTTTCTGTTAGAGGGTTGAAATGTTCTTTTCATTACTGTATATTGTTTTATGTTATTATTTCACGTAATCGGGCTGCAAAAATAGGGACTTTTTTCAAAATAACCAAGAGTTAAGTCTTTTTCTCTCAAAACTTTTTGCGATTTTTACTGATTTCCATTACTTTTGCACCCGCAAAGCTCACTGAAGACAATTATATAACATCTAAAATAAAAAATATTAGTATGATTAATGCCCAAGACATTAAAATCGGAACTTGCATCCGTATGGACAACAAGTTGTATTTCTGTATTGACTTCCTGCATGTAAAGCCGGGAAAAGGTAACACTTTCATGCGTGTTAAACTGAAAGACGTAGTAAATGGCTATGTGCTGGAACGTCGTTTTAATATCGGTGAAAAACTGGAAGATGTACGCGTAGAGCGTCGTCCTTATCAGTTCTTATATAAAGAAGGTGAAGATTATATCTTCATGAACCAGGAAACTTTTGACCAACATCCTATTGCTCACGACCTGATCAACGGTGTTGACTTCCTGCTGGAAGGAAGTGTACTGGACGTAGTATCGGACGCTTCCACTGAAACTGTTCTTTATGCTGATATGCCCATAAAAGTTCAGATGAAGATTACTTATACAGAACCAGGTGTAAAAGGTGACACTGCAACAAACACATTGAAACCTGCCACTGTAGAGTCTGGTGCGACTGTACGCGTTCCGTTGTTTATCAACGAAGGCGAAATGATTGAAATCGATACTCGCGACGGTTCTTATGTAAGCCGTGTGAAGGCATAAGCCGTTTCCCGAGTACATTGTACGATTATACAAGCTGCCTGTCAGAAGAATTAAACACTTCTGGCAGGCAGCTTTTTTCTATAGGGGAGCAAAAGAATATACGATTGGGAAGATTATCGGAAAAGAATGGTTTATCTTTGTAAGCAATAAGCAATAGAATTGCACCATGAGTAAACTGATAAAGACAGACAACGAATATAAAGAGTGGATAGGCGAACTGAAACAGCGTATTCGCCAGAGCCAGATTAAGGCAGCGGTAAAAGTAAATACGGAGTTATTACGATTATACTGGAGTATAGGAAGTGATATAGTCCGGTTGAAAGCGGAAGCAAAATGGGGAACTAACATAATGTCCCAAATTAGTTTAGACCTCAAAGAGGAATTCTCTAACTTAGGAGGATTTTCTGAAACGAACCTACGCTACATAAAAAGGTTCTATTTATTTTATGGACAGAATCAGCCCCAAGTTGGGGCTAAAATAAAGTCAAAAAAGCAAGAAGTAATTCAGCCCCAAGTTGAGGCAGAAATTCTTGAAGCTATATTTAGTATTCCTTGGGGACATCAAAAGCATATTATTACCAAGGCTAAATCTACTAATGAAGCCCTGTTTTATGTCCAAAAAACCATCAAACAGGGTTGGAGTCGTAATATCCTAATCAACTATATGAGTGCTAATCTTTTTGAAACTGAAGGAAAGGCAATCAGTAATTTCAAGAACACATTACCTGCCCTCCAAAGCGATTTAGCACAACAAACATTGAAAGACCCTTATAATTTCGACTTCCTCACCCTGCGTGATGGCTATCTTGAACGGGAGTTGGAAGATGCCCTAACTGACAATATCACCAAATTTTTCATTGAATTAGGAAATGGTTTTGCCTATGTAGGACGGCAAGTCCGCCTTGAAATCGGTGGTGATGAATTCTTTATTGATCTGCTATTTTATCATCTCAAACTACGCAGTTATGTAGTGATAGAATCAAAAACGGGAGACTTCCAGCCCGAATATATCGGTAAGTTAGGTTTCTATGTCTCTGCCATCAATAATGAGATGAAACTGCCACAAGACAATCCAACAATAGGATTGCTAATTTGCAAAAGCAAGAACAACATAGTGGCACGATATACGCTGGATACAGCCAACCTGCCCATCGGTATATCAGAATATGACTTAAATCACCTCTTTCCCAAAGATTTCAAGAGTACCCTACCCAGTATTGAAGAAATAGAAAACGAACTAAAAGATTAACACCTATGAGATACTCCGTCATCGTTCCTGTATATAATCGTCCCGATGAAGTGGACGAACTCTTGCAAAGTCTGACTGAACAAAGTTTCAAAGACTTTGAAGTCGTGATTGTGGAAGACGGTTCCTCCATCCCCTGCAAGGAAGTAGTGGACAGGTACCAGAAGCAACTGGACATACACTATTATAACAAACCCAATTCCGGTCCCGGACAAACCCGCAACTACGGTGCCGAACGGAGTACCGGAGAGTATCTGATCATTTTAGATTCTGACTGCATCCTGCCCAAAGGCTATCTTGCCGCCATCGAGAAAGAACTGCAGATTAACCCTGCCGATGCCTTCGGCGGACCGGACCGGGCACATGAGTCTTTTACGGATATACAAAAAGCTATCAACTACTCCATGACTTCCTTCTTCACTACCGGAGGCATCCGGGGAGGAAAAAAGAAAATGGATAAATTCTATCCACGCAGCTTCAATATGGGTGTCAAGCGAGATGTATATGCCGCATTGGGGGGATTCTCTAAAATGCGTTTCGGAGAAGATATAGACTTCAGTATCCGCATATTCAAAGGCGGTTATCGCTGCCGGCTGTTTCCTGACGCATGGGTGTATCATAAACGCCGCACAGACTTAAAGAAGTTCTTCAAACAAGTGCACAATTCAGGGATTGCACGGATCAATCTGTATAAGAAATATCCGGAGTCTTTGAAAGTTGTTCATCTCTTGCCCGCCGCATTCACATTGGGAGTAGCTATACTATTATTTGGTAGTCCTTTCTGTCCTTACAGCCTGACGCCCATCGTTTTATATGCGCTACTGGTATGTGCGGATTCTTCTATCCAGAACCGAAGCCTGCGCATCGGCATCTATTCCATTGCAGCCTCCTTTATCCAACTTATCGGATATGGCACGGGATTCTGGAGAGCCTGGTGGAACCGCTGTATACTTGGCAAAGATGAATTCGAAGCTTTCAAAAAGAACTTTTATAAGTGATTAGCGATTCACAATCAACATGGAAAAACTAACTATCAACCAGTGGGCGGAAGAAGACCGCCCGCGAGAAAAGATGATGCTGAAAGGTGCAGAAGCCTTAAGCGATGCCGAATTGCTTGCCATCCTTATCGGTTCGGGAAACACAGAAGAAAGCGCAGTATCACTTATGCAACGAGTACTTTCCGCCTGCAGTAACGACCTGAACCAATTGGGTAAATGGGAAGTACAGGACTTCTCCCGTTTCAAAGGCTTCGGTCCTGCCAAAAGTATCACCATCATGGCAGCACTGGAACTGGGCAAACGTCGCAAACTACAAGAGCGTCCGGAACGCACCATCATCCGCTCTTCCAAAGACATCTACGAAATCTTCCACCCGCTTCTCTGCGACCTGGCACACGAAGAGTTCTGGGTTTTACTCCTCAACCAAGCCTCCCGCGTCATCGACAAATCCCGCATCAGCCGAGGTGGTATCGACCAGACTACTGCTGATGTACGCAGCATCCTGCGTGAAGCTTTAATGCAGCGTGCCACACAAATAGCCCTGATACACAACCATCCTTCGGGCAACCCTCGCCCCAGTACAGACGACCAACGTCTGACGCAACTTGTCCAGAAAGGAGCCCAAACCATGAACATCCGTCTCATCGACCATGTTATTGTAACAGACGGAGTATATTATAGTTTTAACGATGAAGGAATGATTTGAGAGAAGCATCTTTTACATCAGCACAATAAAGGATGCAAATGAAAGGGAGTAATGTTTGATGGGAAAGGCTTTAATAATCTGTTTGCTGAGTATCTATAACAGGCTTTTTCAAAACCCGTTCCTTTGTAGTTTCAATTTATTTCTTTAGCTTTGCTTTAAGAAGATAGTCTGTGCTCAGCATAATGCAAATAAATTTGCTTCTGTTTTCGGTTTCAACTATCTTTGCCTAACTAAAATAATACGAATATGACCAAGTTTGAAATAGAAGAAAAAATAGTGGCGATGCTCAAAACCGTATTCGACCCGGAAATTCCGGTAAACGTGTACGATCTGGGACTTATCTATAAAATAGATGTCTCCGACAGCGGAGAAGTTAACATTGACATGACCCTGACAGCTCCCAACTGCCCGGCAGCCGACTTTATAATGGAAGACGTGCGCCAAAAAGTGGAATCAGTGGACGGTGTCACTGCTGCCACCATCAATCTGGTATTCGAACCGGAATGGGACAAGGATATGATGAGTGAAGAAGCCAAGTTGGAATTGGGATTTTTATAAGTACTCAAGTAGTAAGCAATTAGTAACAAGCAGAATAGCACGGTTATGAAGAATGTATATTTCCTTTCGGATGCACACCTCGGCTCACGTGCCATCGAACACGGGCGCACACAAGAACGACGCCTCGTCAACTTCCTCGACAGTATCAAGTACAAAGCTTCTGCCGTGTATTTGCTGGGCGATATGTTCGACTTTTGGTATGAATTCAAGACCGTTGTGCCGAAAGGCTATACCCGTTTCCTGGGCAAACTATCCGAACTGACGGATATAGGAGTGGAAGTACACTTCTTCACAGGAAACCATGACATTTGGTGCGGAGACTATCTGACTAAAGAGTGCGGTGTCATTATGCATCGCGAACCGCTTACAACGGAAATATACGGTAAGGAGTTCTACCTCGCCCACGGTGATGGTTTGGGCGATCCTGACAAGAAATTCAAGTTCCTGCGTTCCATGTTTCACAACGAGTTTCTACAAGTTCTTTTTTCTGCCATACATCCCCGTTGGAGTATGGAATTGGGACTGAACTGGGCCAAGCAAAGTCGCTTGAAACGCATTGACGGCAAAGAGCCCGAGTATATGGGTGAAGACAAAGAATTCCTGATACTCTACACCAAAGAGTATCTGAAAAGCCATCCGAATATTAATTACTTTATCTACGGACACCGTCACATCGAACTGGATCTGATGCTGAGCGCTACCGCCCGTATCACCATACTGGGAGACTGGATTAATTATTTCTCTTATGCCGTTTTCGATGGTGAGAACCTTTTCCTTGAAAATTTTATCGAAGGAGAAACCAAACTATAATCCTCCCCCGGCAACCTTAAAGTGCCAACCAACCGTTTGATCTGATATGAACCTTTTAAGTCACAAATATCTCTTTGCCGGATGTTTACTTATCGCAGGCACTCTTTCGGCATGGGGACAGTCCGCTCCTTCCCTTGCCATCCGCATTGATGACCTCGGAGCATTCCATTCTGTCAATGAAGCCTGTATTGAAACCTACCAGTCGGGTATCGCCCGTTCTGTAGAAGTAATGCCCGTAGCCGCCTGGTATCCGGAAGCAGTCCGTCTGCTAAAAGAGAACCCGGGATTGGATGCCGGTTTACATTTAGTGATTACCAGTGAATGGGAAAATGTAAAATGGCGTCCCTTAACCCATTGCCCCAGCCTGACGGATGAGAACGGATACTTTTATCCGATGATGGGACCCAATCCCGCCTATCCGGGACAATCGGTTATGGAAAATAAATGGGATATAAAAGAGGTAGAACAGGAGTTTCGCGCACAGATTGAGATGGCACTGAGAAACATTCCCCAACTCAGCCATATGACGGGGCACATGCTGTCCACCGGATTCACTAAAGAAGTGAATGAACTGGTGCTACGCCTGGCAAAAGAATACAATCTTCCTTCCATTGATCGCATGGATTCACCACAAGATTATCAGTTCACTTACATTGGTTATGACGGTCCGAGCCGGACCTCTGCCGAAAAGGAAGAAAGCTTCATACGTTCCCTGAATAAGCTGGAAGCAGGCAAACGATATCTGTTCCTCGATCATCCGGCACTGGACAATGAGGAGATGAAAACCGTCTTTCATATCGGCTACGAACAGGTAGCACTCGATCGGCAAGGCGTCACAGACTTACTTACCAGTCCGCGTATAAAACAAGTCATCGAGGAGAAAGGCATCAAGCTGATTTCTATCAATCAACTCACCAAAGGACTGCCCCGTAGCACTCCCTCCAAGAAACTGGAGAAAGCAATGGAAAAATACCTGGAAGCGGTGAAGAATGCCGGCCAAGACCTGCATAGCATCATGATTGTACAGCATGGCAATGTACTTGCAGAAAAATGGATGAGCGAAGGAAAAGAAGACGAGCCCCATGTACTAAACTCTGTCAGCAAGACTTTCACAGCCTCAGCCATAGGATTTGCAATAGCCGAAGGCAAACTAAAACTAACGGATAAAGTAATTTCCTTCTTCCCGGATCAGCTGCCTGCAAATATAAGTGAGAACCTAGAAGCCATGACTATCCACGACTTACTAACTATGACTTGCGGACATGACGGTGATCTCAGGAGTAATGAACGAGCAGCAAGAAATGCAGATAAAGGTTGGGTGGAACAATTTCTTGCCTATCCCGTAGATCATAAACCAGGAACATTCTTTGCATACAACAGTCCTGGTACTTATATGCTCTCTGCCATCGTACAGAAAGTAACTGGAGAAAAGTTAGTGGACTACCTATACCCTCGCCTGTTTCGTCCACTGGGGATTGTCAATGTGAAATGGCAGGAAAGCCCGGAAGGCATCAATTGCGGTGGCTGGGGTTTGTATCTCAAAACTGAGGACCTTGCCAAGATGGGCCAACTCTTCCTGCAAAAAGGAAAATGGGATGGACAGCAAGTGTTACCGGAGGAATGGATTGCCGAGGCATCTGCCAAACAGGTTGCTTCTTTCCCGGCAGGAATGGATCCCGAAGCAGCCAAGAAATCAAAGATTAGTGAGAATACGAACGACTGGATGCAAGGTTATGGTTATCAAATGTGGCGTTGCCGCCACAATGCCTACCGCGCTGATGGAGCAGACGGACAATACATTCTCATAATTCCTGAAAAAGATGCCGTTATTGCCGTAACAGCGCATATCGGAGATATGCAGGCGGAACTGGATTTAATCTGGAAATACCTGCTCCCAGCACTGTAAACAGATGCTTCGTCTATTTAATCTTCTGTAAATGTCCCCAAGAAAAAGGAAATAAACGAAACCTTTTCATTTTAATCTTGTAGTATATCCATAAACCATTAAAAATATACAGTTATGGATGATTTGATTTATAGGAATAATGCAATTGCCGAAGAGAATATCGACCCGCATGGTCGTCCGGCAAAGGATGAATTCGAGGAATTCAGTGAAGAGGTCTCTGAGCATACAGATCTTGGGTACAAGGATCAGAAAGTAAAGTCTGCAAAAGAGCGAAAGAAACGTCTCGAAGAAATGGACGAAATAGTCAAGGAAGACTTAAAGTAATAACAGCTAATATGAGTGTAGAAGTAGCAGCACGTTATTATACTACAAGCGCGGATTATGCGGATACGGATTGCGTAATCCGTATCATCCGCTTAATCCGCGCCTGAAACAAATCAATATCTGATTATTTATATCCCGCAACCTTTGCTATACGCTTCGGAATTTCCGTATTATCATATTTGCCAGCAAATTCCTTAGAGCCTGCACCCACCGCATATACAGGTACATATCCTGCTGTATGGCTGCCGCTTGTCCAACCTACCATAGCAATCTGGCTCATTACTTTTCTTGCAGAAGCAGCCAGCGGCTCAGTCTTCGAGTAAAGAGTTTCTTCGAACACGACCTTGTTCTTTACAAACGACTGTTCAAACTCATCACGCAACAGCTTTTCCTGCTCCCAAGTCAAAGGCAACTCTTTCCAAAAGCCCATCTTTTCTGTTAACAGTGCTTTGGCATCTTCCCAAGTAACATCATGTCCTTTTGCCTTACGCAAATCAGTGATAGCAACAGAAAGTAAATCCTGAGATTGTTTTTGATTCTTCAAGGCTTTCAAATGCAATTCATACTTACCTGTACCCAATCCTAAACCACCAGTTTCATGGTCTGCCGTTACCACAATCAAAGTTTCTTTGGGATGCTTCTTATAAAACTCATACGCAACTTTGATAGCATTGTCCATATCTATCACTTCTTCGAAAGTAGTAGCAGGGTCATTTGAATGGCAAGACCAGTCTATCTTTCCACCTTCTACCATCAGGAAGAAACCTTTATTCTTACCTTTAGTCAAAAAAGAAATAGCGCTTTCAGTAATCTCAGCAAGAGTCAAGTCGCCATCTTTGCGGTCAATAGAATAAGGCAGGCAAGAAGGGTTGGCATCATCTTTCTGAATCAGCACCATCTTATCAGCCTGAGCAGCTTTAGCTTTAAAATCGTCTACACCTTTTGCAATCGTATAACCGGCTTCCTCAATGATGGGGAAAATGCTTGGAGCTTCTTTCTTGTCAGCCGTAGTAGTTGGCTTCAGGAAACCACCACCTGCATAGAAATCAAAGTTAGCCTTCGGCAAGTCAAGAGCAATCTCGTAATACATATTACGATTAGGCTGATGCGCATAGAAAGCAGCAGGGGTAGCATGATCCACACTGACACTGGTAGTTACACCAACTTTCTTCCCGGCTTTCTTAGCTCTCTCGGCAACAGTCTGAATCACATTCTTCTGGTCATCCATACCGATAGCACCGTTATACGTCTTCACTCCGGTAGCCAAAGCAGTTCCGGCAGCAGAAGAGTCCGTTACAGAGTTGGTTGCAGAGAAAGTTGTGGCAACACCCACAGCCGGGAACTGAGTAAACAACAACGGTGTCACACCAATGCGTCCTTCCTGTTCAGCCAGATACATTTCCGTACCGTTCACCTGGTTCACTCCCATTCCATCACCGATGAAATAAAATACATACTTTGCCTGTTGGGCATACGTCACACCTGCCAACAGGACAAAGAACAATAAATACATGAATCTTTTCATAAATTGGTATATTTAAAGTAGTTTGAATAAATGTCGCTTTCTCTTAAGAGACAAGCAAAGATAAGGATTTTAAGCCAGTGCTTGGAGCAGATACTGTTAAAAAATAAAGCCGGAAGGCAATCCGCATTGCTTCCGGCTTCATTGTTACATCGCGATTGCGAGATTATTAACTTTTCAAGGATTATTTCTTATTTAAGATAGCCATAGTATCCGAGGCAATCATCAGTTCTTCGTCAGTTGGGATAACTACAACTTTCACTTTAGAGTCGTCAGCAGAAATCACCGCTTCTTCTCCACGAACCTTATTCTTTTCCAGATCCAGTTTCACACCCATGTATTCCAGACCTTCGCATGCACCTGAACGACAAGAAGCCTGATTTTCGCCTACACCACCTGTAAACACTATAATGTCCACGCCACCCAAAGCAGCAGCATAAGCACCGATATACTTCTTAATACGGTAAAAATACATATTTTCAGTCAGGTCGGCCATTTTATTGTTACCGGCAGCAACAGCAGCTTCCAACTCGCGCATATCACTGGATACTCCAAAGATACCTTTTACACCACTCTTCTTGTTCAACAGGTCAGATACACCGGCAGCAGTCAGGTTCTCCTTTTCCATAATGAAAGTTACGGCACCAGCATCAATGTCACCGCTACGTGTACCCATCATCAAGCCTTCCAGCGGAGTCAAGCCCATACTGGTATCAATACTCTTACCATCTTTTACAGCAGTGATAGAACCACCGTTGCCAATATGACAAGTAATAATCTTCTTTCCTTCAGGGTTCACACCCAGAAATTCACACACACGTTGTGAAACGTAACGGTGAGAAGTTCCGTGGAAACCATAACGACGTACGCCATACTTCTTATACAATTCGTAAGGAATAGCATACAAATAAGCATAATCAGGCATAGTCTGGTGGAATGCAGTATCGAATACACCAATTTGCGGTACGTTGGGCAATATAGCAGAGATAGCGTTTACACCTTTCAGGTTAGCAGGATTGTGAAGCGGAGCCAAATCGTTGCAAGCGGTAAAAGCATCCAGTACTTCCTGCGTCAGTAATACAGATTCACTGAATTTCTCCCCCCCATGCACCATACGGTGACCTACTGCGTTAATTTCATTCAAAGACTTGATAGCACCATATTCAGGACTGGTCAATGTATCCAGAATAAATTCTACCCCTACGGTATGTTCGGGAATATCTTTTTCCAGAACTTTCTTTTCACCGTTAGGCAAAGTAAATTTCAGGAAAGAACCTTGCAGGCCAATTTTTTCGATACCACCCTGTGCGATCACTTCTTTATGATCCATATCAAACAATTTATATTTGATGGACGAACTACCGCAGTTTAATACTAAGACTTTCATTTTATATATTCAGATTTAATAGTTATTTTATTCTTTGGCTCCAATAGCCTGGTTGGCAGTGATGGCAATCATGCGATAAATATCTTCAATGGAGCAACCGCGTGACAAGTCGTTCACCGGGCGGGCAATACCTTGCAAAATCGGACCTACTGCATCTGCATGACCTAAACGTTGTACCAATTTATAAGAAATATTACCTACTTCAAGGCTCGGCACAATCAGCACATTTGCGTTTCCTGCAATCGGAGAGCCCGGAGCTTTACTGGCACCTACTTCAGGAACCAATGCAGCATCAGCCTGCAACTCACCGTCTAGAGCCAAGTCAGGAGCCATTTCATGAGCAATTCTCACAGCTTCAATTACTTTATCCACAACCTCATGTTTAGCAGAACCTTTAGTTGAAAAGCTCAACATCGCTACTTTAGGTTCCATACCTACCACTGACTTAGCAGTGCGAGCGGTACAAACCGCAATCTGCGCCAGTTGTTCCGCATCCGGAACCGGTGTAACAGCTACATCACCCATCACCAAAATACCATTCTTTCCATATTCGGGAGCGTGCGTCAGCAACAGCATTGCACCGGATACACAAGTGATGCCCGGAGTTGTCTTAATGATTTGCAATGCCGGGCGCAGTACATCGCCCGTCGTATTGCGTGCACCTGCCAATTGACCGTCAGCATCACCATTCTTAATAATCAGACAGCCCAAATAAAGTGGGTTAAGTACCAACTTACGGGCCTCTTCGATAGTCATACCTTTTTTCTTGCGAAGTTCACACAACAATTGTGCATACTCTTCTTTCTTCGGATGATTCTCCGGATCAATAATAGTAGCCTTACTGATGTTTCCAAGTCCCCATTCTGTTGCACAAGCGTTGATTTCGTCCGGATTACCCAGAAGAATCAAGTCAGCAACTCCATCTGTCAAAATTTGATTGGCAGCTTTCAAAGTACGTTCTTCCGTTCCTTCAGGAAGAACAATACGTTGGCGGTCAGCTTTCGCGCGCTCAACGATTTCATTAATTAATCTCTGCATATATATAAATTGTGTATAAAAATTCGGTAGATGTGTTATTCACGCCGCAAAAGTACACAATTTTGCAATATCAACATTGCAATTCGGGGCATTTTTGTGTTCCAAACCGCAATTATTATAATATTTAACACTAACCTGGCACAAAATGTACAAATAGAAAGAAATATCGCAGGAAACTGTGACAGCCAATCTGCAAAACACCTAACTTTGCAGCGTTTTCAGTAAACAATTCAACTTTTGGTCAGTTATTAAGAAGGTTATTGCCCAAAGAGAGTTGAATTTAATAATAATAAATAGGTAATAGTAGTATGATTCGTCAATGCGCCATCCTTTTCGGATGCCTGGCTTTGGGTGAATTGGTTGTTTTTCTTACGGATATCAAGCTTCCGTCCAGCATCATAGGTATGCTGTTGCTCACCCTTTTCCTGAAATTGGGTTGGATTAAACTGCAATGGGTGCAGGGATTGTCCGACTTTCTGGTTGCTAATTTGGGATTCTTCTTTGTTCCTCCCGGTGTAGCTCTCATGCTTTATTTTGATATTATCGCTGCCCAATTCTGGCCGATAGTGATTGCTTCTTTAGTTAGTACCCTGTTGGTTTTAATCGTTACAGGGTGGGTTCATCAATTAGCACGCAAAATCAAATGAGTTACTTAGACAACGAATTCTTCTTGTTAGCCGTTACTTTCGGCGTGTTTTTCTTTTCAAAACTGTTGCAAAAGAAAACTGGTATTTTATTGCTTAACCCCATTTTGTTGACTATCGCCATCCTGATTATCTTTCTGAAAATGGCGCATATCAACTACGAAACCTACAACAAAGGCGGATACCTCATTGAGTTCTGGCTGAAACCGGCAGTAGTAGCTCTTGGCGTACCCCTATATCTACAATTGGAGGCCATAAAGAAACAATTGGTCCCGATCCTGCTTTCACAATTGGCGGGTTGTATCATCGGGGTAGTTTCCGTAGTGGTGATTGCCAAACTGATGGGAGCACCGCAGGAGATTATTTATTCATTGGCACCTAAATCTGTTACTACCCCTATTGCCATGGAAGTAGCAGATACATTAGGCGGCATTCCAGCACTAACGGCTGCCGTAGTGGTTTGCGTCGGTTTACTGGGTAGTATTGTCGGAATAAAAACCCTGAAACTTACGCGTATTAAGAGTCCTATTGCCCAAGGATTATCCTTGGGAGCTGCCGCCCATGCCGTGGGAACTTCCACCGCCATGGATATCAGTAGCAAATACGGAGCTTACGCCAGTCTTGGACTTACACTGAATGGAATTTTCACCGCTCTACTTACGCCGACTATTTTGCGATTATTAGGGTTGCTATAACAATTTCTCCTTATCTTTGTTATTCTTTATATTCAAACTAACGAAAACGACGATATGATATCATTTAAAGACATCGAACTTAAAGATAAAGAGCTCATTACATCTTATACACAGCATAGTCCTCGACGCAACTGTGACCTTTCATTCTCCAATCTCTGTAGTTGGCGTTTCCTTTACGACACCAAGTTTGCAGTACAGGACGGTTTCCTGATACTGAAATTCTGGGCAGGAGAAAAATTGGTATATATGATGCCAGTCGGGAACGGAGACTTAAAGAAAGTGCTGGAGGATATGATAGAAGATGCCAACCGTGAAGGTGAACGCTTCTGTATGCTCGGAGTATGCGCAGGCATGCGCGCTGACTTGGAAGCCATAATGCCTGATAAGTTTCATTTCGAAGCGGACAGAGATTATGCCGATTACCTGTATCTTCGGACCGATCTTGCCACATTGGCGGGTAAGAAATTCCAAGCTAAACGGAACCACCTCAATAAATTCCGCCGGACCTATACTAATTATGAATATGTTCCTCTCACTTCCAACCGTATACAGGAATGTCTCGATCTGGAAGCCGAATGGTGCAAAGTGAACAACTGCGACCAGCACGAAGGTACGGGTAACGAACGTCGCGCCCTTATCTATGCACTGCATAACTTCGATGCCCTTGGCCTGACAGGAGGTATTCTTCATGTAGATGGTAAAATTGTAGCTTTCACTTTCGGTATGCCCATCAACCAGGATACTTTCGGCGTACATGTAGAAAAAGCAGACACTACGATTGATGGTGCCTACACCATGATAAATTATGAATTCGCCAACCATATCCCCGAGCAATATACTTATATCAACCGGGAAGAAGATTTGGGCATCGAAGGTCTGCGCAAAGCCAAACTATCCTACCAGCCAGTGATTGTCCTGGAGAAATATATGGCTTGCCTGAAAGATACCCCTGTAGATCCGGTGAAATGGTAAGATTCTTTTAAGTAGTTAATAGCAAGTAATAAATAATCAATAAAGATAGTAAGCATCTGAATAGGAGATAGAAATAATGCGTGAAAAGGTAAAGAAGCTGTGGAAGCTTTGTTTTAACGACAATGACGAGTTTGTGAATATGTACTTTAACCTTCGCTACAACAGCGAAGTGAATGTTGCCATCGAAAGTGGTGATGAAGTCATTGCCGCCTTACAGATGCTTCCCTATCCGATCACTTTTCATGGTAATAGTATACCGACTGCATATATTTCGGGAGCTTGCACTCACCCCGACTACCGTAGCCGGGGCGTTATGCGAGAATTGCTATCGCAAGCATTCGGGCGCATGTATCGTAATGATATCGCATTTACTACCCTTATTCCTGCCGAACCCTGGTTATTCGGTTACTATGCACGCGTAGGTTATGCAACGGCTTTCCGTTACGGTAAACGCACTTTTCATTTGCCAACAGATGAAACGGATGCTCCTTCTCTCACTTCATCTGCCGAGACTGGTTGGTGCTTTCAGGCTTACACAGACTATGATGAAGATGTCTACCAATATCTGAATCGCAAAATGCAGGAACGCCCTTGCTGCCTGCAACATACAAAGACAGACTTCTACGTCATACTGGCCGACCTCAATCTGAGTTGTGGGTGCATTTTCACCCTTTCGGATGAATCTGGAATTGCCGCTCTTGCCATTGTCTATCCCGATGAAGAAGCTTCCAAGCTCTATATAAAGGAATTACTTGCAGATACTCCCGAAGCAGAACATTCGTTACTTACTCGCATTTGCCAGAACATGCATACCGAAACCCTCGATATCATCATGCCTCCCATAAAAGATCAATCCTCTTTTGATCTGGGTATGATACGCATCATTCAGGCCAAACCTGTACTGCAACTTTATGCAGCCGCACATCCCGAGGAAGAAATGAACATTGATCTCATTGACAACGAACTTTCAGCCAACAATGGTTATTATTACCTGAATAAAGGGAAATGTATGTATAGTCACAGACGGCTTCCGGGCGCACATGAGCAATTAACAATCGGGCAATTAACAGAAAAAGTATTTGCTTCGGAACAAGCATACATGAGTTTAATGCTAAACTGACATTACCCCAAATGGTAACTTTGTTAACCCCACACAGTAACTCCATTTACATGCTGAGGTAAAGGTCGTTACATGCCGAGGTAAAGAGCGTTACAATAAGCGGTAAAGGTCGTTACATACGGCGGTAAATGCTTTTACATCGCAAGGGAAATAGCTTGTAAATACTATCTATTGATAATCAAGCAATTATCTAAAGCCATTAGTAGTACTAATTCATTTCCGAAAAGAAAGGAAGGAAATGATAAATCCCCATTTAACTCATAACCGCACGGTTATAAACTAATCCCGCCAACCGGTGAAAACAGTAATTTAGTTACTTTTATCTGTAATCTGTATACAACGTTTACGGAATATCTTCGGTAATTTTGCATTGTAAATGAAGCGAATGCAGAATCCCATAAATATGGATTTAATAAACAATAGAACCTATCATCATAAAAACAAAACATTATGAATCTGAAAAGAATAATCATTGCCATAACGGTTGTTTTAATCGGTACAGGCAATATAAACGCACAAGATATGAAAACAGAAGTTCCAAAAATCAGTGATTTCCCAGTAGGGGAAGAGAATACTGGCTACGCACAGTATTTTACAGGTAAATCCTGGCTGGCACCTTTGACTACCAGTAAAGAATTGAATGTCCCGATATCCAACGTTACGTTTGAGCCCGGTTGCCGTAACAACTGGCACAGTCACACAGGCGGGCAACTACTAATTGCCGTAGGTGGTATAGGCTATTATCAGGAACGCGGAAAGGCTGCACGCCGTCTGTTGTCCGGTGATGTAGTAGAAATCGCTCCTAACGTAGAACATTGGCACGGCGCCGCACCCAATAGCTGGTTCTCACACCTTGCCATAGCGTGCAATCCGCAAACGAATCAGAATACCTGGCTTGAGGTGGTGAATGATGAAGAATATGCGGAAGCTGTAAAAGACAGAAGCAGTAAGAATGAAAAGGATGAGAATAGAATTGAATTATGTAAAAAGAACTACACCCAACTATTCGGTGGAGAAGCTTTAACCGGAGAAGGTACAGATCCGGAAATGATGAATATACTTCAGAAATATATATTTGGAGAAGTGTTCAGGACGGGGGATCTGGATATGAAAACGCGTGAGATGATTACTTGCGTATCATTAGCCGCCATGCAGCAACTGCCACAGCTAAAGAGTCATGCCGGAGCTGCACTAAACGTAGGGATAACTCCTATAGAACTGCGCGAGGCTATCTATCAATGCGCTCCCATTATCGGTTTCCCAAAAGTATTGAATGCATTAAGTGCAATAAACTCCACATTTACGGAAAGAGGCATCAAGTTACCTTTGGAAAAACAGGAGACTGTGACGGAAAAAAATCGTTTGGAAAAAGGCCTTGCTATTCAAAAGCCACTTTACGGAGAGGCCATGAAGGAATTTCTAAAAGATGTTCCGGGCGGCATGGGAGCCGACGTAGCACGTTTCCTGACTGAAGTTCACTTCGGAGATTTCCAAACCCGAAGCGGACTAAATACCCAAACGCGTGAATTGTTAACTTTCTGCGTGCTGACTGTAATTGGTGCAGAGCTCCAACTCCAATCACACCTCCAGGCCAATCTGAAAGTAGGTAACAGTAAGGAAATGCTGACTGCCGCTGTCATACAATGTATGCCTTATATCGGTTTTCCGGCAGCAATAAAGGTACTGGATATTATCAAAGAAGCATGATACTTTCTTCCATAAATTCTTTATTGACACAACCGTTTTAGCAAATCTTCATGATCCGGGTAAAGTTTCGATAAACGATCGAACGTACCCAACTCAAAATCATCGAAGGTAAAACCGGGAGCAACGGCACAACTAACCAGTGCATATCCGAAATGCGAAGGCAATTCGGCAGCAAACCAACATCCGGGTTCGATGGCAACCTGCTGTTCGCCCGAAAAGTCAGCAGTCATCAAGTGAGTAACCAATCTACCATCGGGATGGATCACATGTAACATCAGGGGATATCCCGCGTGGTAGTACCACACTTCGGGGGAAGTCAGTCTGTGGAAAGCTGATTTGTCTTCATTTTCCAACAGGTAATAAATGGAGGTCATGGCTGATTTATCGTTATCAATCAGTTTTTCGGAACGAAATATTTCTTTGTAGTATCCACCTTCAGGATGGCGACTCATATTCAGATGATTTATCCAGTCAATTGCTTTCATACCTATATTATTATTAATCAATCCCGCTCTTCCGTGACAAACATCATAGAAAAGCGGGATTTCTTTTATTTAGAATCTCTTAAAGTCCACTGAAGTCAACTCCTTCAAACACTAATGAAGGAACCAGCCAGCTACGATCTGTACGGGCATCATTACCGATAGCCGCCAACGAATTCCACAACGTCAGGAAGTTTCCGGTAACATTCATTTCATTGACAGGTTGCGTCAATTTACCGTTCTCTATGAGGAATCCTTCGATACCGTAAGAGAAGTCACCTGTGTTGCTATTGCTGTTACCACCATTCAAACCGGTAACAAGGATACCATTGGCTACATCAGCAATCAAACCATTAAGATCTTTATCACCCGGAGTAAGTACCAGACGTGACGGACCGCTAATAGTAGGAGCTACCCCCATCTTCTTGGCATTATAAGTATCAAAGAAGTAAGTCTTCAACACACCATTCTCAAAGATCGGACGATGTTCCGTTGCCACACCTTCGTTGTCGAAATAACGCGAACCATTGGCACCTATCACATGCGGATCATCCATTACAGTCAGCTTATCAGAGAATACTTTCTGATCCAGTTTATCAATCAGGAAAGAGTTCTTTTGCTGCAAAGAGGAACCATAAAGAGCACTCAATACTGGACTCAACATACGTCCCGAATTTATCGGATCAACCACCATTGTGTATTTACCAGACTTAGCTTTCTTCTGTCCCAATTTACGCAATACACGTTCCAGTGCTACTGAACCGATATCTGTTTTAGGCAATTTATCATAGAACAAGGAGCTTCCATACCAATAATCAGACGGACGGGCTTCACCCTCACCTTTGATGGCTACACTGGCAGAAACTGAATACCAGGTTGATTTGGACTCACCCTCAAAGCCGTTACTCATCAGGCGATAAGAAGCATTTTCACCATCACTGTATGAGGTCTCTACTGAGATGATACGGTCATTCTTACCCATAACTTCTCCGGCGGCAGCACGGGCCAAAGCTACTTTATCATCCGGATTGATGCCAAAGATCTTATCATCGAACATCTGCAAATCGGGTTTCCCACCTGTATAATAGCGGGCAGGATCTGCCAATACACGGAATTCATCCGGAGCCAGATAACGGGTAGACTCAATACCATTCTTGATAAATGTTTCAAGTTCTTTCTTATCCAGACGATTGGTAGAATAATTACCGTAACGTCCGTCTACATACACGTTGATTCCCATGCCACTTTCAGAAGCCTGTTGCAGACGATCCATCTTAGCATCGCGCAATTCAAAAGAAGTGTTTGAATTGGCATACAATACAACTTTGGCTGCCTGGCAACCATTCTTCAGAGCGAAATCCATCGCCCATTGAGCCAGTTTTTTATTATTATCTGTTATCATCAGTTTTCTCCTCCTACAGTTAATTTACTTACTAAGGCCGAAGGCATACCGCAGGTCACCGGACAAGACTGTCCGTCCTTACCGCATGTCCACGTACCGTTATCGATCTGGTCATTGCTTGCCACCATCGTGATGTCTGCCAATGCTTTGGGTCCGTTACCGATAATATTGATATCTTTGATAGGTTGCGTCAGCTTACCGTCTTCAATCATATAACCGAATTTTACGAAGAACGTAAAGTCACCTGCACCAATCTGCACCTGTCCATTGGTGAATTGTTGTGCATAAATACCATTCTTTACAGTAGAGATGATATCTTCTTCCTTCATATCTCCGGCTTCCATATACGTAGCACGCATACGAGGAATAGGTACATTACGGAAAGTATCGCGGCGTCCGTTTCCGGTAGGAGCCACACCGTAGTGTTTAGAACTGATACGGTCGTGCAGGTAACTAGTCAATACACCATCCTTCACGATATAAGTCTTCTGTCCTTCTATACCTTCATCATCGAAGTTTACAGAACCACGATTGAAAGGAATCGTACCGTCATCTACCACACTGATATGTTCATTACATACTTTCTTGTTCAACTGATCGGCAAAGAT
Source organism: Bacteroides sp. Phil13 (assembly GCF_001940965.1). Classification (NCBI taxonomy): domain Bacteria; kingdom Pseudomonadati; phylum Bacteroidota; class Bacteroidia; order Bacteroidales; family Bacteroidaceae; genus Bacteroides; species Bacteroides sp. Phil13. The sequence goes on along the minus strand of NZ_MSHA01000086.1, from coordinate 40,798 downwards.
AGAAACATTCTTACGGTTGAAATCAGCTTCAAACGCATGTCCGATAGCTTCGTGCAACAAAATACCCGAACCGCCGGATGCCATCACCACAGGGAGTTCACCACCTTTAGGCTTAATGGCTTTAAACATAATTGCTGTATTGTCTACAACTTCGCGAGCTATCACTTCGATGATATCATCCGTCATAAATTCAAAACCTTTACGATAGGAACGAGTGGCATAGTTATTTTCCATACGTCCGTTCTCTTCCATAATACAGAAAGCCATATAGGATACCATCGGACGATAATCATAGTAAGTCACACCTTCTGAATTACAAAACAGCACATGTGTTGTGTTGTCGCTCAAAGAAGCCTGCACCTTACGTACACGATTGTCCAACGCAAAGACTTTATCATTCAGTTTTTGCAGATAAGGCATTTTCTCTTTCAGACTCACTTCTTCCCAAGGAGTAACTACAGAATAACGGTCTCTTTCAATCGTCTTCTCCTTAAATGCAACAGGTTTTCCTGCCTTACCGGAAGAAGCAATGCGGGCAGCCGTACGTGCGGCACGCAACATTTCTTCCAACGTCACACCTTCCACATAAGCATAACCGCTTTGGTCACCGGCTAATACACGGACACCCATACCGAAGTCTATATTTGAACTGCAATTGTTCACTTTGCCGTCCATCAGGGCTACAGCATTATTAAAAGAGTGTTCAAAATAAAGGTCCGCATAATCCCCACCTTTTTCAAGTGCAGCAGTCAGCACCTTCTTCAGGTCTGCCTCCGTTACACCGAAATGGTTCATAGCCGCAGCTACAGCAGATTTGTTATCCGTGCCTCCCAAAGCTCCCCGTACCGTATCAGGCAAGGCAAGCGACGGAGCAGCCAGCGAACCTAATACTGCCAGACTCCCCATCCGTAAGAAATTCCGTCTATCCATCTTTCTTTTTTTTAAGATTGCTAATAATATGTTCTTTATATAAGTTCTGTTTTTCAGTATATAAGACGTTATTTAGTATTATTTTGTCACACCCGAAACTAATTTTCTTTTGTCAACAGGCTTTCCAATTCTTCCGCATTCAAACGTAAGTGGAATTGTCCTTTATAGGCTACAGAAATGGACCCGGTTTCTTCGGACACAATAATAGCAAGTGCATCGGATTCCTGAGAAATTCCCATCGCTGCACGATGGCGCAATCCCAGTTCCTTCGGTATATCCAGATTATGCGATACCGGCAAAATGCATCCCGCTGCCTTTATACGACCTTTACTGATCACCATTGCGCCATCATGCAAAGGGCTGTTCTTAAAAAAGATATTCTCTATCAGACGCTGGTTAATATCAGCATTGATAATTTCACCCGTACGCACCACATCATCCAAAGGGAAGTTATGTTCAATCACAATCAAAGCCCCTACTTTCTGTTTGCCCATACTGATACATGCCATAACTACCGGCATGATTTCATCGTGCTGCATGCTCTCCTTCTTATTCCCAGTAAAGAAACGTACCAAAGCACTGGCATGCTGGTGTGAACCAAGCGTCAGCAAAAAGCGCCGTATCTCATCCTGGAAGAGGATGATAAGTGCTACTACTCCTACACTCACCAACTTGTCAAAGATGGAACCAAGCAGTTTCATCTCCAATACCTGTGACACCACCAACCAGATCAATATGAATATCAGGATACCCGTAAACACATTGATGGAACCGGAAGCTTTCATCAGCTTATACGTATAGTAAAGCAGAAATGCAACCAGAAGAACGTCAATAATATCTTTTACTCCAATATCAAAAAACATAAGAATTATGATTTATGAATTATGAATTATGAGCTAAGTGACTTTCCTTATATCACTTATCACTCTATCACCTTATCACTATTTTTCCGCATTGCCTCCACAATCTTCACCGTTTCTACGGCTTCGCGTACATCATGTACCCGGAGAATATCAGCTCCTTTCAACAGACAAATAGTATCAAGTACCGTTGTTCCGTTCAATGCATCCTGCGGAGTGTTACCCAATAAGCGATAGATCATGGACTTACGGGAAATACCTACCAACAAAGGCAATTCAAAAACACGAAATTCTTCGAGATGCGCCAGAAGTTCATAGTTATGTTCTACCGTCTTACCGAAACCGAAACCAGGATCAAGAATAATATCCTTCATACCCAGGTCACGTAACTGCTGCACCTTCTGAGCAAAATACAAAAACACCTCTTTCAGAAGATTATCGTAGTGCGGATGTTGCTGCATATTCTGCGGAGTTCCCTGCATATGCATCATAATGTAAGGCACATTCAGCTCGACCACTGTACGAAACATATCCGCATCCATCTCTCCGGCAGCAATATCATTGATTATAGCCACTCCATATTCCTCCACACACATCCGTGCTACATCCGCTCTGAAAGTATCAACAGAAATAACTGCTCCGGGTTGTGTCTTGCGCAAGATTTCCAATCCCATGCGTAAACGTTCCATCTCTTCACGGGGAGAAACGTTTTCTGCATTCGGTCGGGAAGAGTATGCACCGATATCTATAATCCTGGCACCCTCATCCAATATCTGTTGCGCCCGTGCAGCTATTTCAGCTTCAGTTTGCATACGTGAACCGGCATAAAAAGAATCAGGAGTAATATTCAATATTCCCATAACGCAGGGCCCAGAAAGGTCGAGTAAAGAACCGTTGACATTGATATATTTAGAAGATAACGTTTCCATGGATAGTCCTTTTTCGTTTATACTTTGCAAATGTAAACAAAAAAGGTCAGCATAATCCTATAAAATATAAAAAAACAAATTAACTTTGCTCAGGATTGTCAACTAACAGGCAAAAGTAGTAAACTATGAAAATATACAAGATGGGCAGATTATCCTCTCTCTTCTTACTCTTTTTCTGGTTGCTTATTCCGTGGCAGCTTTGCGGACAAGAAACAAGCGAACAAGAAAAGTATCATGTAGACAGTACATTGTTTGTGTACTATCAACATTGCAAGACAGAAATCAAATCTTCATCTGTCATGCAAATGCTTGATACACTCTTTCTTATGGCCAAAGAAAAAGGTGATATACGAATGCAGGCAGTAGCCATCTCCAGCAAAACAGACCATTTCTATTTTAGTCCGTCCTTTGAAGGCCAAGAGGACAGCCTGATATTGTATACCAACACTATCAAAGACTTTGCCCGGAAAACCAATCAGCCCCAATATTATTATTTTGCCTGGGCCAACCGCCTCATAACTTACTATACAAGACAAAAGAAATTAAACCTGGCTCTTTATGAAGCCAACAAAATGCAGCAAGAATCGGAAAGCCGGGAAGAAATCGATGGTATGCAGAATTGCTATCAGGCCCTATTACGCATCTATCAGAGCAAAGAACTCTATAAGCAAGCCACTGTATATGCCCAAAAGCTGATAGATCTCACATTAAAATATAATCTGAATAAGTATAATCTGACAAATAAATATCTTGAATTAAGTAACTGCTACCTCCGTACCAATGAACCGGAAAAGGCCTGGGAAGCTCTTGAAGAAAGTAAATTGTATATAGGTAATGAACTAAACCAAGGAGCTTATCTATGCGGACTACTCCGTTATTACATCCACACCAAAGATATGGTCAAAGCCCGGGAAACATTAAAAGAAACCACACAACTTTTCAGCAAGAATACAGAATTACGTATTAAGCGCACCACTAATCTACTAGAAATTGAAACCAATTATTACATAGAAACCGGTGAATTCGATAAAGCCCTAGATGTATTCCAGCAAGCCTTTGAAAAGCTTAGTCAAAATGGATTTATCACCCCTACACTATATCGCACACGTGGGTCCATCTATACTGCTAAAAAGGACTATCAGAAAGCAATTGAGAGTTATGAAAAAGCTTTTGAACTCAGTGATTCACTGAATAGTGCTCAGGAAGATATAGCTGTAGGAGAGTTCGCAACCATTTTGGGAATGGAACATCTTAACCTGGAAAACAAAGAGTTAATACAGAAAAATCAAGAAATACAATTAGAAACACGCCGGTATATTATCATTCTATTATGTATCATAGTAGTAATTGTCGGCATTATGTTTTTTCGCGAAACCCGGCTTAATAAAGTTCTACGCCGTGCTAAAGATGCAGAACAGAGTGCCAGCCGTATGAAAACTGAATTCATACAGAATATGAGCCATGAGATACGTACACCACTCAATTCCATAGTTGGTTTCTCGCAAATACTCAGTAGCAAGATTTCTGAAGAAGACGAAGAATCGAAAGAATATACAACTATCATCGAGCAAGGCAGTAATCATCTGCTTCAATTAGTAGACGACGTATTGGAATTATCCAGTCTTGATAGTGGTACTACCATCCCTATCGACACAAAGAGTGAGCTAAATGAGCTTTGTCTACAATGGATGGAACGCGCAAAACGCCTGGTTAAACCCGGAGTCGTTCTTTCTTATCAACCTGAACAGAACGAACTCTATCTGTATACAAACCCAGCACGTCTTGGACAGGTAGTATTACAATTACTGCACAACGCAGCAAAATTTACAGAAGAAGGTGGTATTACACTTAGCTGGCGCATTCTTCCCAAACAAAAGCAAATCATGATTTGCATCACCGACACCGGCATTGGCATTCCCCAGGATAAACAAGAATTTGTGTTCGAACGATTCGCCAAATTAGATACATTTTCAAAAGGTACCGGATTAGGACTTGCCCTCAGCCGTCTCATTATGGAAAGGATGGGTGGTAATCTTGCACTTGATGCCCAATATATGGATGGGTGTCGCTTTATACTGACTCTACCTACATAATAGACACCAAAAAGTGTCATAAAAACTTTTTATTCCAATAAAGAAAAGCTAAATTTGCAAAAAGAGTTTTACCAATAATGAACACAAAGAAACCGCCTTTACCTATTTTCATTTTTTTGTTTTGTCTCGGCATCTTATGCAGTTTTCCAATGCAAGGGCAACAAAGAGACACACAAAAAGAATATAATGTAGACAGTACATTGTATGCCTATTATATGCGTTGCAAAGCTGAAGTAAGTTCTCCTATCGTTATGCAAATGTCAGATACTCTTTTCCTTATGGCAGAAGAGCAAGGGGATCAGCGTATGCAAGCGGTAGCATTATGTAATAAACTCGATTATTATTATTATAAAAACAACCAACCGGACAGTATCAACCACTATGTAGAAATAGTAAAGGACTTTGCCAAGAAAACCAATCAGCCTAAATACTACTACTTCGCATGGAGCAAACGGCTCATCAACTACTACATCAAGCAACATCAAAACAACATAGCACTATATGAAGCCAACAAGATGATGCAGGAAGCGGAACAGGAACAGTACATGGATGGCATTGCCAATGCCTACAATGTGCTAAGCAGCATTTATCAACTCAAAAGACTGTACAGCCTGGCCATCGATAATAAAAAGAAAGAAATAGAAATTACGCTGGAATACGGCTTGGACAAATATAACTTATCCACCACCTACTCGATGTTGGGAGGGCTCTACAGCCTGACAGGCAAAACAGATGAAGCCCTCGAATGCCTCAACAAAAGCGCTACCTGTATTTATAGCAGCACACAGGAATTCTATTATTATGTCCGCCTCGCCCAATATTATCTTTTAATTAACGATAATGCCCAGGCATGGGACTACCTAAAAAAAGCCAAAGACTTATCCAACGCTAAAAAAGAAGTGCAGAAGAATCTGCAAGAATATGCCGGAGTCCTGAAACAATACTATATAGCAACCAAACAATACGAGAAAGCACTGGAAGTTCAGGATCATATCATCAGCGTATACCACCAAAATGATAAAAATTATATTGAAGACATTCTCAATCGGGCTGCAATATACTATGAAATGGGCGATTTGTCCCAAGCTGCCCAATATTATAATAAATACTATACTCTAAATGACTCAGCCCAGATAAGCAATGAAAATATCACGGCAGGAGAATTCGCCGCTATGTTAGGGGTAGAGCGTCTAAATCTGGAAAAGAGTGAACTGCAACAACAAATGCAGCAACGCGATCTGGCGAACAAACAACGTATCATCATTTTCCTGATTGCATTACTAAGTCTCGGCTTTATCATCTTCTACCGCGAACATCTCCTCAATGGGCGACTACGCATATCGCAAAAGCAACTCAGCGAAAAAAACAATGAATTACTCTGCTCTCAGGAGGAACTAAAATACGCTAAAGAGCAAGCAGAAGACGGCAGCCGCATGAAATCAGAATTCATTCAGAACATGAGTCACGAAATACGTACGCCGCTCAATTCCATTGTAGGCTTCTCACAAATTCTCAGCAGTTACTTCAGCGATAACGATGACACTAAAGAATATGCCCATATCATTGAACAGAACAGTACCAGCCTTCTGCAACTCGTCAATGACGTGCTCGACCTTTCCTATCTGGATGGTGAGCGGGAGATACCTGCACAGAGCATTGCGGAGATCACAGGCGTCTGTCAAACCTGCATAGACCAAGTACGCTCCAAGCTTAAACCGGATGTGCAACTGATATTCACCCCCGAACGTGAAAACTTCACCATGCAGACAAATCCCGACCGTATTTCGCAGATATTAATGAATCTTCTACAAAATGCGGCAAAGTTCACACAGGAAGGTAGTGTCACCCTCACATACCATATCCGTGAGGAAGAGAAAGTAATCCTGTTCAGTGTGACCGATACGGGTATCGGCATCCCGGCAGATAAGCAAGAAGCTGTGTTTGAGCGTTTCACCAAATTGGACTCATTTGTCCCCGGCACAGGATTAGGTTTATCCATCAGCCGCTTGATTGCCGAAAAGATGGGAGGTAGCCTTCTGATTGACTCAACCTATACAACTGGCTGCCGCTTTATCCTGACTTTACCTTTGAAAGAATAAAAAACATTTTCACTATAAACGTACCACCGTAACGGAGAATATCTATCTTTGCAACGTTTTTAGACAATAGAATATAACAACGTTTCAAAAAGGAGATAGTTATGGATATCACCGCCCTTTACAAGATATTTCTGGAATGCACTAGTGTAACAACCGACAGTCGCAACTGCCCTGAAGGCTCTTTATTCATTGCACTAAAAGGTGACAATTTCAATGGGAACGCTTTTGCTACTAAAGCATTGGAATCAGGAAGTAACTACGCCATAGTAGATGAAGTAGAATATGCACCTGCAGGAGATCCACATTATATACTGGTAGATAGTTGTTTGCATACTCTGCAAGAACTGGCTAATTACCATCGCCGTCAAATAGGAACACGAATCATCGGTATCACAGGGACTAATGGAAAAACTACTACCAAAGAACTGATTGCTGCTGTTCTTTCCCCAAAATACACTATACTTTATACGCAAGGAAATTTGAATAATCATATAGGAGTCCCTCTCACCCTGTTGCGTCTGAAAGCAGAGCATGATCTCGGCATCATAGAAATGGGAGCCAGCCATCCTGGTGACATAAAGGAGTTAGTGGACATTGCCGAACCTGATTACGGAATTATCACGAATGTAGGTAAAGCGCATCTGGAAGGTTTCGGTTCTTTCGAAGGGGTCATCAAAACCAAAGGTGAACTATATGATTATCTTCGTGAACGTAAAGATTCCACTATCTTCATCCATCACGACAACTTATATCTAAGAAACATAGCCTGGGGATTGAACCAGATTTCCTATGGAAGTGAAGATGGATTATACATCAATGGACACGTTACGGGCAACTCACCTTATCTGACTTTTGAATGGAAAGCAGGCAAAGACGGTGAGCATCATGAAGTGAAGACACAGCTAATCGGTGAATACAACTTCGCCAATGCACTTGCCGCTGTTACTATCGGGCATTTCTTTGATGTAGAATCGGGGAAAATAGATACTGCTCTAAAAGAATATACTCCGCAGAACAATCGTTCACAACTGAAACAGACGGCAGATAATACATTAATCATTGATGCATACAATGCGAACCCTACCAGTATGCAAGCCTCAATCAGCAACTTCCATAACATGGAAATTGACAATAAAATGCTGATATTGGGAGATATGAGGGAATTAGGAAAAGACGGTCCGAAAGAACATCAAAAGATTGTAGACTTCCTGACGGAATGTGGTTTTAAAGATGTAATGTTGGTAGGTGAACAGTTCGCTGCTGCAAGACATGACTTCCCGACTTATCCGGACGCCCCGGCAGTTATCGAAGCTTTACAAAAAAATAAACCTCATGGAAAAACCATCCTGATTAAAGGATCCAACGGAATTAAACTGAGTACAGTGATTGATTACTTATAATCGATCACTGCTTATTATTTTTTCGCCATCCACGGACGTAGTACAAAATAGCCTATCATCGAGGCTATGAATGCTCCTGTTGTATTCGCTACAAAATCCAACCAGTCCCCGCCACGGTAAGTTGTACAATATTCCTGCAACAACTCCACCATTCCACTGAATAATACGGGGCATACAAATGCCCCTACCCATGCATGCCATAGAGGAGAATCATTTCTACGATGTGCTCGCAGGAATTCCAGCCACAACATACCGGACATACCTAAATACATACAAATATGTACAATTTTATCAATATTCGGTATTCGGCTTAATTCCGTTGTTGGCGGTTTAAAGAACGACAGATAAATCACTGTCAGTATAATCAGCAACGATACCGGATATTTTTTAATATAGTATAGCATATCTCAATTTATGAACGATTTGTGCGCAAAAGTACAGAACATTTTCTATATTTGCATGTTCTAGTAGAGAATAATAACGAAATGAAAGAAAAATCTACTTTTTTATGACTAAAAATGACAGAGCTAACTTTGGGAGCAAATTAGGCGTCATACTTGCTTCGGCAGGTTCCGCAGTCGGTCTGGGTAACATCTGGCGGTTTCCCTACGAGACTGGCAATCATGGCGGTGCTGCGTTTATTCTCATTTACTTAGCATGCGTACTTATTTTAGGAATCCCTATCATGGTATCCGAATTCCTTATCGGACGACACTCACGTGCCAATACAGCAGGAGCTTACCAAAAGCTGGCACCGGGTACACAATGGCGCTGGGTAGGACGCATGGGTGTATTAGCAGGGTTCCTGATTTTGAGTTATTACTCTGTGGTAGCCGGTTGGACACTGGAATTTATAGGTGAAGCTGTTACCGATAACTTTGCCGGAAAAACGTCAGCCGATTACATCAATACCTTCAATTCATTTTCTTCTAATCCTTGGCGTCCGGTTATCTGGCTGGTACTCTTTCTTCTTGCCACTCATTTTATCATCGTAAAAGGGGTGGAAAAAGGCATCGAGAAGTCTGCCAAAATAATGATGCCAATGCTATTTATCCTGTTGATTATATTGGCAGGCTGTTCTATTGCATTGCCGGGTTCAGGTGCCGGTCTCGAGTTTCTCTTGAAACCGGAATGGGATAAGGTGAATGCCAATGTGTTCTTAAGCGCTATGGGGCAGGCTTTCTTCTCACTAAGTTTGGGAATGGGGTGCCTTTGTACCTATGCATCCTATTTCAAAAAAGATACGAATCTGACAAAAACCGCTTTTAGTGTCAGCATTATCGATACATTCGTCGCTATATTGGCAGGACTTATCATCTTCCCCGCTGCATTCTCGGTAGGTATCCAGCCGGATGCAGGTCCGAGCCTTATCTTCATTACGCTGCCCAATGTATTTCAACAAGCATTTAGCGGAGTACCTTTATTAGCTTATATATTCTCAGTCATGTTTTATATTCTTCTGGCAGTTGCCGCACTGACTTCCACTATTTCCATGCACGAAGTGGTAACAGCCTATCTACACGAAGAATTCCATCTGAGCCGCAAACGTGCAGCAAGCTTTGTTACAGGCGGTTGCATCTTCTTAGGTATTTTATGTTCACTGTCACTCGGTGTAGGCAAGGGTTATACTATATTTGGCTTGAATTTATTCGACCTGTTCGACTTTGTCACAGCCAAGATCATGTTGCCATTGGGTGGTTTGTGTATTTCCATCTTCACCGGCTGGTACCTGAACAAGAAGATTGTCTGGAAAGAAATAAGCAATAACGGAACACTGAAAGTGACATTTTACAAATTGCTGATATTCATATTGAAGTTTATAGCTCCGATAGCAATTACACTCATTTTCATCAAAGAATTGGGTTTCTTGAAATTGTAGGAGATGCAGAATCTATTTAAAGATTACTTTTACTTTTCCCGGGGAGAAAAACGAGGTATCCTAATGCTCATAGCAGCTATTTGTATCGTTTTTCTCGCCGGGTATCTTATATCTGCCTGGCAACGAAGGGAGTATATCTCTCCGGATGATATGGTCATACAAGCCGATGCCGAACAAGAATATGAAGAATTCATAGCCTCGTTGAAAGAGAAAGAACAGCACCGTGAAAGGCAATACACGACTTATAAGAAACAAGAAGAGAACCCTCCTGTAATCCTGGCTTCTTTCAATCCAAACACTGCGGATTCCATCACATTCCGACGCTTAGGATTGCCAGCCTGGATGGCTAAGAATATCCTGCACTATCGGGCAAAAGGTGGAAAATTCCGTAAACCGGAAGATTTTAAAAAGGTATATGGGATGACAGAAGAACAATATTCTGCTCTTTTACCTTACATACATATTCCACCGGAAGATACAGTACATCACATCCCACAATTGTACATTGCCCAAAACGTACCGATGGAGAATATCAAGTATGAACCCGGAACCATTCTTGATCTGAATCGCGCCGACACCACTGAATTAAAAAAGATTCCAGGTATCGGAAGCGGCATTGCTCGTCTGATAGTTGGTTATCGACAGCGATTAGGTGGATTCTACCAAATAGAACAACTAAAAGATATCAACCTGAATATTCAGCAATTGCGAGCCTGGTTCAGCATCGACCCGGCAAATGTCCACCGCATCAACCTGAACCGTATCAGTGTAGACAGATTGCGCTCCCATCCCTATATTAACTTCTACCAAGCCAAAGCCATCGTAGAATATCGCAAGAAAAAAGGCTCGCTAACGAGCCTTAAACCTTTCTCCCTCTATGAGGAATTTACAGAAACGGACCTGGAAAGAATCGGTCATTATGTTTGTTTTGAATGATTCAATTACTTTTCTAAGACTCTTGATTTATTGTAATATCACGTTCATTCTTTAGGCGCTTTTTTCCTGTTTACATATTTTTCGCCTGATAGCTTTAAACTTGGGGTTAACTCCCCTAGAATAAAAAAGGCAGCCAATGATGCAACTTTACTCCCCTCTTTTTCGTCTAACCAACAGTAAACAACCTGAAACAGAACCGGCCATTCTGGAATAAGGAATTAAAATCATAAAACGACAATGAAAAGATTATTAATAGCCATACTGTTAAGCAGCATGGTACAGGGAATCTTTGCCCAAAAGATAGAAATAAAAGGTACTATACGTAACACCACAGATAACGAAGCCGTAGAATTTGTAAATGTGGTGTTACAAACCATCGACTCTACATTCGTAAGTGGAGTATCAACTAATAACAACGGCAATTTCATTTTCAATAAGATAGATGCAGGAGATTACAGATTAGTACTTTCCAGCATCGGCTACAATACACAGTATGTTACGCTGAATGGAGTGAAGCGTAATACAGATCTGGGAGATATTCATATGGAAGATGCTGCTGTAGCATTGGAAGGTGTAACCATCAATGGCTCTAACCAAATCAGTCGTCCGGACCGGAAACTGGTATTCCCTTCCGAGCGACAAATGAAAGTCTCTACCAATGGCGTCAACCTACTACAAGAACTAATGCTTCCGCGCATTCAGGTTAACCCGATGAATAATGAAATCGGAATATCCGGTGGTGGCGAATTACAAATACGTATCAATGGAGCAAAAGCAGATATCAATGAAATAAAGGCTTTACGCCCAGCTGACATTATCCGCATAGAATATCATGACAACCCAGGATTACGTTATGGTAATGCCGAGATCGTACTCGATTACATCGTTCGTCGCCCCGATACGGGCGGAAGTTTCGGCACAGATCTTAGCCAGGGAGTCAATGCTATGTGGGGAAATTACAATGTATTCGGTAAGGTCAACCACAAAAAATCCGAGTTCGGACTTTCTTATTACATGGGTCCCCGTGATTTCTATGGCATGTACCGGGATAATGAAGAAACTTTCCGCCTGGCAGATGGCAGCACCATTCAGCGAATGGAAAAAGGAGAGCCCAGTCATGCTATGTTATTTATGCAAAATCTGAATGTGAATTACAGTCTCCAAGCATCCCAGAATTCTTTATTCAGCGCTACCTTCCGCCTGCGCGGTAACAATCAACCGAATTGGGATTATCAGGGAGTACTTTATAATGTAAATGATGAAACGGATATGGTAAATATGATAGACCGTACAAAAAATAGTTGGACGCGCCCATCCTTAGATCTCTACTTTCAACAAAGCCTGAAAAACAAACAGACTTTGGTATTCAACTTGGTAGGAACCTATAACCGGGAAAAATCACACCGTATCTATCAGGAAAGTCTTCACGATGAAATGCTGACCGATATAAACAATGATGTATTGGGCGACAAATACTCCCTGATTGGGGAGGCCATTTACGAAAAGCAATTTTCAAAAGGTAATGCGCTGAGTTTCGGTTTGCAGCATACCCAATCTTACTCTAACAACGAATACCGGAACGGGCATAATTACGATACCCGGATGAATCAGGGAAATAGTTATATATTCAGTGAATACCGTGGCAAGATAAACAAACTGGATTACAGATTAGGAATCAGCTTAACCCGTTTCTATTACAACCAAAGCGGAAATGATGATTCTTCTAAAAAGTACAGTGTAAACCCTAAAGCTACGTTACATTACACTTTTTCTGACAACTCATACCTCCGTTGGAAAGCCGAAGTATTCAATGCAACTCCTTCATTGAGTAACCTGAGCGCTATAGAACAAACTATAGACTCTTTCCAGATACGCCGTGGTAATCCGAACCTGAAATCGTACATGTGCTATCGTACGGAACTGACTTATGAGTGGAAAAAAGGTATTTTCTACAGTAACCTATGGGGTGCATACGATTACCGTCCCAATGCCATTATGGATGAAAAGTTACAGGAAGGCAATAAAATAGTACAAACGTGGGATAACCAGAAAGACTGGCAAAAGTTATCCGGACGTCTGATGCTCCGCGTAGGGCCACTATGGGATATGCTGCAACTTTCATTCACAGGAGGAGTCAATCATTATATGAGTCATGGAAACAATTACTCTCACACTTATACCAACTGGTATTACGAAGGCCAAGCTTCATTCAATTACAAACGATTCTCCTTATTCTGGCAAATCAATACCAATTGGAACAACTTTTGGGGAGAGACCCTTTCAGGAGAAGAAAACATCCAGATATTAGGTCTATATTATAAATATAAAGATCTCCGTTTAGGTGTAGGTGCCTTCAACCCATTCACTGATAATTATAAAGTAGAGAATGAAAATTGGAATCAATTTGCCTCATACAAAACTAAAAGCTATATTAAGGAAAGCTCACGTATGTTTATGGTCAGCTTATCCTATAATTTCTCTTTCGGACGTAAGTTCAAAGTAACACAAAGAAAAGTAAACAATAGCGATAATGACTCAGGAGTAATGAGTACGGGAAAATAACAGACATTACAGACAACCATCACAAGAAAGTTTTTTCGAACAAAAATTATATGGTTTACAAGGATTAATAAAAAAATCCATGTAAACCATATAATTTTCTATATTAATTCAGCCTTTTAAGAGAGATTTCATATGTTTTTAAGCCTCCAAATCTACATTTGTCGAAAACAATTGTATACCTATGAATATAAAAAATTATTTCTACATCTTTTGTTTACCACTTTTGCTACTATATTCTTGTAAGCAGGTAAGCTCCGTATCTGAAAAAACTCCGGTTGATTACGTTAACCCATACATGGGAAACATCAGTCATTTGTTAGTTCCAACGTATCCAACCATACAATTACCCAACAGCATGCTACGCGTATATCCCGAACGCGCAGACTTCACTTCCATAAAGATGAAAGGACTACCTATCATGATGACTAGTCATAGAGGCAAATCAGCATTTAATTTGAGTGCAGTACAAACAGAAGCCAATGATTCCATACCCCGAGTGATGTACTATGAATACGACAATGAGGTTATTAAACCTTATCTATATCAAACTCACCTTTTAAATGAAGAAATAGATGTCAAATTTGCTCCTTCTCACCAATCTGGTATATACCAACTAAAATTTGAGAAAAAAGTACCACCTTATATATTATTGAGTTCCAATAATGGGCAGTTAACAGTAAAAGATAACATTATATCAGGATTCCAGCAGATAAAGAATTCCTCAACAAAGGTCTTTATTCACCTGGAGGTTCAAGAAAATCCAGAAATAGCAGGAGCTATTATCAAAGGGAAAATGGATTATAAACAGCAGACAGCAGAAGGCTACAATGCAACAGTAGGAATGGCCTTTCCCAAAGACACCAAATACGTATCTATCCGCTACGGGATATCTTTTATTAGTACAGAACAAGCAATGAAAAACTTGTATCGAGAAATCAAAAATTATGATCTTAATCAAATTGCCGAATATGGAAAAAGAATATGGAACGAAAAGTTAGGCAAAATAGAAGTATCAGGGACAAGTGAAGAAACCAAAAATGTATTTTATACATCTCTTTACAGAACCTATGAACGCATGGTATGTATTTCAGAAGACAACAAGTTCTGGAGTGCTTTTGACAATTCCGTACACAATGATAGTGGCGTACCATTTTATACAGATGATTGGATTTGGGATACTTACCGTGCTTGCCACCCTTTGCGGGTATTAATAGAACCCAAAATGGAAACCGATATGATTCGTTCATTCATTCGCATGGCTGAACAAATGGATAATTTTTGGATGCCTACTTTCCCTGAAATTACAGGAGACAGCCGAAGAATGAACTCTAATCACGGAGTAGCAACGATTATAGACTCTTATGTAAAAGGTTTAAGAGACTTCAATATAGAAAAAGCATATTATGCTTGTAAAAATGCAATTACAGAAAAAACTCTGGCTCCCTGGTCGGCTCAAAAAGCAGGTAAATTAGACCTATTTTATAAAGAAAATGGATACATGCCCGCATTGCGTCCGGGAGAAAAAGAAATAATTCCGGAAGTACACAGCTTCGAAAAAAGACAACCGGTAGCAGTTACCTTAGGAACCGTTTATGATGAATGGTGTCTCTCTCAAATTGCTTTTCAATTAAACAAAAAAGAAGACTATAAATACTTTAGCCAACGATCTTTATCTTATCATAAACTGTTCAATCCTCAAACTAAATTTTTTCACCCCAAAGACGACAGGGGCAACTTCATTACTCCTTTCAATTACACAACTTCCGGAGGATTAGGAGCACGTGAAGCATATGGAGAGAACAACGGCTGGGTGTATAGATGGGATGTGCCACATAACATTGCTGATTTAATCAATTTAATGGGAGGAAAAAATGAATTTGTAAACGAATTAGACAGTACATTCTCTACTCCGTTAGGCATAAGCAAATATATTTTTTATGCACAACTACCAGATCACACTGGTAATGTTGGCATGTATTCGATGGCAAACGAGCCTAGCCTTCATATCCCATACCTATACAATTATGCAGGTCAACCTTGGAAAACTCAGAAAAGCATAAGAACTTTGATTGATCAATGGTTCCGTAACGATCTTATGGGAGTACCTGGCGATGAAGATGGCGGAGGAATGTCTGCTTTTGTAGTATTCTCCACTCTCGGATTCTATCCTGTAACTCCCGGACTACCGATGTATGTGATTGGAAGTCCTTTCTTTGAAAAGGCAATCATTCATCTGGGTAATGGCAAAACTTTTAAAGTCATCGCAATCAATAACAGCAAAACAAACAAATACATTCAGTCGGCCAAGCTGAACGGTAAAGTATGGAATAAAAGCTGGATCTCTCACAAAGATGTGATAAAAGGTGGAATTCTTGAATTAACAATGGGCAACAAACCCAATCGAAACTGGGCATCAGCAGATGAAGATATCCCGCCTTCCTTCGAAATGTACCATCCATGAAATAGTATTCCAGACTTTTCAATATCTTCTATTTAAAAAGAGAGTGAAACCTTTCCCCACTCTCTTTTTTTTGCTATTTTTGTTTCCGTTAATCATATTGATATTATCGTGAAACAGACTATTATCTACATATTATCATTATTTATCCTCACCTTCGATTTAAAAGCAGAAGGACTTTATTTTCAATCTTATGAAGTAAATAAGGACTTACGAACCACTCTAAATCTCACTCCGGAAGAAACTCTTTCATTGGCAAAAGGCTTTTCTATGGATTTTGATTTAAAGTTACGACGGGAAAAGCATAACTTCGGTTATATATTTCGTATGATAATCAATGATAACCAAAATTTAGATTTGGTTGTTCGTTCCTCTTCTCCTAGCCGTTCGTATTTTCTCATTGTTGGCAATGAAAACAGGCTAACTTATTCTTGTGAGAATAACAAACAAGACGATATAGAATGGACACACATAACAATCTGTTATACTAAAGGTAATGACGAACTCACTCTAAAAATTGGTGACACGGTACAAAAATTAAAACTTAACGGAACTATTCCTTCATTTACAAATGTGAAGCTTTTCTTTGGAGAAACTAAACACCACATATATTCTACAACAGATGTTGCTCCTATGACTATAAGAAATATTGAACTGAAGCAAACTGGAGGAAAGCACTTCTTATGGGAACTTTGTAAACACTGCAAAAATGAAATCCGAGACAAGTATCATAATACTAAAGCAACCGTAACACATCCCGTTTGGTTAATAGACCAGAAAGCGCATTGGAAAAAATGTGCCACAGTTTCAGCTACCCAACGGCATTTCTGGGCTTTTAACGAAAAAGACTCTAAAATATATATTGCAGGTCCTCAAAATTTATATATTTACGACCTTGACTTAAATCAGTTTTTCGATACGATTGTATCAAAGAACAGCTCTTGCTTCTATAGTGATGCAGCCCGGTTACTATTTGATTCAGGAAAAAGTAAGTTATTATCTTACGAAATAGATTCCACACATATAGAATCTTTCGATTTTGTTCAGAACAGATGGGAATCTAAACATAGCACTTCATCATCTCCCCGTTTTTGGCATCATAATCATTTTATCTCTTCACAAGACAGTTCATTATATTGTTTTGGAGGATACGGTCAGCATCTGTACAAAAGTATCTTAAAGAAGTTTTCTTTCAAAACTAAACAATGGCAAGAAAAAGACTTAAGCTCATATATAACTCCAAGATATCTTGCTGCATTAGGACAATCTTCCGGTAAAGTCTACATTTTCGGAGGATATGGTAGCCAAACTGGAGAACAACAAGTATCACCACGCTATTTTTATGATTTATATGAATTGAATCCTCAAAATTATGTGATAAAAAAGATATGGGAATACGATAACTTAGAGAATAGTTTCGTGCAAGGTAATTCAATGGTCATCGATTCTGAAAAGAAATGCTTTTATACTCTCTGTTATCCCAGTGAAAAATATCACTCATACATCTATCTAAATAAATTTTCTCTAGAGAAGCCAATTAGAACAATCTTGGCAGATTCCATTCCTTTCTTGTTCAATGATACGGAATCCATGTGTGACCTCTATTTTGACAAAAAATCGAACAAGTTTATTGCTTTAGTCCAAGAATTAAGTACACAAAACCAATATGAGATAAGCATTTATAGTCTAAATTTTCCTCCTATAACACACTCTGAGATATATCAACTTCAAACATCATCTTCTAATCATAGCGTCATTTACCTTATTAGCCTTTTACTTTTCGCTATTACATTATTGATTTTCTGTTATCTACACAAAAAAAGGAGACATTCTCAAAAGAAAAAGCCTACTTATCCAATTATAGAAAAGTTTACCACCAACATGGAAGAAACTAATACAGAAATAAACACACCTCACATCCTGAAAAAAAGACAATCTTCCATTACATTCCTTGGAGGCTTTCAGGTCATCGGCATTAACGGAGATGATATTACAGGCGCGTTTACCCCTACCCTAAAGAATTTACTGGTACTAATACTACTTAACACAATGACCAAAAAGAAAGGGATCTCCTCTGAAATGTTAATTGAGCGCTTTTGGTATGACAAAAATGAGTCCAGTGCTCGTAACAACTTAAGTGTGAATATTAAGCGGTTACGTTCCTTATTAGAACAAGTTGGACCTATCCAAGTAGTTCATTCAAACGGATATTGGACAATTGAATTATCCGATTCTATCACATGCGATTACAAAAATGTAAGCCAATCACTGGAATCTATCCAAGAAAATCCAAATTCTTTATCTGAAAATCAAATAAACCAGATACTTAATCAATTAGCATTAGGCACCTTATTACCTAGTATACAAAATGAATGGATTGACGAATACAAATCCAATTACACGAACCAAGCTATTGAATCCTTAAGACTGCTATTAGACATAGTAAGCATCTCCAATGAATTAAAATGCAAAATATGCAATACGATTTTAATGCTCGACTCGCTGGATGAAGATGCTCTTATAGAGAAATGCAAGACACTCTATATTCTAGGAAGAAAGGGACAAGCCAAAAATACCTATGACACCTATTGCAAAAACTATTTAGCACTATTAAACACAGAATTCAAAACATCATTTTCTGATATTATTCAAAAGAAATAGCCACAATAGCTATTACAATAACTCACTCATTCGTAGCCAGTATTACATTTACATAACATTTCCCATTAAAATGATTTTAATGGCTTATTTTCATCGTTTTTTAAGATGATTTTAATCCGTCATAATGATATTTGTCCAGTCAATCAGACAACAATTAAGTTATCAAATTAAAACTATCATTTTATGAAAAGACACTTAATCATCCTGACAGCCTATCTCTGTGCTTGCCTAAGTTTGTTTGCACAGCAACGTACGCTAAAAGGGAAAGTAACCGATCAGGCTGACAATTCGCCAATTCCTGCAGTCACTGTCACCACATTTGATAAAAATGGGACAAGACATGGAGTTTTAACTGACATGGAGGGAAACTACTCAATCCAAATTCCAGAAGGGGCTACGACCTTAAAATTTTCTTTTATTGGAATGAAAGAAGTCACAGAAAAGATTGGTAACCGCACAATCATTAATGTGATTATGGAGGAAGATGCTATCACAACCGATGAAGTGGTTGTTACAGCTCTTGGGATTAAACGCGAAGCCAAAGCTTTAAGCTACTCAACACAAGGAGTTAATATGGATGGAATAAATGATGCAAAAAGTTCAAACATTGTATCATCTCTTTCTGGAAAAATTGCAGGTGTACAAATCACCCCTCCAGGCATGAACAATGGCTCTGCACGTATTGTTATCCGAGGTAACAATTCAGTCACAGGCAATAACCAACCACTATTCGTTGTGGATGGCATGCCGATCGACAATTCGGATGGCGAAAATGGTAATCTGGATTATGGAAACGGAGCAGCAGATATTAATCCTGATGACATTGAAAATATCGAGGTTTTAAAAGGTGCCAACGCATCTGCATTATATGGTTCAAGAGCAGCAAACGGAGTAATACTCATTACTACCAAAAAAGGAGGTGAAAAATTCAAAGTAAACATAAACTCCAACTGCATGTTCCAGACTTTAACAGAGTTTCCAGAATATCAGAATGCCTATGGAGTAGGAACCAGCTTCTATATTGACAATAAGAACAATCCTCCCCTATCTAAAACAAATTATAGAAGTTGGGGAAGTCCAATGATGGGACAACCTGTTATTGGTTTGGATGGAAAGTTAAAAGCATACCTTCCGGAACCAGATAACGTAAAAGACTTCTATCAAACAGCAACAATGTGGACTAATTCTATTTCTGTAGAAGGTGGAAACAATAAAAATCAGTATCGCATATCTTATACAAATAATCACTCTAATAGCGTTGTCAACAATTTCAATATTGACAACAAGTCAACATTCAATTTAAGACTTAACAATCAATTCACTAGTTGGTTAAGTTTAGATTCTAAAATTACATATATAGACGACAGAGTAACTAACAGACAATATTCTAAAAGTGACAATAAAAATCCAATGAATTCATATATCCATATGGCACGGAGCACATCTCTATCCGAACTATATACATGGAAAGATGCAAATGGGAACGAAATTGGTACACACCGGAATTTCAGTAATCCATATTGGATTATCAATGAGAATGAGAATAAAGATACAAAGAAACGTGTAATCGGATCATTTGTACTAAAAATTGATTTTAGCAAAGACCTATCTCTCCAAGCCAAAGCAGGCATCGATACGTATAATTGGAACGGATATACCTTTAACAATAAAGGAAGTATGAATGATGCAGACGGACAGATGCAAACATTCCAACGTGAACTAGAAAATTATAATATCGAAGGATTACTAACTTATAACAAAAGACTTAAGAAGTTTTCTGTGATGGCCAATGCCGGTATCATCATGTATAGTACTAATCAGACCCGATATACCCAAAAAATCAATTCCTTATTACAGCCGGGATTAATTAATATTTCAAATTCAGCGGAGTACCCAACAGATACACAGGAGCTAAGTGAAAAGAAAATTAACTCTATCTTTGGAGCTGTGTCCCTTGGATTCAATGATTACATATATCTAGATATCACTGGTCGTAATGACTGGTCCAGTACATTACCTGCTAAAAACAATTCATATTTTTATCCTTCTGTTGGAAGTAGTTTTATCTTCTCAGAAGCTTTTAAAATGGATAAGAGCATCGTTTCTTTTGGAAAAATCCGTGGTTCATATGCTATCGTAGGTAGCGACACCAGCCCTTATAGAGTATATGACAGCTATTCCTTCAATGGGATATTTAATGATGCAACTTTAGCATCATTATCTACCACCATGAATAATCCGGATCTTAAACCAGAAAAAACATACTCATGGGAAATAGGAGCTGATATACGCTTCTTCAAAAACCGATTGGGCATTGACTTCACCTATTATAATACCACAACTAAAAATCAAATTATCAATGCACAACTCCCGACTTCATCCGGTTACCAAAAACGTTATTATAATGCTGGGGAAATTCAGAATAAAGGTATTGAGTTAATGGTATATGGAACACCGGTTAAAAACAAAAATTTCTCATGGGAAGTTAATCTAAATTGGGCAAAAAACAACTCTAAAGTAATAAGTCTGATTGAAGGTGTAGATCGTTTTCAAATAGGTAATTACTCCAGCTATATTTACGTTTATGCAGAAGTAGGGAAGCCATATGGATACATGCGGGGACTTGGAGTTAAACGTCATGAAAACGGCAAAATGATTATGGAAGACGGAGGTGGATTACTAATGAAAGACCCAGACAAAGAATTTGGAACTTCTACACCGGATTGGGTTGGTGGTATTACTAATACATTCCGTTACAAGAATTTCGACTTCAGTTTTCTCATCGACGTCAAAAAAGGAGGAATTATTTACTCAGCCTCTACTGGTAAAATGCTCACTAATGGTATGACCTCAGAAACTCTTTTCGGACGTGACGACTATTATATCCGCAAAGAGATATGGGGAGAAAGCGACTCAGAGCTTTCGGGAGGTGCATGGTTTGATGCTGTCTACTCAGATGGTACTCCAGCAAACAAATTCATGAGTCCCCAAAGCTATGCATATTGTAAACCTAATTATGCCGAGTTTACGATTTATGATGCATCATACGTAAAACTCAGAGAACTAACATTAGGATATACATTCCCCAATCAATGGATGAGTAAAATTAAGATACAAAGACTCAGATTAGCATTTGTAGGACGAAACCTTTGGACTATCCACAAAAAAACACCACAAGGTTTCGATCCGGAAGCTTCACAGACATCAGGCAACGGGCAAGGGATAGAAAACGGTTCTCTGCCTCCTAATGCCGTATATGGTTTTGATATTAAACTAACATTCTAAAAAACATAGTACAATTATGAAAAAGTTATATATTGTAATGACCTTCATCGTAAGTTTATCTCTATGGGGATGTTCCTTTACTGATTTTGGAGATCTCAACGAAAACCCTAATAATCCCACAAGAGTAGAACCTGACTTCCTCTTTGCAACAGCAATCAAAGAATCAATGAATCTATACGGCGGAGCGATGAACCGGGTTATATTCTTTAATTACACACAACAATTCTCAGGCTTCAATGGAAGTTGGCAGCGCTTTAATTATAGCGATAGCGAAAATAATACATATTGGAAAGCAGCTTATGTTTTGTGTATGCAACCAGTAAACAAGATCGCAGAAATCTTTTCAGATAACCCTGACTATAAAAACAGAGTATTAATTGCCAGGATCTGGAAAGCTTATCTCATCTCACAAACAACTGCTTTTTACGGTCCTATACCTGCTTCACAAGCACTGAAAGGCACTCCTGATATCACCTATGATTCAGAAGCGACAATATACAAGTATCTGTTTGACGAATTAAAAGAGTGTGCTGATAATCTGGAAAAGGGAGGAGATCAATACAGCAAAACATACGATTTCATATATGGAGGAGACATCACTAAATGGAGAAAATTTGCGAATTCTCTTCGTCTACGTTTAGCCCTACGTATCAAAAATGCCGATGAAACTCAGGCAGCCACTGTAGCTAAAGAAGTATTAGCAGATGAAACAAATACAATCTGTAAAGAAGATGAATCTGCAACTTCTCATTGGGGAACTACCAGTTTGACTTGGAGTCCATTATACGATAGAGTAGTATTCAATGAGCAAGCCAATCTAGCTACGCTACCTGTTTTATGTGAAACAATGGTCTATCATACTAAACCTTATAACGATCCCAGACTCACTATCTACGGACAACCGGCTAGCCAAGGGCCTTATAAAGGAGAGTATTTTGGTCAGAATATTTCTTATGGAGGAAGCCCGACAGGATTTCCAACAGAAGAAAATCCACATAAAGGAATGTCACAAAAAGATTATTCGGCCATTGGAGCCCGTTTCTTAAAGCCAGACGCAGAATGGGTATTCATATCATATGCTGAGACAGCTTTATTAAAAGCCGAAGCAGCCTATTATGGCTGGGGTGGTCATAAGACCGCAGAACAATACTATTATGAGGGTATTGACGCTTCTTTTGCCAAATACGGTTTAACAGAGCATGTAACCACCTACAAAGACACTCCAGGTATTAAATGGGGAACAGCTTCTGATACAGAAGGGCGTGAAACCGAATTCCAAGATTTTGCACATATTTGCAGTAGTGCTATCTCCTCAGGCGATTATCTTCGCCAGATCATAATGCAGCATTGGTTAGCCATACCCATGCAATGCGCAGATGCTTGGGAGTTATTAAGACGGACTCAGATACTAGAATTCCAACCGATGTTTTCTTCTTACGAAGGAACTACTTTATACATGCCTGACCGTCTATTATACCCAAGTGACGAATATCAAGCCAATACCACGGAAGTAAATAAAGCCGCTGCAACATTAAATGGACGCGACTATTTATTTACGACATTATCATGGGGGCTTCCAGCCAAGAAAAATCCGAATTTGCCAAATGAATAATTTAAAATATTATACTTATGAAATCAATATATATCTATTTAGGAGCTATAATTTGCCTGTTATGCGCATGCTCAACCGATGAACATCTGCCGGACGTGAGTAAATTCTACTATCCCATACCAGCCACCCCCTTAAAAGAAGCTGTGAACTTAGGTGCATATTACTACACCTATAAAACTAATGACTGGAACAAAGGATATCCGGAAGAACCTGAACTTGGAGAATACGATATATTTTCCAATCCACAACTGATGAGCCGACAGTTCGAATGGGCAGTTCAAGGTGGATTAAATTATTTCATACTTAAATGGGACAATGCTGACAATGATCAGAAATTATTAACCCAGTATGCCCAATATTATACGCCAGAAGCACCTAAAATGGTCATATGTTACAATATAGCTCACCTGAAGGGAACAAATGCGTCCCCTATTGCAGAAAAGAAATTAGCACAGATGGTTACAGAACTAAAAGAACTATATAATGACCATATGTCAAAAGCCCATTATTTCAAAATCGACAACCGTCCGGTCATTATGATAACCTCTTTAATTCCCAGTTCCTCACAGCCGAATGCCATTGATTTCAATACAGTAATGAGCACAATACGGCAAGAATTTGCAAACATGAATGTCAACCCTTATTTTATCGGAGAAGTCCCAACAGGTTGGAAGGCTCCTCAGACTTATAAAAAAAGTATCATTACAATGGATGCCATCACATTGACTAGTTGGGCACCCAACGACTATGATCGCAGCTATGCTTTCTGCTCTTTCAATGACATTAGTTGGAAAAACTGGTGCGATTCCACTTCTGCTTGGAAAATGGATTATATACCATGTATATTTCCTGCATATAATGATTTGGTATCCAATCCAAAATCTAAAAACCTTATTGTAGAAAGAACAGAAAAGTTTTTCATAGACTATTGTAATGTAGCCAAAAGGAATCTTGGCAGTAAACGCTTTGTCATCGTAAATTCATGGAATGATTTTGGCAAAGGAAACGCACTGGAACCGGCCAAAGAATATGGCACAGTAAGCCTAGACATATTAAAAAAGCAATTTACCGTTAACTAATAAAATACTTATATTATGACAAAAAGATTTTCAACCTTTTTACTGTGCCTTGGTCTTGGAATATGTATAAATACCCATGCACA
The DNA here is from genome assembly GCF_001940965.1 of Bacteroides sp. Phil13. Lineage (NCBI taxonomy): Bacteria > Pseudomonadati > Bacteroidota > Bacteroidia > Bacteroidales > Bacteroidaceae > Bacteroides > Bacteroides sp. Phil13. Next base: position 15,932 of record NZ_MSHA01000086.1, on the reverse strand, counting down.
AAGCCAAAGTTTTCTAATATTAGGTGATATTCACTATGATTTATTGGAGAACCACGATATGGAATGGCTTCAAAAAAAGCCCGATGACCTTAGACAGGTAACGACAGAATATACCCAATTCACCAAAAAAAATTGGCCAGCATTTAGTAAACAACTCAGAAATAGAGTCAAAACCTATAAACCCGAAATAAAAGCTATTTTACAATTAGGAGACATCTCAGAAGGACTTGCAGGAAGCGAGCAGAAAGCAGAACAAATGGCACAATCTGTAGTGAAAGCAGTAGATGCTGTAGCCATGTCTATACCTTGGATAATCACCAAAGGGAATCATGACATTACAGGTCCCGGAGCACAGGAAGCCTTCATAACATATTATATACCAATGTTTCAAAAACAACTGGATCGCACTGATATCGCTTCCGCCAACTACGCCCATCAAATTGGTGAAAATCTATTTGTTTGTTTTGATCCTTGGGAGAAAAAAATTGATGTATTAGAGCTTTTGGAGAAAAATCTAAAATCATCTAATGCTAAATATAAGTTTGTCATGTTACACGAACCTGTAATTCCCATCAATGAGCGTTGCTGGCATGTCTTCCGTAAAGACCCGGAGAAAAGGAAGCGCCTGCTTGAGATTATAGCCAGAAACAAAGCAATCGTATTAGCTGCACACATGCACCTGTTTTCAATAGTAAAAAGAGAGACACAATATGGCCCCATTATTCAATTAATGTGCAATAGCGTAGTAAAGGACTTGAAGCGTACTACTACTAATAAAGTTCTCACTCGATTTGGCTCCAATTTAGCCAAAGAATGTCCAAATTGGCAACCGACTTCTATGGAAGAGCGTATCAAATGGCTAGATGAAGAAACACCATATATATCTTATTTCAAACAGCAAGATCTCCCCGGATATGGTATATTAACGACTGACTGTAGTAAAGGAGAAATATACTTTGAATATTACGCAGCGATGGGTGACAAACCTTATGAAAGAATTTGTATCTCAGATCTTCTGAAATAAAATGCAATACAAAGAAAAAAAGAAGCTTATTTGGTTGGTTGCTATCCTATTTGGAGCAGCCAGCCAATTATTTGCCCAAGATGCTTCACTACTAGTTCTAGGTGATCTGCATCTGGATAAGTTCGAGTGGCATGATATGGATTATGTACACACGCGTCCACAAGATTTTGCACAAATCTCAAAAGAATATCCTTTTTATACAGCTACATATATGCCTCATTTATTTAAACTGATCCAAAAGCAAACCAAAGAAACCAAGCCTGAAATAAAGGCTATACTTCAATTGGGAGACTTAATGGAAGGGGTGGCTGGCAATAAGGAACTTGCAGAGAAAATGGGACAAGGGTGCACTGATATACTTCTTAATATACAATCAGACGTTCCATGGATCCTTACCAAAGGCAATCATGATGTGAGCAATAGTCCGGGACAATCAGAAGCTTGGCGCAATACAATATTGCCATTCATCTCCGCACAGGCTCAAACGACATTGGCCAATGGAATGTACACTTATAAAGTGAATGACGACATTCAACTATTTATTCTCGAACAGTTCTTCAGTAACGATGAAGGACTTCCAGAAACGAGCATTATAGATTTTCTGAGTAAAGAGCTCCCTAAGTCGAAGTCAAAGTACAAAATACTCTTAACCCATCAGCCCGTGATACCTGTAACAGAACGTTGCTGGCACTTATTCAGCGGACTCCGCAGACCAGTAAAAAACATAGAATTAAGAAATACTTTTTTGGAGTTACTTGCCGAATATCACGTAATTGTGTTCTGTGCACATTTACATCAATATTCTAAGCTAATCAGAAATACCCCTAAAGGTCCCATAGTACAATTCATGTTCAATAGTGTCATTCGCGATTTTGGAATTCCTCCACAACCTAAAGTCACAACTAGCTTTCCGTCAATAAAGGATATGAACCAGACCTGGCAAAACCATACATTGGAAAAACGAGTGCAAATTTTAAAAGAAGAAGCAAAATTCATTCGTTCCTATTACAAGGAAGAGAGTTACGGATATGGGATAGTATCATTAAAAGATGGAATACTAACAGTTGGCTATTATCGCGGATTGACTGAGGAACCTTCTGATTATACAATCATAAATCAATTATACTAATGAAAAAACTTCTAACTATCTGCTTTATTCTGATTCATACATGGAGCCTCGCCAGTAACAATGACCAAGCCCCATGGTATATTGTACAAATCAGTGATCCACAACTGGGATTCATAGAAAAAAATAAATCCATTGAACAAGAAACGATACTCTTAAAAAAAGCTATACAGAAAATCAATTCCTTACAACCAGAAATACTTGTCATAACCGGAGACTTCGTTAACTCTTCGCATAATATAGAACAAATAAAAAAATTCAAAGAGTTATGCCATCTTATTTCTCATGAGATACTCCTATACAAAGTACCAGGCAATCATGACATAGGAAATAGTTGCAATAAAGAAAATGTCGATTTTTACAATGCTCAGTACGGTGAAGATCACTTTTCAATTCTTCACAAAGGGGTACAATTAATAGGTATCAATAGTTGTCTTATTAAAGACGATGCTCCTCAGCAGAAACATCAGCTCCAATGGCTCCACAAAGAACTAAAACAAAAATGTAAAATAGAACAACGTATTATTTTCGGTCATCATCCGTTTTTCCTCTCCAACATATCCGAGAAGGAAAGCTATTCGAATATGCCTATAAAAATACGTACAATCTATAATGCTCTTTTCCTAAAGTACCATGTATCGCATTACTTTGCGGGGCATTTACATAATAATGCAACAGCCGAAAACAATGGGATTAAGTACATAACTACTTCTGCATTAGGAAAACAATTAGGTAACGCCCGTTCAGGTATTCGCATCATACAAATTAAAAATAAGAAAATAAGTCACCTTTATGTTCCCATAGAAGATATTCCGGCATCTCAGACAGAATTAGACCAACTATTTAACAATTTATTTAATCATACATATTAATTTAAAGGAGATATAATAATGAAAAAGCTAAATTTATTATTTGTAACACTGTTTACACTTATCCAATGTAACTTGGCAATTCATGCTCAAGAAACAAATAACCTCAAGTATAAAAATCAAGACTATCATCAAGCATATATTCCCAAAGGAGATGATATTCTTAAGAATAATCCGGTAAAAAACGTAATTTTAATGATTGGAGATGGAATGGGACTGGCTCATCTTGCTTCAGGCATGTATGCCAACCATAATGAACTATCCATTACCAATATTTCAACAATCGGTCTAATAAAGACACAGTCCGGTGATAAATTCACAACGGATTCTGCAGCATCAGGAACCGCCTATGCAACTGGACATAAAACACATAATGGAGCTATTGGTGTGGATATGAATGATGCCTTAATAAAAAATATCCCGGAAATAGTTACCCAATCGAAATTTGTTGCCGGAGTGGTAACTACTGACAATATCTCCGGTGCTACCCCATCCGCCTTCTTCGCTCACCAAAAAGACAGAGGCATGTCCAAAGAAATTCTGACAGACTTACCTAAAAGTAAATTGTCTTTTATTGCCGGTGGTTCAGATGAACATTTCATGAAAGTTTACCCTCAGTATAAACAGATACTAGCGGCTCAGGACTTTATCATCCTTAACGATTATAAGGAGGTAAGCAACAACCTAAGAAATGCAAAAATAGCATTAATAGCATTTCAAAAAGATGTGGACAGCAAACAATATGGAAGAGGTGAATTCTTACCTAAAACAACCAAAAATGCAATAGAATTCCTGAACAATAAGAAAGCAACAGGTTTTTTTCTTATGGTAGAAGGAGCACAAATAGATAAAAGGGCACATGAGAATAATTTTGCAGGTGTAATACAGGAAGTATTAGATTTCGATAAAGCGGTAGCAGAAGCCATTGCTTTTGCAGACAAAGATAAAAACACTTTGGTCATTGTTACCGCTGACCATGAAACGGGAGGACTTAGTATCAAAAAAGGAGATATCGCCCAATCATCCTTAGAAGGAAATTTCAGCAGTAAAGGACATACACCAATTATGGTTCCTATTTTTGCATATGGTCCTTCTTCTGATAATTTCAAAGGTGTGATGGAAAACAACGAAGTTATGAAGAAAATTATTTCCGTACTTATCAAACAGAAATAATTCCTTTACTGATCTCTCCATCCACCATATGCACTGTGCGGTCTGTAATCTGCGCCAGTCCTTCATCGTGGGTGACAATGACGAATGTCTGTCCGAAACGACTACGAAGGTCAAAAAATAGCTGATGCAATTCTTCCTTGTTATGAGTATCAAGGCTGCCCGAAGGTTCGTCGGCCAATACCACAGCAGGATGATTAATAAGGGCGCGGGCTACAGCCACACGTTGTTTTTCTCCGCCGGAAAGTTCATTGGGTTTATGCCCGGCACGATCTGCCAAACCCATGAATTCGAGCAATTCCAAAGCAGATGCAGTAGCTTCTTTTTGACTGACACCGGCAATAAAAGCAGGTATCATCACATTCTCTAATGCTGTAAATTCGGGCAATAACTGATGAAACTGGAATACAAATCCGATATGCTTATTACGAAAAGCGGATAACTCCTTTTCTTTCATCCGGCTGACCAAAGTACCGCCGATAGTTACCGTCCCGTTGTCAGGAGCATCCAATGTTCCCATAATTTGAAGTAAAGTAGTCTTTCCCGCTCCACTCGGTCCAACAATACTAACAATCTCGCCCTTATCTATATTCAAATCGATCCCCCGCAAAACTTGCAGGCTACCGAAACTCTTGGTTATTCCTTGTAATTGTATCATATATGCTTCATTTTTGTCTAATGAATGATTACTTAAGTACTAATTCTTTGCCATCGCATTGGCAAACTTTTGCCACACTGCTGGCAAAGTTGTGCCAATACGGTGGCAACATCTTGCCAATAAGGTGGCAAAAGATTGCGCTTACTGATCATAATCTCTTCAACACATACTCCGCCAAATAGCATCCAAATACCGCCGGCATATAACTAACTGTTCCACATGTTGATTTCTTATTCATTTCATCCTCAGTCAGCAGCACCGCTTTCGGATCCGCCTGTTCCGTACTGAATACCACCGGAAGTTTACGTTTAATTCCCATTTTCTGAAGTCGTTTTCTGACTGCCTTGCTCAGTCCGCAATGATAGGTATCCCATATGTCGGCAAAGCGGACCTGGGTTATATCACTCTTTGCTCCGGCTCCCATACTAGAAACAATCTTAATATGTCGCTTTAAAGTTTCTGCAATCAAATGGCATTTCGGAGCCAGCGTATCAATGGCATCCACTACAAAATCATAGGATGCTGCATCCAGCAGTTCGGGAATATTCTCATCTTTCAGGAATACCGACAACACTGTCAATTCAATTTCCGGATTAATATCCCGGAAACGTTTCTCCAAGATTTCCGCCTTGCTCATTCCCAATGTAGAATGCAAGGCCGGAAGCTGACGATTGATATTCGTAGGTTGCACTGTATCCGCATCCACAATCGTCATGCGTCCCACTCCGGCACGACAAATCATCTCCGCTGCATACGCTCCTACTCCACCAAGACCCACTACAAGCACGTGTGCCTGCTGCAAACGTCCCATCTTCTCCTCACCCAATAAGAGCCGTGTCCTCTGTCTCCAATCTTCCATCCTCACTAATCACTTATCACTTTGTTGCTAATCACTAATTACTCTTCTTGAACCATTTATAGAACCATTTGCCTACCTTTTCATAATGCTGATCTTCATTATTACCACGTGGATTAGAGAAAGACAGCATATCTTGCGGTTCACCCAACTGATCCGGATAGAGCACTATCAAACTATTGTTGGCAAAATACTTTCCTAACTGGGCAGGAAGTCTTTCGAATGCAGGATCATAAGAAATAGAACCACGGCGGGCACTGATAATCACCAGTAAGTGATCATAATTCACTTGTCCGGTCAACAACAGTAAATCCCCCCAATCATCCAAACGGGAGAAATCAGTCATTGTCGAACTAAACCTCTTCTTTACCAGTATTTGTAAAAGCGTAGTAGTTTCTTCATTAGCGAAGAAGTGCACCCGGCATCCCAATGTACTTCCCATACGGCAGAAATGTTCTACCCACTTCTGGAAACCCGCTTCATATTCTGCTTTCGGCGGAACAGCAATATTAATTCTCCGTATAGTATTAATCGGCATCAGGAACTTTGCAATCATCACTTCCCGGTGCAAACCTTTCAACAGGTTCTCCGCCAACATACCAAAGAAGGAATCCACAATATTAACTTTACGGTGCAAACCAATAATCACATCCGTCACCCCATGCTCTTTTGCCGTATGAATGATACCTGAAGCAATATTCAAGTCATAACGGCTGATTTGTTTCAGCGGTACATCCACCGATGCCGTTATCATGGCCGCCTTCTCCAGATAACGTTTTCCGCGAAGTTCCAGAGCTTCCGATGCATTATTATCATTAATCACATTCAATGCCACCAGATTATCTCTCTGTTTAGGATCACGTATCAACAAGGACAGACTCACCAAATCTTCAATCGTATCCGGATTGGCAACCGGTATTAAAATCTTTTCCAGCTCTACCGGACGTTTTTCATCCTCCAGATGGGCCTCATCGATAGCGATCTTACGGGCAGCACGTTCAGTAATAAATGAACTTACCACACAGGTCACGAGGATTAGCAATACAGTACCATTCAGGACATCGTCGTTCAGCAGTCTTTCACCATTAGGCAGAATTATATTATATCCGACCAGTACAGCAGCCAATGTAGCCGCCGCCTGGGCATTGCTCAAGCCGTACATCAGTTCCCGCTCAATAGCTGCCATTTTATATATCTTCTGCGTCAGCCAACAAGCAATCCATTTACCAGTCAAAGCAACAGCGATCATTACTCCAGCCACTTTCAATGCATCACCATGACCAAAAATCACATGTATGTCAATCAGCATTCCCACACCGATCAGGAAGTAAGGAATAAAAAGTGCATTACCCACAAACTCCAGGTGATTCATCAATGGAGAAACATGCGGAATAAGCCGGTTCAAGACCAAGCCGGCAAGGAAAGCTCCGAGAATGCCTTCCATCCCTACAAATTCCATTAAGCCTGCCCCCAAGAATACCATGGCAAGCACGAAAATGAATTGCATCACATTATCATCGTATCTGCGGAAGAACCAACGCCCTATGCGAGGGAAGAAGTACATAATCAATCCACCCAGGAAAACCACTTTGACAACCAGCCATACCCAGAACAGTCCACCGGATTCCCCCTTAAACATACCACCTACCACAGCCAAAACCAACAGCGTAAGGGTATCAGTCACCGCCGTACCTCCCACTGCAATACTTACACTACGATGTCGGGAAACACCATATCGAATCACGATAGGATATGCCACCAGCGTGTGCGAAGCATACATACTTGCCAACAGAACAGAAGTGATCAAACTATATTTCAGGAAGGTCATGTTCACCACGAGACCGATCATAATTGGAATGATAAAAGCCAGTAACCCTAACATTACGGCCTTTCCCCTATTTTGCTTGAAGTCTGACATATTCATTTCCAGACCAGCCAGAAACATGATATAGTATAAACCCACCTTGCCAAACAACTCGAAACTACTATCCCGTGCTAAAATATTAAACCCATGCTCGCCAATTACCAATCCTGCCAATATCATACCGATAATATGTGGGATACGAAGCCTATTCAACAAAATAGGAGCAAACAATATAATAAGAAGTACAAGGAGAAATATCCATGTAGGGTCGGTAATGGGAAGTTTTAGACTGAAGTCAAATAAGTCCATGGGCTTCAAGTTTTAGGTTTACGTTGCAAAATAACAAAAAACTTTTCATTTTATACGTTGTCATACAGCAAATTGTTATAAATTTGCAGTCAATTCTATCGTTTTTAAGCATAGAAGAACATTTTTATAAACTTAATTAAAAAACAAAAGAAAATGAAAGTAGCTATTGTTGGAGCAAGCGGAGCCGTGGGACAGGAGTTCCTGCGTGTGCTCGATGAAAGGAATTTCCCGTTGGATGAGTTAGTGTTGTTCGGTTCTAAACGCAGTGCCGGAACAAAATACACATTCCGCGGTAAACAGATCGAGGTAAAACTCTTGCAACACAACGATGACTTTAAAGGGGTTGATATCGCTTTCACTTCCGCAGGCGCTGGTACCTCTAAAGAGTATGCCGAGACCATCACCAAACATGGTGCTGTGATGATCGATAACTCCAGTGCTTTCCGTATGGATAATGACATACCTTTGGTAGTTCCCGAGGTAAATGCTGCCGATGCAAAAGATCGTCCACGCGGCATCATCGCCAACCCTAACTGTACCACTATACAAATGGTAGTGGCACTGAAAGCCATCGAACAGCTTTCTCACATAAAGACTGTACACGTTTCTACGTATCAGGCTGCCAGCGGTGCAGGTGCTGCCGCTATGGATGAATTGTACACACAATACCGCCAGGTGTTAGCAGGTGAATCTGTTACTGTTGAAAAGTTTGCATACCAGTTGGCATTCAACCTCATTCCTCAGATTGACGTATTCACCGATAACGGATACACTAAAGAAGAAATGAAAATGTTCCACGAGACCCGTAAGATTATGCACTCCGACATTAAAGTAAGTGCAACTTGCGTACGCGTTCCTGCTCTTCGCTCTCACTCTGAAAGCATTTGGGTAGAAACAGAACGTCCTATTTCAGTGGAAGAAGCTCGTGAAGCTTTTGCAAAAGGCGACGGCTTGGTATTGCAGGATAATCCTGCCGAAAAGGAATATCCAATGCCTCTGTTCCTTGCAGGCAAAGATCCCGTTTATGTAGGTCGTATCCGTAAGGATCTGGCTAATGAAAACGGTCTGACTTTCTGGATTGTGGGTGACCAGATCAAGAAAGGTGCCGCACTGAACGCAGTACAGATTGCAGAATATTTGGTAAAAGAGAATGCTCTCTAAGCATTACCAATAAAATAGAACCATTAGAGAAATGGTTGTAAACGAAAAAAGAGGTTATCCCGAACGAGATAACCTCTTTTTCATACTAACCCATTGGCGGGATTCATTCATCTCGGCATGGAAATGAATTAAAGGTTAGTGATATGATTTTGTTAGTTTACTGATAATCAACTAATAGTATTTACCAATTAGTTACTACAATATGTAAAAGCATTTACTGCCGTATGTAACGACCTTTACCCCTTACTGTAACGACCTTTACCTCGGCATGTAACGCCCTTTACTTCGGTGTGTAAATGGAGTTACCGTGTGGGGTTAACAAAGTTACCATTTGGCGTAAACTGAATTTCCATACGAGGAATCAACTTTCATGAAACAATAGGCATTCCTTTATAGCTTTTTCGACAAGCTTCTTTGCAGCAGGCCTGCACCCTGGGAAGAAAGATGTATCAAAAACTCCTTTCTTTGAGGCCTTACGCCAATTCCCGGTGATACGGCCTTGATGAAGAATAACAGGTTGGAATATACCAAAATTATTATAGGCATACTGAGCGTGCGATTCCTTTATACAGTCAAAGCGGTTTTTATAACTCACCAGATATTCATCAAACGGCGGAAGAAACTGAAGAATACTTTTCTCATCAACTTCCACCTCCTCGGTAAGTCCGGGTGAAGAGACATGTATCATCATCTCCCTGTCATTATATCGTTCTGTAATAATTTCCTGCCCAAGTGACGCTATAGCGCTACGTGCTTCACGTATGTTCAATGCAGACCACCAAACGAAATCTTCCAGTGTTGCCGGACCGTGGCTTCTGAAATACCTTCGGGCGAGTTCAGCAAGAGCCTCCTCACGAGAGAGTTCTATAGCATCCGGAATCCTTTCACTGGTCAATGCATAGGTATGTTTCCCATTCTTCTCAATGCCACTGCATATTGTTCCGTCCGCCTCACCAAAACTTAGATGCATTTTAACGATGGGTTCACTGAGAGTTATACCTTTCAACTGAAGCTGTTCAAGAGCTTCCTGGCACGTCAGATGTTGTCCGGTCAGAATTTCTTCTATTTGGGGCTTGTACAGCAAACAATCCTCTTTTGTTAGGCCATGATGCTTTGCATAAAAGCTGAACTTTGACAACATACTCTTAGCAGACAATTCAGTCATCCATTTTATATCCTTTCCCGGAATATAATGCCACGTAGGACGCATCACATGAGTACGCAAAATCCGCCCTGAATCCAATGCTTCCTGAACAGCCGTCAACGAAGGTTTCGCTATACGCAACCCGACTGCCCACTTAGCCGCCCTGATCTCTTGCGCCTGCATAGCACCCATCCATTCAACAACCTCCTCCGGCCTTTCAAACCGTGGTCCTGCAATTCCCTGTGATAACATTCTTAATTTAAGCATACTTCTAATGACAAAATTATTATTTTACTAACAGACAGCTTTTTACAAAGATAGAAAATATTTTATGATATCCAACCATCCCCCTATATCACAGCAAGAAAAGAGGTTGAACTCTAAGTAAATAGAATTCAACCTCTTTCAGTTACACCATTAACAATCTCACCTTATTTCCAGAACGGATTCTGTTCCATATTCGTATTCAAAGTCAGCTGAGTTGTAGGTATCGGATAGAAATAGTGCTTTGGTTCGTAGGTACGTGGCTGGTTAAGAGTGTTAGAACCAATCATATATCCATCATTATTCACATCGACTTCCGGATTCTCCACATTCTTCATGTTAGCTCCAAGATAGATCGTAGGATTTTTGGAGGAATCAAGTAAATCAAGTTTATGCCAACGAATTAAATCCCAATAACGAGTCCAGTTATCACACATCAACTCACAACGACGACAACGGCGGATCTCCCATATCAAATTGCTAACTCCCATATTGTTGGCTGGATCAGCTTCCGGTTGAGTGGTCATACCGGGTAGCCCGGCACGCTCTTGCAACTTATTAATGGACTTGTCAAGATCAGCTTGCGTCAATGTTCCAAGTTCTGCCTTAGCCTCAGCGAAGTTCAGATAGACAACAGACAGCCAGAAAAGCGGACAGTCAGTATATTGCTTGTTGATACTGTTACGGTCACTTACCGCCAACTCCTCCGGATTATCATATTTAGCTATACCGTAACCAGTAGTAGAAGTGAACCCTGCAACTCCGGCACGACTATAAGCACTACCCTTGAAGCATAACACAGGATCGAGAGTAGCCGCCAATCGCTTGTCGCGAACAGCAAGAACAGACTCAAGATTGTATTTACCATCTGCATCTTTCACTGCGGCATCATTGGTATCCATTGTAGTGGTTGCTTTAGGTTTACCGTCAAGGAACAAGTAATTATCGAAAGCATTTTTGGTCATACCGCTAGTACCACTTGTATTAACAGTATAGTCAATGGTAGAATGCATGAAAACATTTTGAGAATAAGGCTTGTAGAAAATCATTTCAGGATTAGAACTAAGCGATATTGAATTATAGTTTCCCTTATAACTCGGATTCAATGAGTATCCCTTAGTCATCAATGCTTCACAAGCAGCCACACATTCACGCAAGTACTTCTCAGCGCGAGTGTTGTCAGCAGCTTTACCAGCATTGTCACTTGCATTACGATACTTACAGTAGGTACCTTCATACAATGTGATATCAGCTTTCATTGCCAACGCCATGTCAGCACTAAAGCGTTGTTTGTTAGTGCCCGTAATTGTACTTGCAGCATAGTTCAGGTCTTCTAGGACATTGTCCATTACAATATCTCGATCCGTACGTGGTCCGTAAACCACATCCTTGTCTGCCGGATCCACAACTGTAGTAATCCACTGTACGTCACCATACATGCGAACCAATTGATAATATTCCCATGCACGGTTCAAACGTGCCAGACCTTCATAATTAGCCTTAACAGCATCATCAAGAGAAGAAGTTTGCAGTCCTTCAATAATATAATTGGCACGACGAATTTCTGTGAAAGGATCGGACCAATTTGTAGAAGTGGCTACTACACTTGTATAAGTCCAGACTGTCGACTGATAGTCTACCTGATCATCACTCAATGTTTTGAAATAAAACCATCCGCCACCGCTGCCATTTCCATAACCCGAATAGTTGTTATAGAATGTATTGCATTGGTTGTCAAGGTTACTCGTATTACTCCAATATGCAGGAGTATTGGTAAAGGCATCCAAAGGTGCTTTGTCGAGAAAGTCATTACAACTTGTCAAGGCCATCAGTGCCATTGTTCCGTATATGAATAGCTTTTTCATCATTCTTATTGTTTAATAGTTATTATAAGGTTACCTGAATACCGAATGAGAAGGTACGAGTGATAGGAGTTGTACGTCCCCAGCCTCCATAGGTAAGGCCATCACCAGTACTGATTTCCGGATCAACAGGAAGATCACTGCCCTTGTAGAGCAAGAAGAGGTTACTACCACTAAAGTAGATACGTGCCTTTTCGATGAAAGCTTTACGGGTCCACTCCTTCGGTAAAGTATAGCCAACAGTTACGTTCTTTAAACGAAGATAAGACATATCAGTCAAGTAACGAGATTGCGGATAATAGTTATTGGAACCGTTTGCAATACCTGACACAGTACCTTTGGCTTCATTTCCCGGATATAAACGAGGATAAGTATTACTCTGGTCAATATCATAACCGGTAATCGTTTTCCAATCATCAGTATAGAATACTCTATTGAAACTTTTTTGATTATCGTAGATAGCCAAGTCAGCTGCACGCATCATCGGGAAATTCAAAGAAGAAATAGTCCAATCAGAACGTTTTCCCACACCTTGGAAGAATAAATCTAAGTCAATGCCTTTCCAGTTACCACCCAGATGGAAGCCATATTCATAACGAGGGAGTGAATTACCGATAATCTTCAAGTCACCATGATCATCAGCGGTTCCTTTTCCACCGTCAATCGCGCCACTGCCATCCAAATCTTTGAACTTAATATCACCAGGACCATAATGGAACGGAGCACGCTCAAGTGCAGATTGACCAGCAATACCCGGCTTGTAGTTCCATGAACCATCTGCATTCTGACCAGTAAAGTCAGATTCTTCAAAATAACGATCTGTTTCGAAACCCCAGATATCACCATAATTCTTGCCCGAATAGTAAGAACTGAGCAACTTAGTATCATTATTCCACTTCGTTACTTTTGTCTTTGAATCACTAAGATTGAAGTTAGCATACACATTAAATTCACCGAATTTATGATGCCAATCGAGGTTTAATTCCCATCCACGGGTGCGCAGTGTACCTGCATTATCGTAAGGAGCAGTAGCACCTACACTGTTCGGAAGAACCTGGGCAGGAGCAAGCATATCACGATTTTCACGTTGATACCAGTCAAATCCTACAGTTAATTCATTATTCAGGAAACCTAAATCCAAACCAATGTCAGTAGTGCGGATGCGTTCCCAAGTAAGAGACTTTGACACCAGTTTAGGCATATTGTACTGAGTCAATCTATTTGCATTAGCTCCATTGCCATCCACCCAATAAATATATCCTGTAGATGATGTATTTTCTCGTTGGCTGATCAATGCTTCAAACATATAATCTCCAATGGCTTCATTTCCGATTTCACCATAGGATGCACGTAACTTAGCATTACTAATCACTTTCTTCAATGGTGCAAAATAAGCCTCTTCCGAGAAGCGATATCCGATAGAAGCAGAAGGGAAGAATGCCCATTTATCATTATGTGGAAATCTGGAAGAACCATCGTAACGTCCATTTACTTCCAACAGATAGATACCCTTGTAATCATAGTTGATACGTCCGAAATAACCGGCTGAAGCACGGGAAGTATGCGACCAGTTTATTTGTTGTCCATCTTGGCTTGCCAAATTCAATTCAGGGTATGCTTCATCATACAATCCTTTACGGTATCCATATAAATAAGTGTAATCTACTTCTTCAGCATTAGCTCCGACCATTACATTCAAATTATGGCTCTTTGCAAAAGTTTTGGCATAGTTGGCATATGCATTCAAAGTCCAAGTATTCTGCTTGGAATTATCACGCCAGATTGCTGAGTTACTTTTGGTAACAATATATTTAGGAGTAGGCATTCCCGACCAGTCAATACCATAGACCGAGAAGTCTTCAGAGCCACTGTTCAAGTTCTGAATTGCATAAGTGAAATCAGCATTCAAAGTAAGTCCTTTTACTATTTCTGCTTTCAAGAATCCATTCAAACGGGTAAGGTCAGTTATTTCCTTACGGTCGGATGCTTGCTTACGCATAGACATAAGACGAGTATCATAACCATCAATGGTACCTGAAGGAATGAAGAAAGAACCCCAACGCCAAAGGGTCTGATAAGTACTACTGTAAATGTCAGGACGCTGATAAGCCTTACGAGAGTAATTGACACGTGCACCTACTTGCAACCAATCATATAAATTGGTCGTTACATTCACTGAAACATTGTACTTCTTCAATTCATCGGGACGTACTTTCATAATACCTTCTTTCTCATCATAACCAAAAGAAAGGTAATAGTTCGTCTTACCAGAACTTCCCTGAACAGATATATTATGGCTTTGTGAAGGGGCTGCTTTACTATAATAAATATCCTGCACATCCCAGTCAGCATAATAATAAGGAGTTCCGTCAATGATATTATAATCCCCCACATTGCTGTCACTCTGATACGGTCTCATTTCACCATATTTTAGTTTTCTTCCTCCATTCTGTTGTGCCCACTTTTCGGCATAAGGCAATAGTTTATCAAAATACATACCAAAGAGTTCCACTTCATATTGGTTAGCATTGGCCTTAGCCTCCAATGCAGCCCGAAGTTGTGTAGGAACATCCGGGAAATTCGGAAGATAAGTTGCTTGATCCCACGCGAAATTATTACTATAATTTATAGTAACCTTTTCCGTCGGCTTAGCACTTTTCGTATTAATCAAAATAACACCAAAAGCTGCACGTGTACCATAAATAGAGGTAGAAGCAGCATCTTTCAGTACAGAGATACTCTCAATATCCTGTGTATTCAAGAAAGAAATGTCATCCATCGGGACTCCATCCACAACAATCAACGGATTACTCTTTTCAGAATTACTTAACGTACCGACACCACGAATACGCATTGCAGCACTCCCGTTGATATCACCATTTTCAGTCGTGATACTCAAACCAGGAACCGCACCTTGCAGTGCTTTGGTTACATCTTGCTGAGGGCGGCCTGACATCGTTTTATTCAAGTCCACAGTAGTAACTGCACCTGTTAAATTGGCTTTCTTTTGTGTACCGTAACCAACTACTACTACTTCATCCAATAATTCCGTATCTTCCTTCAACACGATTTTCATAGTAGGTGTAGCCTTTACTTCTTGGGGCTGATAACCCACGAATGATATTTTTAATATTGCTCCTGGCTTCACACTCAAAGTAAACTTTCCGTCAACGTCAGTAACAATGCCATTAGTTGTCCCTTTTTCTACCACACTGGCACCGATAACCGGCTCGCCTGCCGCATCTACAACCAAACCTGTAACATTGATAGATTGTAACTGCTCTGTTACTTCTGAAACATGATCCGAAGCAACCTGGTTAGCCATCGCATTACCGCTTCCTAAAAACAGTGCACTGATGGCTACTGCTGTGAAGAATTTGCTATTTGCTAATCCTCGTTTTTTGCGATCTTCATTCATAAATGATTGATAATTTTGTTGTTAAATAAAATAGTTCTCTCAAAAATTAGGGTAAGGATAATCAGATAGAAATAGTTAGTCAGATCTATTTCTTCTGTCAGACAAGTTTTTCTTCCATAGGCGTTTTTTCTTATTTATAGGTTTAACTTATATTTTATCTCTCTTATTATTTTTAGAGGTTTACCAAGTTCCAAGAGAACTTAGTAA
>NZ_MSHA01000085.1:0-135720 GCF_001940965.1 Bacteroides sp. Phil13 | reverse complement strand
AATGGACGGTTTCGGTTCCAACAGTGGTGTAATCATCCTGGCTGCTACCAACCGTGTAGACGTACTGGACAAGGCTTTGCTGCGTGCCGGACGTTTTGACCGTCAGATACATGTAGACCTCCCCGACCTCAACGAACGTAAAGAAGTATTCGGTGTACACTTGCGTCCTATCAAAATAGATAATACGGTAGACGTAGACTTGTTGGCACGCCAGACTCCGGGTTTCTCCGGTGCTGATATCGCCAATGTCTGCAACGAAGCAGCACTTATCGCTGCCCGTCATGGCAAGAAATTCGTAGGTAAGCAAGATTTCCTCGATGCCGTAGACCGTATCGTAGGTGGGCTGGAAAAGAAAACGAAAATTACCACTGAGGCAGAACGCCGTTCCATTGCTATCCATGAGGCGGGACATGCTTCCATCTCCTGGTTATTGGAATATGCCAACCCACTGATCAAGGTGACCATCGTTCCGCGTGGCCGTGCACTGGGTGCCGCCTGGTATCTGCCCGAAGAGCGCCAGATCACTACCAAAGAGCAAATGCTCGACGAAATGTGTGCCACACTGGGTGGTCGTGCTGCCGAGGATTTATTCCTGGGACGTATCTCAACCGGTGCCATGAACGACTTGGAACGTGTGACGAAGCAGGCTTTCGGCATGATTGCCTACCTCGGTATGAGTGAGAAACTGCCTAACCTTTGTTATTACAATAACGAAGAATATTCTTTCAATCGCCCGTACAGTGAAAAGACTGCCGAACTGATTGACGAGGAAGTTAAGAACATGGTGAACGAACAGTACGAGCGTGCGAAGAAGATACTCTCCGATCATAAGGACGGACACCAGAGACTGTCACAGTTACTGATAGACAGAGAAGTGATCTTTGCAGAAGATGTGGAAGAAATCTTTGGAAAACGTCCCTGGGCTTCCCGTTCGGAGGAGATCAGTGCCAATAAGATTTCAGAGGATCTGAAGAAAGCGGAAGAAGCAGCTGCAAAAGAAGCTGCGAAGAGCGAAAAAGAAGTAAAAGCGGAAGAGGAAAACAATGTTGAAAGCGGAAATGAAACCGGTAATACAAAGGTTTCCGCAGAAGGAACCAAAGTTTCTGTAGAGCGACCCGGACCCGCAAAAGAATAAAGAACTAAAAAACGGAATTACCGTGAAAAGCAATTTCTTACAACGCGCCATCACAGGTGTGTTATTCGTAGTAGTATTGGTGGGCTGTATCCTATACAGCCCCCTTTCATTCGGTATCCTGTTCACCATTATCGGTGCACTGAGCGTACACGAATTTGGGCACTTGATAAACCAAAGCGGTGAAGTACAAATCAATAAGACGATCACCGCCCTTGGAGGCGCTTATCTCTTCCTGGCCGTAATGGGGTTCTGCCAGTCAACCATCGGAGCACAGGTATTCCTGCCTTATCTGGCTTTACTGCTTTACCTGATGATTACGGAACTTTACCTGAAAAAGAAGAATCCCATCGGCAACTGGGCTTTTTCCATGCTGAGCCAGCTATACGTGGCATTGCCGTTTGCGCTGCTCAATGTATTGGCTTTCCAATATAACCCTACAGAAAGCAGTGTGACCTATAACCCTATCCTGCCGCTTTCCATCTTCGTATTTATATGGTTGAGCGATACAGGTGCTTACTGTGTAGGTTCCCTGATTGGCAAGCATCGCCTATTCGAACGCATTTCCCCTAAGAAATCTTGGGAAGGAAGCATCGGTGGTGGTGTATTCTCTATAGCCTCTTCATTTGTATTTGCACACTACTTCCCATTCATGCCTGTTTGGCAATGGGCAGGACTGGCATTGATCGTTGTTATATTCGGCACATGGGGAGACCTGACGGAATCACTGATGAAACGCCAGTTAGGTATTAAAGACTCGGGACATATCCTGCCCGGGCACGGAGGAATGCTCGACCGCTTCGACAGCGCTTTACTGGCAATCCCCGCGGCAGTGGTCTACCTCTATGTATTGACCTTGTTATAAAATAAAAAAAGCCGGAGGAATTCACATTCACCCGGCTTCACACAAAACACTTTACTCTACTTCAATTGCATCTTCGAGAAATCTAAGTTCGAAGCTTCTTCAGCATTATTTGATTGTTTTTCAAATACTATTTCTACTTCTTTATTCACTTCCGAATTAAGTTTCAGCTTGATACCCTTCATCTCAGGAGTCAATACTTCTTTCAGATTGAAAGAAACTAATCCGGCGGCACGGCGTCCACTTACATCACCGTAGTTATTATAACGAAGTTCAAGATGGAGATATCCGTCATCTTCACTCACAGCATCTGCTGTAGCTTCAGCAGGTTGCACCAGACTGATACGATGTTTCGTATCAGGATCCTTCGGCAAGTTCTGCATAAAGACAATGTTCATATAACCACCACTGACCGTCAGGTCTCCCTTATAAATCAGTACCGGATCATTACCATATTCTTCCTCATTCTCAGCAGTCAACGGTTCCACTACTTTCGTCAGGGCATGCTCAAGACGCAAGATCTTCACAGCATGGTCATATCCTTCATAATTATCATAAATAGGATTGAACACCGTAACCACACGTTGTCCGTCTACCGGCTGATACCAGCCCATATCCGTATTGATAGGCCAAAGTGTTCCCCAAGTATCACTCTCCATATAGAAAGCATTCCCCTTTACACGTATAGTAGCCCAGTTCGGATAAGAAAAGTCCCCGATTGAGTATCCGCCGTCGAGATCATCGCACGATTGCAAGGCAGGTAGCACCGCCAGGCACATCATCATAAATAACCAATGTAATTTCTTCATAATTAAAGTCCTCTTGTTTGTTACCGTAATAATTGTTTAGTTCATAAATATCGCATGTTCTGACTATAAAATACGAAAGCCGGGCTATTACTGCACCGGCTTTATCACTTTTAACAATTTTATGGTCTTTTGAAGCCAAAGAGGTTTCATTATGTAAGAAGAATCACTTTCGTAGCAAGCGTACCATCTCTTGTGCCGCCCGCTTCGGAGCACCTGCATCACCCAAGCGTGCCGCCATGTATTCATATCCATCAAGCATTCGCTGCCGATAATCTTTATCATATAGAATACGTTCCAGTTCGGCACGTGCTTGTTCAACTGTCATTGTATCAGCTACCAGTTCCTTCACTACTTCACGGTTCGCAATCAGATTTACCAGCGAAATGTACTTCACCGTCAGTATATGGCGGCGCAGGAAAGAGACGACTTTCCCTATCGGCGTATGATAACAAACAGCTTGCGGCACCCGGAATAAAGCAGCCTCCAATGTAGCAGTCCCCGAAGTCACTAACGCCGCCTCAGCTTGTTGTAGCAGGCGATAGGTCTGATCGAAGAGAATCTTCACCTTCGCATCACCTATATATTCGTGATAATAATCGGGAGAAATACCGGGTGCACCAGCCAAAACCAACTGGTATTCCGGAAAAGCAGAAGCTGCCCGAAGCATATCGGGTAGATTATCCTTTATTTCCTGCTTCCGGCTACCTGCCAGCAAAGCAATGATTGGCTTAGAATCCAAGTTGTTTTCACGAACAAAGCCGTCAAAGGTTTCAGGGTACTCTGCACGGAAAAGGGTCACTTCGTCTACCGTAGGATTACCTACATAATGTATCGGGTAGTGATGTTTGTCTTCAAAAAATTCCACCTCGAACGGTAGAATAGAAAATAATTCATCCACATCCCGTTTGATATTCTTGATACGGTATTCCTTCCAAGCCCATATCTTCGGAGAGATATAGTAATAGACAGGGATATGTGTCTTCGCCCTCAAGAACTTGGCTATACTCAGGTTGAAACCGGGGTAATCCACCAATATCACCACATCGGGCTGCCAAGCAACGATATCTTCCTTGCATCGCTTCATATTGGCAAAGATGGTACGCAGGTGCAGCAACACAGGGATAAATCCCATATATGCCAACTCCTTATAATGCTTCACCATCGTTCCGCCAACCGCAGCCATCAGGTCTCCCCCGAAGAAGCGGAATTCCGCCTGTGGGTCTTCTACCTTCAAAGCAGCCATCAGGTGAGACGCGTGCAGGTCACCGGAAGCTTCACCGACAATCAAGTAATACTTCATAAAATTAAAATTTTATGAAGTTGAGAGTTGAGAGTTGAGAATTGAGAGTTACTATGCAGCGTCATAGTACAACTAACTCTCAATTCTCAACTCTCAATTCTCAACTTCTCTAAAACCAAGATTGCAACTCATCAATAAGATTGTAAGCCGTAACATCCACCGTAGTTGGAGTGATGGCTACATAGCCGTTATCGAGTGCCCAATGGTCGTTCTTCTCATTATCAGGATCCGTATTCTGGAATTCACCGGTCAGCCAATAATAATGAGTATCGCCACGATGTGCAAAGTTTTCCCATTCATTCGTCCATTGTCCTTTGGATTGCTCGCATACTTTGACGCCTTTCAGCTCTTTTACATTGGGGAAGTTCACATTGAGACAAGTCAACGGTGGCAGTCCTTTTTCCAGAACCTGACGGGCAATCTCGCGGATATAAGGCCCCGAAGGTTCGAAATCAGGGTTCGGATCGTGACAGCAAAGAGAGTAACCGATAGAGGGAACTCCTTTGAGGCAACCTTCAATTACCACTCCCATCGTACCGGAATAGTGTACATTCACGGCAGAATTATCTCCATGATTGATACCGCCGACTACCAAATCCGGTTTGCGGTCGAGTACTGTATGGAAGGCAAGCTTCACACAGTCTACCGGAGAACCGGAACATTTGTAAATCGTAAGTCCTACGTCTTTACGTACCAACTGATAATGAATAGGTTCGGTCACTGTCAGCGCACTTGCATTGCCCGAACGCGGTGCATCCGGCGCCATTACTACGATTTCTCCCAACGGACGGAGAAACTTTATCAACTCACTAATACCTTTCGCAATGACTCCATCGTCATTGGATATTAATATCAAAGGTCTCTGATTTTCCATATTTATCCTAATTTTCAGTGCAAAAGTAGGCAAAAATAAAGAAAGCACCTAATACAATAATAACCATTTCCAAAACGGGACCACTCGTATCTTACAACCATCTTGAATAATAGTACGTTCCTCATTATAAGTAACCAGCCATGCTTGCAGGTTCGGAAAAACATTCCGCAATTTAACAAGAGCAGTAGTCTCCCTATCCAATGTCTTCATATCAGAGATATCATACGAAACCTGCACCGCTAATTCCTCAGAAGGAATGTAGAAATCAACATCCACATTTTGGCTATAATAGTACAACTGCTCTTCATACCGTTTATAGAGTGTTATTGCCACCAAATTTTCTAATAAACGCGCATTCCCATTCACTAAAAACAAGTTCAGTATACCATTGTCTATGAAGTAGTATTTCTTCAAGGACTCTTTCTCACTCAGAGCAGAAGCATAGTTGGACACACTGAATATGAGCCAAGAGGCCACAAGATATTTCAAGTATTCAACAGTAGTGGAAACACTTATTTTACTTCCCGAAGCAGAGGTTATATTTGCGATCCGGTTATAGGACACCGGATGCATCACACTCTCAGTCAGTTTCTTAATCATCAACTTTAGCGCGTCATCATTTCTAATGCTATAACGAGTAACAATATCGCCAAAAAAGATCTTTTGATACAAACTGGAAAGCCAAGGACGCTTATTCCGGATATCGATTATTTCCGGTAATCCCCCATACCTGAAGTATTCTTCACCCAACTGCACAACTTTATTTTTTATGCTATTGAATTCCCAATTCCGAGGGAGGGATACTCCATTGACTGCCAGATATTCTGAAAAAGAATAAGGATATACTTCATAAATAAGGAAACGTCCTCCTAACGTAGTGGCAATTTCACTACTCAGCATTTCAGCGTTACTGCCGGACACATACACAGAATGCCTGGTATCGGCCAATCGACGAACAAAATTTTGCCAACCAGCAACGACTTGCACTTCATCTAAAAAGAGGATCGGTTCCCTATCATACATTTCACGATACGCTTCCAATATTTCGTTCAAGTCCTTGGTTTCCGTACCAATAAAGCGTTCATCCTCAAAGTTAACAAACAGGATTTGTTCTATAGAAATTCCGGATTGAAGCTTTTCCTGAATAAGTTGATATAATAAATAGGACTTTCCGGCACGCCGTAATCCTACAAATACATAATTCCCATTGGCTTCCAGTTCAACCGGACGTTTCATCACCTGCACCATAGAAACGAATTGTTGATATTCAGCTATCAACGCTTTCAACTCCTGCTTTTCCATACCGTTATAACACTTTGCTTTTAGTATCACAAAGTTAGTATTTTATTCGATATATCGAATAAAAACAACGTAATATTGTTCGATATATCGAATAAAACAGATACAAAAACCCTATATTTTATATTCAGCACAAACAACCGCACATCATGAATTATCTAAAATTCGTCTTCTGCAAAATAAAACACAATGTTCCCGTCATAATCAATGAAACCATCATATTTTTTCAGTTTCACATGAATGACTTTCTCTGTACGATGCTCCACATCTATACTTTCTCCCCAATTAGAGCTAAAGCGAAGCACTTTCCCTATAGGACTCAGCAGGAAAGGCAAAGAGGCTCCCGGACTACCCGCCCAAGTGGAATAACCATTGATGAACTCAATAGGTTCGCCATTTCGCCTGGTCGGATCCAATCTTTTATTTTCCAACTGCGACCTGACTACATTAAAGTTCTCGTCAACAATATCCATACACGATTTGCCATCGTATTGCGCGTAAGCATATCCCAAATAAAAGTTGCGGATATCCTTAAACTCGGGGCTTATCACCGTTCCGGTTTTATCAATCATCACCACTCCACCTTCTCTCTTTGCAACGGAAGCCTTCCCTTCACGAAACGGATAAGGCTCTTTGCTGAATTTAGCAGGAATCACCATATGGCCCGATACGTCAATAAATCCCCAGCGTCCGCCATTCTCGGTCACTTTTACAGCAGCCAGACCTTCACTGAAATCTTGTACCTTCAAATAGATAGCCGGGCAAACGATCTTACCAGCCTTATTGAAAAATCCATAACGCCTTTTATCCATGTCATAGAAAGCCGCCAAACCATCGGAGAAGGAACGCGCCTCTTCCGGGCATTGCGCTCCCACAGTTAGCATCGTTTGAGCAAGAGCCGGGAACACCTCACGACCTTGCCTATCAATATAAGTACACTTGGAGTACCGGTCATTCACCGTCTTTATAATCAAGGCATAACCATCTTTATTGAAAGGAGCAGAATCTATAATCTTCGCATTGAGCTTTATAGCCTGCCCCTGCTTATTAATGACGTACCAAGTCTCAGTACGCCCCCACATGTCACTACCAGACTTGCATACCAGGCAAGCTCCACCACCGAATTTAGGATAACCGAAACTTTTATAACTCCATTGGTAATCAATCACCTTATTTCCCTGCTCGTCTATGAAACCCCACAAACCGGTCTCGTCGTTCTTCACGGCAAGCAGGCCATCATGAAAGGCATAGTTGGTGTCATACCTGTTTATTATCACTTTTTTGGCATTCTCCCCTATCTTGATAGGAGTAAACTGAGCAGCAGCAGGCAAAGCTATGCCTACTGCCAAACATATTGTTATCAAATATCTTTTCATCTTTTTATGGCAATCTAAATTTAACAGAAACCGCATATTTCACTCTGACGTTTTTACCCTTCTGCTTTCCCGGTGTCCATCGAGGCATTGACTTAATAACCCGAAGGGCTTCTGTATCCAAATCAGGATCAACGCTTGTCAGCACATATGCATTGATGATACTTCCGTCCGTGTCCACCACAAACTGCACAACAACTTTTCCCTGCGTACCGTTTTCCTGCGCACTCTTAGGATATTTCACATTCTGTGCGATATAGCGCATCAGTGCCACCTGTCCGCCGGGATACTCAGGCATCACCTCTGCATTGTCATATATCTTATTGGGATCTTCAGCCTCCGCTTCCTTTTGCAGTTCAGCCGCCAATTCGGCTTGCAGCCTGGCTCTCTCCGCCTCCTCGCGCTCATTTGTTTCTTCAACAGGGGCTATATACGGCACTTCGGAAATCTCATTCTCTACTATATCCAACTGTTCGGACGCCTCCGGGGAACTTTCAGCTTCGGATAAGGACTCCGACGCTTCCGAAAGAGATTGCTGCAGGGCCTTCCTATCCGCCAGCCGTTTTTCCAAATCCCTGAAATCCATATACAGATTGTAAGTACCCCATTTCTCCGTCTCTATCCGCAGGCTTTTGTCGGAAGGCAAGTAACGCAACGTAAGATTTTGCTTATAAGTATGTACGAACGCATCGCAACCCTCTAACTTCATGATGGAGTCCACGTGCAATGTATAGAGGCAATCATCGGCCATTATCTTAATGATTCCATAAGATCCTTTAATATCCCGATTATACAAGCCCAACCACGCATGGGCAAATGCTTTGGCATCTTCCCCCGTCCGCCACTCTCCGACCAATGGGTGCTCCACATCGGTAGAGGGCAGGATACGGCTTTCCATTTCGTCCAAATAAACATTGACCTGTCTTTTCCCATTAGTCCACTTTCCTGTAAAGAAGTGTTCACCATCATACTCTCCATAATCCATCTTGAATGTTCCGGTATTCTTCCCGTTGACAAACTCATTGACAACGTAATGCAATCCATCCTCTATCTTCCCACTCAACTGAATTTCCTGTTTGTTCCGTTTATAGAAATAGGTGCCATACAAAGAATCTCCTTCCTGCTTTAAACACATTTGCACTTCTGATTTTCCAACCCTTCCTTCATAAAGGGCTTCTTTAATGGCGGGCATATTTACCACTTCCACAGCCTCTCCCCCCTTCAAACAGAAGAACAGTACAAGCAGAACCGCCAACACCGATGCGCCGCCTATTATATAGTATTTCTTGTGAGACTTAGACGAAGCGGAAACTTCAACAACAGAAGTTTCAGCAACAGAGACACTAACAGTAGAGGGCTCAGTCCTGGAAGTTTTAACAGTAGAGGGCTCTGTAGCTTGCGGCTGTTCCTGCGGAGAGGATTGCCCATTTATGCCATTTTCCGCTTTCTTGCCATAATGGCGTTCCAACCACGATTTTCTAAAAAAAGGCCATGCATATCTTGCGACTAACTTTGGACACTCATTATAACACTGAAAAAGTCGTCTATAAGAAAAGAAAGCAGTAACGGCAAAATATACTCCGAAAGGAAAAACCAAAATACAAGGTACAACACTTAAATTGGGGAGATAAGAACCTGCCGAGCTATGTTCAATCGCATAAGACTGAACAGGTGCCATAAGGAAAGGTGCTATTGTAAAAAAGAAAGTAAAAAACACCATTGCACCGATGGAATAGCTATGCAAATAAACAACTACCGATTTTTTGGAAACAAAACCTTTCAGTGCGGTAGAAATTACAATCAACATAAACAATAAAGAGAACATCCAACCAATCCACTCACTGCCTTTGACCGAACTCAGGCATATTTTTTGAAATCCAGTATAAGTAGTCTCAGTTTCTCCCATCATATTGACTGCAGAAATCGAAAGGAACGGCAAATTCCACTTATAATAAAGAAAAAACAATGCCATCCCTATCAGCTCAGAAACAGCACCTAAACGAAACTCTTTTGGTGTTACCATATAAACGAAGTTTATAAAAAAGGCGGAACCATTCAACCTATCCGGTCCTGAGGTATCGCCAAACACCGCGCCCAAGGAATAAGTGTAAACAGTTCACGCCCATAGAGCATGAACTTCAACATCTTATATCTCTTGGGCTTTCCAATTGGCGATTTTCAGGACCAAGCAATAAGAGCTAAAGCTCTAATATGTATAGAAAGAACGGAAACGCTTTTCCTTTGTTTGTTATTAATAAATAGAAATAATTAAAAATCACATAGTCAGGCATCCTGTCCGGCTACTTTCAAAAAGGATATCTCCTTTCTACATCAGAGTTTTGTCTTCTCCCATAGGCAACCGCTTTACTGATTAAACATCTATTTTATCGCCTCAAAGTTAGATAATACATATAATATTACAAAATTATTCACCAGGCATTTTTTATCAAAAAGCTTCATTCCTTCTGAAAATCCGATATGGCTCCTGCTTTCAGTGCCTATTCCTCCCGATAGGCAGACATGGAAGTGCGGACGGCCAACAATAGCTGCTATTCCTTGGCATATAGCCGGAGACTCTCGGCCCGCAGGTTCTCTTTGGCTTTCACCTCTATTAGGAATAGCACTTCCCTGATATTGCAACAGGAGCTTTTACTGAGATGATAAAAGGTGCAAAATTACTGCCCTATTGGAAAAATATTTTTTCCTAACTGGGAAAAAAAGCATGCAAACTTGCAAGTTTCTTATCGAGGTGCATATTTGCCGGTTGAGCCGGATGGACAACTGTCAGCTACGGCAACGACCCATTATTCTATAATATCAATTTCTTTCTCTCCGGATATGAATAGAACACAAATTACACGAATTACACAAACAAAGGTCTGCACTACAATCAGCTATTACTAAGTTATTTTTCGCCGGTTGGGAAAATAAATAAGAAAAAATAGTTACACATAATACATCCGTCCCACCCTTTACTAAAAGGGCTTCGGATTTTTACTAAATTTACGACTGAAAATTAGTAAAAATCTACCGGAAAATTAGTAAAAATCCGATAAGGTTTTAGCAAACAACAGTCACCCCGTCCAGAAAGGCTTCTGACGGCACTTTTAGTTATATTTAAAAATAACTTGGTACATAATCTTTCTGGGGAGTTATAGGAGTTAAAGCCAACAGTTCGCATTGCGCTTTCCGCTGTTATAAATAAGAGTATCGGCTTTAACTCCTATAACTCCCTAGAAAAATTTATCATTTTTGTACCAACTTATTTTTTAAGCGTTACCATCTTTTAAGTAATCATGCGAATCAGGATTTAAATTATATTCATTTTTTCGGGTTTTGAATCAAACAAAGCCTCTCTACCTTATCCATTACAGACTCTTTCTTCCGTTTCCAACCAGAGAACATTGGTTTACAAATCTTAATCTTCTGCAAGCGAGACAAAAAAGGTGTTTCATTTCAAGATAATTACGTATATTTGCGAGCTAAACAAGAGAACGAAAAGCGCCGGAACGAGTCGGAATGAAATAAAACGACCCGGAGTTATTAACAAAAAGGGCGACTTATCAACAGATTTTGCAATCTTTCTCTTTTTTAGTAGGCGCAATACGGAATTATCACTTATTTCGCTGCCAATAAACACTAAGATTATGGGAAAAATTATTGCTTTGGCAAATCAAAAAGGCGGTGTAGGGAAGACTACGACTACGATTAATCTCGCAGCTTCACTCGCTACTCTGGAAAAGAAAGTGCTCGTTGTGGACGCAGACCCGCAGGCAAATGCCTCTTCCGGTTTAGGTGTCGACATCAAGCAGGCGGAATGTACTATATACGAATGCATTATCGACCGGGCCGATGTTCGCGAAGCTATCCACGACACGGAGATTGAGACACTGAAAGTGATATCCTCACACATAAACTTGGTGGGCGCCGAGATAGAAATGCTCAATCTGAAAAACAGGGAAAAGATACTGAAAGAAGTGCTCGCCCCACTGAAGGAAGAGTTTGATTATATCTTGATAGACTGCTCGCCCTCTTTGGGACTGATTACCATCAATGCACTGACGGCAGCCGACTCTGTGATTATCCCCGTACAAGCGGAATACTTTGCACTGGAAGGTATCAGCAAATTATTGAATACCATCAAAATTATCAAGTCTAAACTGAATCCGGCACTTGAAATTGAAGGTTTCCTATTGACCATGTACGACTCGCGTCTGCGCCAGGCCAACCAGATTTACGACGAAGTAAAACGCCACTTTCAGGAATTGGTATTCAACACCGTCGTGCAACGTAACGTCAAGCTGAGCGAAGCTCCCAGCTATGGTCTGCCTACTATCTTATATGATGCAGACTCTACAGGAGCCAAGAATCATATGGCACTTGCCAAAGAACTGATCAGCCGCAATAATTAATTCAAAACGAAGAACCATGGCACAAAAAAGAAATGCATTAGGACGCGGGCTGGACGCCCTGCTTTCAATGGACGAAGTGCAGACCGAAGGCTCTTCTTCCATCAACGAAATAGAGTTGTCGAAGATTGTCGTCAACCCGAACCAGCCCCGTCATGAATTTGACGAGACAGCGCTTCAGGAACTTGCCGACTCAATCTCTGAAATAGGTATCATTCAGCCCATTACCCTACGCAAGCTGTCGGACGATGAATATCAGATCATCGCAGGCGAACGCCGCTTCCGTGCTTCACAACTCGCCGGACTGAAAAGTATTCCCGCCTATATCCGCACTGCCGATGACGAGAACGTCATGGAAATGGCGCTTATCGAGAATATACAACGCGAAGACTTGAACTCTGTGGAAATTGCCCTTGCCTACCAGCATCTGCTGGAACAATACGGGCTTACACAGGAACGCCTTAGCGAACGTGTCGGTAAAAAGCGTACAACAATTGCCAACTACCTGCGTCTGTTGAAACTGCCCGCCCCCATTCAGATGGCGTTGCAGAACAAGCAGATAGACATGGGACATGCCCGCGCGCTTGTAACACTGGGCGATCCGAAGTTGCAAGTGAAGATATTCGAAGAAATCATCGAGCACGGATATTCCGTACGTAAGGTGGAAGAAATAGTAAAATCCCTGAGCGAAGGCGAAGCCGTGAAAAGCGGCGGACGAAAAATAGCTCCCAAACGAGGAAAACTGCCGGAAGAATTCAACATGCTGAAACAACAGTTATCAGGCTTCTTTAGCACCAAAGTGCAGTTGACCTGTTCGGAGAAAGGAAAAGGTAAAATCAGTATCCCGTTCAATAACGAAGAAGAATTGGAACGTATTATCGGCATACTCGATACTCTTAAAAAATAAATGACGAAAGGAACAAGAACATATCAATGGTGTATCGCCCTGCTGCTTTGCTTCGTGCAGACGGCAGGGATTGCTATGTATGGGCAGAACCGTCCGCGTGCCGCTGCCAAACGGCAACAATTGGAGCATGCAGACTCACTGAAAAGACTGCCGCAAGTAGCTCCGGACAGCCTGAATGCACAAACAGAATCCGCCTTGCAACGGGTTTCGGCTGCTGACAGCCTTGCCATAGCCGACAGCATTGCTGCCGAAAATAAAAAGCGTCTGCTGGAAATGACTTCCAGTACTACCCCACAAGTGTCTCCTACACCAACAGACAGTATAAACGGGGCACTTAACAAGAAAGTATTTATCCCCAACCCGACCAAGGCAACATGGCTCGCCTTGGTTATCCCCGGTGGCGGACAAATCTATAACCGTAAATACTGGAAGTTACCTATTATATATGGTGGATTTGCAGGATGTGCCTATGCGCTAACCTGGAACAACAAGATGTATAAAGACTACATGCAGGCCTACAAAGATGCCGCTCTTGGCAACTGGGAAGCCAACAGTATTCATGACCTTTTGCCACCCGGATATCTGGACAGAACCCCCAAAACACAGATAACAGAAACCCTCCGAAAACGAAAGGATACGTACAGGCGCTATCGTGACCTGAGTATTTTCGCTTTCATAGGTGTTTACCTGATATCGGTTATTGATGCCTATGTAGATGCGGAACTATCCAATTTCGATATAACTCCCGACCTAAGCATGCGGGTAGAACCTGCCGTAATCAACAGTCAATACAGTATAGGCAGCTCCAACAAATCTGTCGGAGTGCAATGTAGTTTCCGTTTTTAATGAATTAAGCTATACCAAAGAATAATCACACATGAAGAATAAATCTGTAAATATGAAGAAGTTTATCGCTACTCCGTTTCTGTTTTGTCTATCACTTTTCGCCTTCCAGGCGCAAGCCCAGGAAAGTGTGGAGGTAGTGATCCGTGACAACGGAACAGAACGCCAGGAAAGCATCGAACTTCCCCAAAGTATGACTTATCCGCTGGACAGCCTGCTCAATGACTGGAAAGCCAAAAATTACATTGATTTAGGTAAAGATTGCAGTACCTCCACAGAGAACCCGCTCTTTAGTGACTCTGTTTACATCGACCGTCTCAGCCGCATTCCTGCTATAATGGAAATGCCTTATAATGAGATTGTACGTAAATTCATCGACATGTACACAGGACGTTTACGTAATAACGTATCATTCATGTTGAGCGCCTGCAACTTTTATATGCCCATCTTCGAAGAAGCACTCGATGCCTATGGATTACCGCTTGAACTCAGATACTTGCCTATCATTGAATCTGCGCTGAACCCTTCTGCCAGATCCCGTGTAGGCGCTTCCGGTTTGTGGCAGTTCATGCTGGCTACCGGAAAGATGTACGGATTGGAAAGCAACAGTCTTATTGACGAACGTTGTGATCCTATCAAGGCCACGTGGGCAGCTGCCCGCTACCTGAAAGACCTGTACGCCATTTATCAAGACTGGAATCTGGTGATCGCCGCTTACAATTGCGGACCAGGTACTATAAACAAAGCAATCCGCCGCGCCGGAGGTAAAACCGATTACTGGGAAATCTATAATTTCCTGCCCAAAGAGACCCGCGGGTATGTGCCTGCGTTCATTGCCGCCAATTATGTGATGACTTACTATTGCAAGCACAACATCTGTCCCATGGAAACTAATATCCCCGATGCTACAGATACTATACAAGTAACAAAAAACTTACATTTCGAACAGCTTGCTGATATCTGTGGCGTTAGCATGGAAGAAATCAAAAGCCTTAATCCTCAGTATAAGAAGAATATAATTCCCGGTGAAAGCAAGACACAAACCCTTCGTCTGCCTATGAATTACATCAGTACATTTATCGACAGCCAGGATACTATCTATGCCCACCGTGCGAATGAATTATTCAAAAACCGTAGGACCGTAGCCATCTCCGAGCCCCGTTCTACAGCAAGACGCGCTACAACCGGCAGTGGAAATCTGACTTATCATAAAATACGAAATGGCGAAACATTGGGTACTATTGCACGCCGCTATGGAGTCACCGTAAAACAACTTCAAAGTTGGAATGGATTGCATAACACCAAAATTTCCGCCGGAAAGCAATTGAAGATATATAAATAAGAGCACAAACGCTTGCACGGTGTTGAAATTTGCTTATTTTTGCAGCAATAGAAGAAAGGAGACAGGGATATGGAAGAGAATGTGAACCAGAAAGATAAAGAAAAAGTCGAAGAGGAAATGATTGAACAGGCTTTCCAGCAACTGTTAAACGACTATTTGGCAACCAAGCACCGTAAACGCATTGAAATTATAACAAAGGCATTCAATTTTGCCAACCAGGCACATAAGGGCATCAAACGCCGCTCAGGCGAGCCCTACATTATGCATCCCTTGGCTGTGGCACAGATTGTTTGCACCGAAATAGGTCTGGGGTCTACATCCATTTGTGCTGCATTACTACACGATGTGGTAGAAGATACAGACTATACTGTAGAGGACATAGAGAATATATTCGGTCCGAAAATCGCCCAGATTGTAGACGGACTGACCAAAATATCCGGTGGTATCTTCGGTGACCGGGCTTCGGCACAGGCAGAGAACTTCAAAAAGTTGCTGTTGACGATGTCCGATGATATACGTGTGATCCTTATTAAAATAGCGGACCGCCTGCATAATATGCGTACGCTGGGTTCCATGCTTCCAAATAAGCAATTCAAAATTGCAGGTGAAACTTTATATATATATGCTCCCCTCGCCAACCGCTTAGGACTTTATAAGATAAAGACCGAACTGGAAAACCTGAGTTTCAGGTACGAACACCCTGAGGAATATCAAGAAATAGAAAACAAGCTGGCAGCTACGGCTACCGAGCGTGACAAAGTATTCAAAGAGTTCACAGCTCCGATACGCGCACAGATGGACAAGATGGGACTGAAATATCGCATCCTGGCACGCGTCAAATCCATTTATTCCATATGGAACAAAATGCAGACCAAGCATGTGCCATTCGAAGAAATCTATGACTTGCTTGCCGTACGCATTATTTTTGAACCGCGTAACGCGGACGAAGAGTTGAATGACTGTTTCGATATCTACGTCTCTATTTCTAAAATATACAAGCCCCACCCCGACCGTCTGCGCGACTGGGTGAGTCACCCCAAAGCAAACGGCTATCAAGCTTTACACGTTACCCTCATGGGTAATAATGGACAGTGGATAGAAGTACAAATCCGTAGCGAGCGCATGAATGACGTAGCCGAACAGGGTTTTGCCGCACATTGGAAATACAAAGAAGGTGGTGGTAGCGAGGATGAGGGCGAGCTGGATAAATGGCTACGTACCATCAAGGAAATTCTTGATGATCCGCAGCCGGATGCCATTGATTTCCTCGACACTATCAAATTGAACCTGTTTGCATCGGAAATCTTTGTATTCACCCCGAAAGGTGAGATTAAGACTATGCCACAGAATTCTACAGCATTGGACTTTGCATTTTCCTTACATACAGATATAGGCAGTCATTGTATCGGCGCGAAAGTAAACCATAAACTTGTCCCACTCAGCCATAAATTGCAAAGTGGCGACCAGGTGGAAGTGCTGACATCCAAATCACAACGGGTACAGCCGGAATGGGAAGTATTTGCCACTACAGCCCGTGCCCGTGCAAAGATAGCCGCCATCCTGCGCAAAGAACAAAGAGCAAACCAGAAAGAGGGTGAAACCCTTCTGAACGAATTCTTCAAGAAAGAAGAACTCCGATTGGATGACATGCTGGTTGACAAACTTGTGAAAGCTCATAACATGAAGAACAGGGATGAGCTGCTCATAGCTATCGGCAATGGAAAAATCGTCTTAGGTGATCTGGATAAAAATGCTTTAAAAGAAAAACAAGGAACCAACTGGAAGAAGTTCCTCACATTTTCATTCGGTAGCAATAAGGACAGCAAAGAACCTGTTGAAGAAAAGATACCGCAGGAAAAGGAGAAGATCAATACTAAGCAAATTCTGAAACTGACGGAAGAGAATATCCAAAAAAATTACATCATGGCAGAATGTTGTCACCCTATTCCGGGTGATGATGTATTGGGATATATCGACGAAAACGACCGGATTATTATCCATAAACGCCAGTGCCCTGTCGCTGCAAGACTGAAGAGCAGCTACGGCAACCGTATCCTTGCCACGCAATGGGATACACACAAAGAGCTATCTTTCCTGGTGAATATCTATATCAAAGGCATAGATGCCATGGGATTACTGAACGAAGTAACACAAGTCATCTCCCGCCAGTTGAACGTAAACATCCGTAAACTATCCATCGAAACAACGGACGGTATCTTTGAAGGAAACATCCAGCTATATGTACATGACGTGGATGATGTGAAGACTATCAGTACTAACTTGAAACAAATACAGAACATCAAACAAGTAACCAGAGTAGAAGCATAAAACTATAAAAGTACATTTCATATGTTTAATTCGAAAAAAGGAATTGACGACAAGGTAAGTAATAAATTAACTACACTTTCCTGTCAAAGTTTAATAAAAGGTGATTGTTCCATCGATGGAGATATGCGCATCGACGGAATCGTAGAAGGAAATATTCAATGTACGGGTAAAATTGTTATTGGCCCCGAAGGAAGAATACACGGAAATCTTTCTTGTACACATGCCTGTCTACATGGAACTATCATCGGTGATGCTTATATAAAGGAAGAACTCACCCTGAAAGCTAATTGCGTGATGCAAGGTAATATTTATACCAGTAAATTGGAGATAGAATCACAAGCTAAATTCAATGGAACCTGTAACACGAATGATACCAATAATGAGATAAAATTATTGGAAGCAGTTACTGAATAACATTATTTACAATAGATTCAGTTTAACAAAACCATCTTGCTGAAAAAAGTTTTATCTTATATAGGCGTTCATTATTAATATAAAATAGCTACTTTTGCAGTATATATCAATGAAGTATACTATGATAGTCGGCAAATATATAAATTTGGGAACGCTCCAGGAACTACTGTTTAATGGTGAGAAGGTGATTATTTCTGATGAATGCATTCAAGAGGTAGATAAGGGTTTCCGTTTTTTGAAGGATTTTTCAAGTGATAAAATTATTTACGGAATAAATACAGGATTCGGGCCTATGGCTCAATATAGAATTGAGGATAAATCATTAACAGAACTACAATATAATATCATCAGAAGCCACTCTACCGGAGCAGGTAAACCATTACCTCCTCTTTATGTAAAAGCAGCAATGATTGCCCGGCTATTCACCTTTTTACAAGGAAAATCAGGTATACATACAGAATTGGTAGAACTACTTGTTAAATTCATTAATCTGGATATTTTTCCATATATACCGGAGCATGGCAGTGTAGGTGCCAGTGGCGATTTAGTCCAATTGGCCCATATAGCATTGACTTTGATCGGCGAAGGAGAAGTGTTCTATCAAGGACAACTACAACCTACCGCCCAGGTGCTTGAGAAGAATCATCTCAAACCTTTCTCTATCCACATTCGTGAGGGACTTTCAGTAACAAACGGTACTTCCGTCATGACGGGTATCGGCATTGTTAATCTGATTTATGCGCGTCAATTACTAAACTGGTCCGTATGCGCCTCAGTAATGATGAATGAGATTGCTGCATCCTATGATGATTTTGTTTCTCAGCCGCTAAACGATGCTAAGCTTCATAAAGGACAGCGGAAAATAGCTGAGGCTATGAGAGCCTGGATGTCGGGCAGCCAATGCACACGCAAGAGAGAAAACGAACTGTATGGACAGAAACACGAGGAAAAGATCTTCGAACATAAAGTACAGCCTTATTATTCGCTAAGATGTACTCCGCAGATACTGGGACCAATTTATGACACATTGATAAATACGGAAGAGGTATTAATCAACGAAATCAACTCAGCCTGTGACAACCCGATTGTTGATCCGGAAACCCAAAATGTATATCATGGTGGAAACTTTCATGGTGATTACATCTCTTTCGAAATGGATAAATTAAAAATTGCCATTACCAAACTGACAATGCTAAGTGAACGCCAGTTGAACTATCTGTTCCATGATCGTATCAACGGAATACTTCCCCCATTTGTCAATCTGGGAATACTGGGACTGAACTATGGATTGCAAGCTTCGCAATTCACAGCAACTTCCACTACTGCAGAGTGTCAGACACTATCCAACCCAATGTATGTGCATAGTATCCCTAACAACAATGACAATCAAGACATTGTGAGTATGGGAACGAACTCTGCATTAATAGCCAAAACAGTTATTGAGAATTCTTATCAAGTCATGAGTATTCTGTTTATGGGGATTGTACAGGCGGTGGATTATTTAAAGATACAAGATCAATTGAGTACGGAATCACGCAATGTGTACAATGAAATCCGGGCATTCTTTCCTGTATTTTCCCAAGATACTCCTAAATATAAGGAAATAGAGGCTATGAATGAATACTTGAAAAATAAGAAATTCAATTTATAAATGAAATACGCATTAATAACAGGCGGAAGCCGGGGCATAGGACGTGCTGTCAGCATCAAACTGGCAGAAAAAGGATATACCGTGCTGATTAATTATCAAAGCAATGATAAGGAAGCAGCCAATACCCTGCAACTCGTTCGAGAGCAAGGAGGAGATGGAGAACTACTAAAGTTCGATGTAAGCAGCCCGGCAGCAGTATCCGAAGCGTTAAACACCTGGAGTGCCCAACATCCGGACGAATATATTGAAGTACTGATTAACAATGCAGGAATTCGCAAAGACAATTTAATGCTCTGGATGACCGAACCTGAATGGAACGGAGTACTGAATACCAGCTTGAATGGGTTCTTTTATGTCACCCAGGCATTGCTTAAAAACATGTTAGTCAAACGTTTCGGCCGCATTGTCAATATAGTTTCGCTATCAGGCATCAAAGGTATGCCCGGACAAACAAATTATTCTGCAGCTAAAGGGGGTGTCATTGCCGCTACCAAGGCATTAGCCCAGGAAGTGGCAAAGAAGCATGTAACTGTCAATGCTGTGGCCCCCGGATTCATCCGTACGGAAATGACCGAAGACATCAATGAGAACGAATGGAAAAAGCACATCCCTACCGGGCGCTTCGGTGAACCGGAAGAAGTGGCTGATCTTGTAAGTTTCTTAGTTTCCCCCAACGCCTCTTATATCACAGGTGAGATTATTTCAATCAATGGAGGACTGCATACATGAGAAGAGTTGTCATTACAGGAATGGGAATTTACTCGTGCATCGGCAAGAATCTGAGCGAAGTAACAGACTCATTATATAACGGTAAATCGGGAATCGGCATCGATCCCCACCGGAAAGAAATGGGGTATATTTCTGCACTGACTGGTCTGCTGGAACGCCCTGATCTAAAAAAAATGTTGGACAGACGGAAACGTCTCTGCCTGCCTGAACAGGGAGAATATGCCTATCTGGCAAGTGTAGAAGCTTTCAAAAATGCAAGTATTGATGAAGCATTCTTGGAAACAAATGAAGTAGGAATACTGTATGGAAATGACAGTAGTACTGCACCGATTATTAACGCTGTAGATATTATCCGGGAAAAGAAGAATACCGTTCTGGTAGGTTCCGGTTCTATTTTCCAGTCGATGAATTCGACTGTATCTATGAACCTGTCGGTCATCTTCAAGCTCAGAGGAGTAAACTTCACAATCTCCGGTGCTTGTGCAAGCGGTTCACACGCCATTGGCATGGGTTATCTGCTAATCAAGTCAGGATTGCAAGAGTGTATTCTTTGTGGCGGTGCGCAAGAAGTAAATCCATTCTCAGTAGGTAGTTTCGACGGATTAAGTGCATTCTCTACCCGGGAAGATAAGCCTCAGCAAGCATCCAGACCCTTTGATAAAAGCAGAGACGGACTTGTGCCCAGCGGAGGTGGCGCCAGCCTAGTACTGGAAAGTTATGAATCAGCTGTTAAGCGAGGAGCACCCATATTGGCAGAAATTATCGGCTACGGTTTTTCATCCAATGGAGATCATATATCTGTTCCTAATATAGACGGCCCAAAGCGTTCATTGGAAATGGCCATCCGGAATGCCGGAATCGCATTGGATGAAATTAAATACATCAATGCGCACGCCACTTCTACTCCGATAGGTGATTTGAATGAAGCAAAAGCCATAGCAGAAGTATTTGAAGGACACCACCCGTATGTGGCTTCCACCAAGTCTATGACCGGTCACGAAATGTGGATGGCGGGTGCCAGCGAAGTTATCTATTCTACTTTAATGATGCAGAATAACTTCATTGCTCCCAATCTGAATTTCGAAGAACCGGATGAAGCCTCTGCCCAACTTAATATCCCCGCCCAACGAGTAAATATGGAATTTGATACATTCCT
Source organism: Bacteroides sp. Phil13 (assembly GCF_001940965.1). Taxonomy (NCBI): domain Bacteria; kingdom Pseudomonadati; phylum Bacteroidota; class Bacteroidia; order Bacteroidales; family Bacteroidaceae; genus Bacteroides; species Bacteroides sp. Phil13. The sequence continues at coordinate 114,292 of NZ_MSHA01000085.1, read as the reverse complement.
GTCGAACTCATTCGGATTCGGAGGAACCAATTCTACATTAATTATTAAAAAAGTAAAGTAATATAAGTATGACCCACGAAGAAATCATTGAAAAGATAAGAGAAACCTTATCCGAGGAATTTGAAGTAGATATCGATCTTATCCAGCCTGATGCTCCGCTCATGCAAACCCTTGAGTTAGACAGTCTGGACTTGGTAGATATGGTAGTGTTGATTGAAAAGAACTTCGGTTTTAACGTAACCGGACAAGATTTTGTCGGAATCAAAACGTTCCAGGACTTCTATAATCTCGTCATTACACGTATGGCCGAAAACAAAAACGAATAGACAAGATGTGGAAAGGTAAAACCCGTGGCGGCGTATCCGGATACCTGTTTTTCATTTATATGATCAGGTATTGTGGTGTAAAAGCCGCTTATGGTTTTCTGTCTCTGATCGTTCTTTATTTTATCCCTTTCGCTCCTAAAGCAACAAAGAGTATCTGGCAATATGCCCGCCGTATCTTAAGACGGAACCGCATACAATCGATGGGGCTATTGCTGAATAACTATTATCGTTTGGGACAGATACTCATAGACAAGGTAGCCATTGGAAATGGAATGATCGACAAGTATCATTTCAAGTTCAACCACTATCAGGAGTTTCTAAATGTATTGGATGGAGATCAGGGAGTAATCATGATCGGTGCACACGTTGGCAACTGGGAAATCGGAACACCTTTTTTCAATGACTACAGTAAGAAGATGAATGTGGTGATGTACGATGCCGAACATCAAAAGATTAAAGAAATACTGAAGAAGAACGGACAGCAGCAACCTTACAAGATTATACCAGTCAACAAAGATAATCTGGCACATATATTCAAAATTACAGAAGCACTGGATCATAAAGAATACGTCTGTTTTCAGGGAGACCGTTATCTGAATGCAGACAAACTGCTGATCTGTAAATTTATGGGACACAAAGCTTGTTTTCCAATCGGCCCTTTCCTATTGGCATCACGGATGAAAGTTCCTGTAGTTTTCTATTTTGCAATGAGAGAGGCTAAGCAAACCTATCATTTTCATTTTATACTGGCAGAAAAGGTATCCGGCTCAAAAGAGAAAAAGGCAGAGCAATTACTATTAGAACAATATGTGAACGCTCTGGAAAAAGTAATCAGCCAGTATCCCGAACAATGGTTCAACTATTATCCTTTCTGGAAGTCGCTTGAATAAACTAAAATCAACAAAATGAAACTATTTCCTTCTCTACAAAAGAGATATACCAAAGAACGATTCACTGCTGTGCAAGCACAGAGGTTGGCACAAGAAATCGCTTTTGGTCCCATTGTATTCCAAGTTTCACGCCTGATGCTGAAATTCGGTATTTTCCGTTTGCTTTCCGACAACCGGGAAGGTCTGTCACTGGAACAGATCAGCCAGAAAACCGGATTGTCAAAGTATGCCACACAAGTTTTACTGGAAGCCTCACTCACCATAGGTACTGTATTGGTAAAAGACGATCAATATATACTGGCAAAGGCCGGATGGTTCCTGTTGAATGATGAGATGGCACAAGTGAATATGGATTTTAATCAGGACGTCAACTACAAAGGTCTGTTCCATCTGGAGGAAGCATTGCTAAATGGTCGCCCCGAAGGTTTGAAAGAATTGGGAAACTGGCCCACGATTTACGAAGGATTATCCAGTTTACCCGAGCAAGTGCAGAAAAGCTGGTTCGGCTTCGACCATTTTTATTCAGACAATTCTTTCGACCAGGCACTCGAAATCGTATTCAGCCACTCTCCCCGGACTCTGCTCGATGTAGGAGGCAATACAGGTAGATGGGCTACTAAATGTGTGCAATACAACGAGAAAGTAGAAGTTACCATTATGGATTTACCCCAACAACTGGAAATAATGAAACAAAAGACAGAAAATATTTCCGGTCACGAGCGTATTCATGGACATGGTGTAAATCTTCTCGATGAAAATGTACCTTTCCCGAAAGGTTTTGATGCGATCTGGATGAGTCAGTTTCTAGATTGCTTTTCTGAGAAAGAAGTTATCAGTATACTCTCACGAGCTGCTCAGTCCATGTCTACAGAAGGGCGACTCTACATTATGGAAACATTCTGGGACCGACAAAAATTCGAAACTGCTGCCTACTGCCTGACACAGATCAGTATATACTTTACTGCTATGGCAAATGGTAACAGCAAAATGTATCACTCCGACGATATGGCACGATGCATTCAAGAATCAGGGTTGGAAATAGAGGAAATATATGATAACCTGGGATTGGGACACAGTATTGTAAAATGTAAGCTGAAATGAAAAGAGCTCCTATCATATCCGGTGAAGGAATCCTGAACCTGATACCACAACGACCGCCAATCGTTATGGTAGATTCATTCTGTGGCATTGAAGATAATTGTTCCTATTCAGGTCTCACAGTCACTGACGATAATATCTTTTGCCAGGAAGGCAAATTGCAGGAAGCAGGTCTTGTTGAACACATAGCCCAATCGGCGGCGGCACGGATCGGATATATCTATTTACAGAAAAATGAACCGGTGCCCTTAGGCTTTATCGGTTCGGTAGATAAATTAACCCTTCATCGTTTGCCGGAGACAGGGCAGGAATTATTCACTGAAATTACGGTTATTCAGGAGGTATTCGATATTACTTTAGTATCTGCCTGTGTAAGTACTACGGAAGGAGTGATTGCAGAATGCCGGATGAAAATATTTTTAGATAAGAAATGAGGCAAAAAACGAATCTACATACGCCTGCACTCATTGACCGCACCACAATAAAGGTACGTTTCAGTGAAATAGACTCCATGCAAATCGTATGGCATGGTGAATATGTACGCTATTTTGAGGATGGAAGGGAGTCTTTCGGAAAGCATTATGGCTTAGGATATATGGATATCTACAGTGAAGGATATATGGTACCCATCGTTGAATTAAATTGCCAATTTAAGCAATCCTTATCCTTCGGTGAAGAAGTTATCATTGAAACCCGATACATTTCTTGTGAAGCTGCCAAGATTAAATTCGAATATGTACTATATCGGGCTACAGACAATAATATCGTTGCCACCGGAAGTACAACTCAGGTTTTTCTAAATACTAACAGGGAGCTGGAGTTAGCAACTCCGGCCTTTTATCAGGAGTGGAAAAAGAAATGGAACATCCTATAACTGTATATATCACAGCAGATACTCTGATCAGTTCTTTAGGAGCAAATACCCGGGAGAATATAAAAGCAATCCGGGAATATCAGAGCGGGATCACCAGGCATGAAGCAGGAATCATATCTGATACTTCTATATTAGCTGCCACTATTAAACCGGAACAATGGGAAAGAGCAAAGAATTTGGGTACGTACACACGCCTGGAACAACTATTCATACTAGCCATTCAAGATATTCTGTCCCATTCCGAAATGAATCTGGCGGATGAAGATTGTGGCCTCATCCTATCCACCACTAAAGGTAATATCGACCTGTTGGCCAATCATCCCGACACCCCTGATATCAGAGTTCATCTATGGGAAATGGGAAGAAGAATAAGCGAATATTTTCAGGCCGACAACCGGGTAGAAGTCATTTCTAATGCCTGCATATCAGGAGTATCCGCTCTGATTGTGGCAAAGCGATGGATCGAATCCGGCAGATACAAAAAAGTCATAGTAGCGGGAGGTGATATCCTCTCCCACTTCATTACCAGCGGATTTCTATCTTTCAGATCCATCAGTTCCGAAAGATGCTGCCCTTATGATGCCCGGAGAGACGGACTCAATTTAGGAGAGGCTTGTGGTGCTATCCTGCTGAGTTCGGAAGGAAACGATACGGATATCATCCTGTCCGGAGGAGCCATTAGTAACGATGCCAATCATATTTCAGGCCCGTCACGCACAGGAGACGGACTTTACCTCGCCATACGGCAGGCTATGGAAGAAGCTGCAGTCCTTGCCGAAGACGTTAGTTTCATGAACACACATGGAACGGCTACTGTCTATAACGATGAAATGGAATCGAAAGCTATTCATTTAGCCGGATTGGAAACCGTTCCGGTTCATAGTTTGAAATCTTATTTCGGTCATACTTTAGGGGCATCGGGAGTGATTGAATCTATTATCTGTATTCACGAACTAAAGGAAAACGTACTATTCGGTACATTAGGCTATGAAAAGCCCGGTGTCAGCATGCCTATTCTGGTGCAAGCTGACCATCAGGAAATACCCATGAAGCATTGTATCAAAACAGCATCCGGTTTCGGAGGTTGTAATGCTGCTATCGTATTGACACTTCCTGCATATCAGAAACAGCCCTCAAGCGTGCAATCACCGGTGACAGTTCATACGACCGCAACTGTTTCCATTGAGAATAGCTGTTTAAGTATGAATGGAGAAACCGTTTTTTCATCATCTGCCTCAAACTTTGCACAATTTATCCGCGAAGCATATAAAAATACAGGTGGAAGTAACATGAAATTCTACAAAATGGACGACCTTTGCAAACTGGGATATACTGCTGTTGAATATCTGTTGAAGGAGAAAAACTTTCAACCGGAAGAAATAGGGATATTGCTGGTTAATGCTGCCGCCTCACTGAATACGGATATTCGTCATCAGATGATTATCAATCAGGAAGGTGACCATGCAGCCAGTCCGACGGTATTTGTATACACTCTGCCTAACGTTGTAGCTGGTGAGATATGTATCCGTCATAAAATACAAGGAGAAAATACTTTCTTTATAGAAAAAGAATTCGATGCGGACAAATTGAAAGAATATGCACAAATTGTAATGAAGAAAGGTAATTTAAAAGCTTGCATCACCGGATGGTGCAACCTTTTAATGGAAGAGTATAAAGCTGATTTCAAACTAATAGAAGTACAACATTGATATGGAAGAATTAATAGAAAAACTAAAAAGAGAATTAATAGAAGAACTGAATCTTGAAGAAGTCACACCCGAAGAGATCAATCCCAATGAGCCTCTGTTTGGTGACGGTGGTTTAGGACTTGATTCTATTGACGCACTTGAAATTATTCTTATTTTAGAGCGTAACTATGGAATCAAAATAAAGAATCCTGCAGAAGGGAAACAGATTTTCTACTCAATACGTACATTAGCTAACTATATCTCTGAAAATCAGAAATAATGAAGATATATGTAACCGGTTTAGGTGTTGTTTCAGGTATCGGTCTGGGTGTTGCAGAAAATATAGCTTCACTCAGGAAACATCAGCATGGTATGGGGAAAGTCACTCTTTTCCCTACGGAACTGGATGTACCCGTATCAGAGGTAAAATACAGCAATGAAGAACTAAAACAGTTACTCTCTTTAGATATACAAAAAACGTTTTCACGAACAGCCTTATTAGGCATGTTAGCTGCCCGGGAAGCAGTCGATGACGCCCGGTTAGATTTGAATACTTTGCGTGTAGGTCTCATTTCTTCCACCTCTGTAGGTGGTATGGATTTGAGTGAACATTTCTACAATGCCTTTAAAAAGGACAATAGAAAAGGAAGATTACGGGAAGTCATCTCTCATGACTGCGGTGCAAGTACTGAAATGATAGCGGATTATCTGAAAGTAAATGACTTTGTAACCACTATCAGTACAGCCTGTTCATCAGCAGCTAATGCTATCATGTTAGGAGCCCGCATGATCAGGAATGGCCAACTGGACGCTGCCATTGTAGGAGGTACGGACGCCTTGTGCAAGTTTACCCTCAACGGTTTCAATTCACTTATGATTTTGGATAAGGAACACTGCCGTCCTTTTGACGCATCCCGTGCAGGCCTCAACTTAGGAGAAGGAGCCGGATATATTGTCCTTCAATCAGAGAAATTACTCCGGAAAGAGCCTTATTGCTTATTAAGCGGATATTCGAATGTGAATGAAGCTTTTCATCAGACCGGCAGTTCACCCGAAGGAAACGGACCATTCTGGTCCATGACAGAAGCCATAGCTAAAAGTGAAATTTTTCCCGAAGAGATTGATTATATCAATGTACATGGCACAGGAACTCCAAGTAATGATCTTTCAGAAGGACTTGCTATCCGACGGATTTTTGATGATAAAATTCCTCCGTTCAGTTCTGTCAAAGCGTTTATCGGTCATACATTAGGGGCTTCGGAAGGAATTGAAGCGGTTTATTCTGTTCTCTCCGTATATCATGGTTTCATCTATCCCAATCTGAACTTCAAAGAACCTATAGAAGAAAACATGTTGATGCCCGAAACCTCATTCCGCGAGGGACTACCCATTCGTAATGTACTATCGAATTCATTTGGATTCGGTGGAAATGATTCTTCGATCCTGTTTTCCACATTAAAAGAGAGATGATGCTACCTGTCTATATCAATCATATTGCTACTATTCACGCGGATACTGCTTCCGGAGAATCCCTTTATTTATCCGCCAACGAACCGGATTACAAGAGTATTATCACAAATGCCGCACTACGGAGGCGTATGAGCCGGATCATCAAAATGGGAGTTGCCTGCGGATTGGAATGTATCAGTACCCTACCTTCCGAAAAAGTACATGCGATCATCACCGCAACCGGACTCGGATGCCTGGCAGATACAGAGAAGTTTCTGAATACAATCATTGAGAATGAAGAACAACTACTGAATCCGACACCCTTTATCCAGTCAACCTTCAACACCATCGGAGCCCAAATAGCATTACTCCGCCAGATACATACTTACAACATGACGTATGTGCACCGAGGATTAAGTTTCGAAAGTGCACTATTGGACGGTATGATGAGAATCTGGGAAGGTGATGAAAATGTCCTTGTAGGAGCTATTGATGAGATTACCCCTAACAGCCACACTATACAACAACGCCTGGGACTGCTAAGGGGCATACAAGCAGGCGAAGGTGCCCAGTTCTTCCTGCTGGGACGAGAAGCCACCGAATCCACATTAGCAGAACTTGCCGGTATATCGACTTTTATTCATGCGAACAGTACGCAGGAAGTAGCCGAAAAGGTTCATTGCTTTTTGCAAAGCAACCGATTAACTGCCGGACAAATCGATTGGTTTGTTACCGGTAAGAATGGAAACTCAAAAGAAGATACCCTGTATACTGATTTAGAAAACGACTTGTTCCCCACAGCAACATGCAGCATCTTTAAGAATGAATGTGGTGAATATCCTACGGCATCTTCCTTTGCTTTATGGAAAGTGGCTAAAACTTTTGAAGAGAATCTAAATCCGGGACGGACAGTTCTGATATATAATCATTATCACTCCATTAACCATTCACTTATTTTAATCCGGAAAAGACAATGATAGTAGAAATCCTGATCACATTACTGATTATCTTTCTCGTCTACGCATCTTGCAACATCCGTTCTAACATCTATCTCAAGGTATTTTGCAAGAAACAGACTGAAGATAAAATTGTAGCTATCACCTTTGATGATGGACCGGACCCGGTACAAACCCCCAAAGTATTACAAGTACTCAAAGAACAACAAATACCGGCTTGTTTCTTCTGCATCGGTCACAAAGTACAAGAGAATGAAGAGTTGATCCGACAAATCATCAACGAAGGACATCTGATTGGTAATCATTCCTTTACCCATACCAATCATTTTCCCTTGTACAGTCTGTCGCGGATGAAAAAAGACTTGCAAGCTTGCCAGTTTGCATTAGAACGAGTAACTTCGCAGAAAATCAAGTTATTCCGCCCACCGTTTGGAGTCACAAATCCTACTATAGCAAATGCTGTCCGCATATTGGGATACACTCCTGTTGGCTGGAATATCAGAACACTCGATACACTGCAACCTTCCAAAGAGAAGGTTTTGAAGCGTATTCAGAAAAGGTTACGCCCCGGTTCTATCATCCTTCTACACGATCGGATGCCGGACAGTGACCTGTTATTAAAAGAGATACTTAACTTAATTAAAGAACAGGGATATACAGTTGTCCGTCTGGACAGCATGTTGTAAAAGCATTATGAGAACCATACTAATAACATTATCAATCATATTGGGCATTTCCTATACCCATGCCCAGACAATGAAGAAGCTAATCCATACCCAGGATTTTGAAAACCGTCTGGCAAAGGAAGCACAAACCATGCAGTCCATTGAAAGTGACTTTACACAAGTGAAGTATTTGGATATTCTGGATGAGAAAGTAACCTCCAAAGGAAAGTTCTATTATCAAAAGAGCGGCAAAATACGTATGGAGTACGCCCAACCCATCAACTACCTAATAGTTATAAACGACTCCCGGCTTAAAATTGTATCGGACGGTAAAAAGAGCGTTATGAGCCTAACCGCCAATAAGATGATGAATCAAATGCAAGATATGCTCACAGCTTGCATGATAGGCGATCTCTCAAAAATGTCTTCCGACTACAAACTGGAATATTTTGAAAATGATTCCTATTATATAGTGAAGATTAAGCCGGTCAATAAAGCCATACAAGCCTACATTTCGGAAATTGAAATATACCTGGATAAGAAAGATATGTCGGTTTACAAATTGCGTCTTTCCGAAACAGCCACCAATTATACGGAATATGAGTTCTACAACAAGAGATTTAATGCTTTGAAAGATGAAACAAAGTTTTCTATTCGCTAATCTGATCTTTATTCTGTATCTATTCACTTCCTGCGGTTCCTCAAAAACAATAGCAGGAGATGCCACATCTCATGTGACACCTATCATTTGCGCTGAAGAATATTCGCAAAAATACAATATGCAGTTAGACTTCATGAAGCATCACTTCAGCGGTTTATTAATTGTACGGAAATTGCCGGATAATGAAATAAGAATATTGGCATCTACTTACTTTGGACTCAGTCTTTTTGATTTTTCACTTCGGGAAAATGAATTTCAAGTCAACAGTTGCATAGAGCCCATGAAGAAAAAGAAAATGCTGCTATTACTGGAAACAGACTTCAAGAATCTATTTTTAAGTGGAAAGAATATCCGCATCAAAAAGAAAAGCGGTACCTTTGAAAAAAGAGTCACAGGCAGGGGATTCGGAAGAACAGTATTCTATCTATCGGAGTTCAACTCTGGACATCCCGAACAGATAAAAATCAAACATCCCTGGTTGCGACTAAGTATACAGTTGGACAAATTAAAAGAAAACCCAAACTAATATGGCTGAACTTCTTCCCAATTTCTATAAAGTCACGCACTCTGAGCATATCAATGAAACAGACTGGGTAGTGCAAGTCATGCTCAACCCACAACATGCTATTTATAACGGACACTTTCCACAACAACCCGTAGTTCCGGGCGTTTGTATGCTGCAAATAATAAAAGAGTGCATAGAAAAAATACAGCAAGCTCCCCTGCAATACAAGCAGATAGCATCATGCAAGTTTCTTTCTGTTATAAATCCGAATGAAACACCGGAATTAAAGCTCTCATTGACTATCAAGAATAACGAAACGGATACATTCCATATTCTGGCTGAAGGAGCATCTTCAAAAGATATCTGTATCAAATTAAAAGCACAACTAATCGGCAAATAAACATGGAAGAACGTAGCGAGGAACTATGGCATGAGAAAGCTAGGCAACTTGGTATTGTAGTTATTATACCTACCTACAATAATGAAAAGACGCTGACTACCGTAATTGAAGATGTACTCTTTTATGTAGAAAATATCATCGTTGTCAATGACGGCTCTACCGATAGCACCCCTACTCTTCTGGAAAACTATCCGAACCTGCATATCATCACCCATCCTACCAATAAAGGAAAAGGAACTGCCTTAAAGAACGGATTAAAACAGGCCAAAGCAGCCGGCTACCGATATGCCATCACTATAGATTCCGATGGACAGCATTTTGCTTCGGATATTCCTATTTTCATGGAAGAAATAGAAAAAGAACCGGATACGTTGTTGGTAGGTGCCCGCAATCTGACTTCGGACAATATGCCTGGCAAGAATACTTTCGCCAATAAGTTCTCCAACTTCTGGTTTAAACTTGAAACCGGAGTAAAGCTTCAGGATACCCAATCGGGTTACCGGCTCTATCCATTACATAAAATCAATGTGCAGAGATTCTACTATACCGCTAAATATGAATTTGAACTTGAAGCACTAGTATTTGCAGTATGGGGAGGAACTACAGTCCGCAATATACCCATACATGTCTATTATCCGCCCCAGGAAGAACGTGTCTCACACTTCCGTCCTTTCCGGGATTTCACCCGCATCAGTATATTGAATACCTTCTTAGTGTTCATTACTTTCCTCTGGATTTATCCGCGTAACTTCTTCCGGAAACTAACCTGGAGTAATTGCCGGAAATTCTTCCGGACTCACATTACACAGTCCGAAGAATCGAATCTGAAAATTACCTATGCCATTATGTTAGGTGTATTTATGGGAATAGTCCCGATTTGGGGATACCAGATGCTTGCCACTTTATTTTTGGCTCATGTGCTTAAACTCAACAAAGTAATAGCCATTGTAGCAGCTAATATCAGTATTCCTCCCATGATTCCTTTCCTATTATATGGCAGTTACCTGACAGGGTGTAAAGTACTGAACAGACCGGTTGAACTTCATCTTACCAATATTTCATTTGAAAATGTGAAATCGGTTTTAGAGCAATATTTAATTGGAAGTGTTATCTTTGCAACCGCTTGTAGTATATTGGCAGGTATTATAACGATCAGCCTGCTCACTATATACAGAAGGCCGAAAACAACATGACTCAGTTCTTTATCAGACTATATAATTATTTTCAAAGACACAAAGTTCTCTTCTATTTGTCACTCTGTGTTTGTGTCCTTTTTATGGGGTACTTCGCCTGGCAAGTCAGGTTTGAAGAGAATGTGACCCGTTTCTTTCCTGATACGAAAAACAGCCAGAACATCACCAAAGTATTTGATAACCTAAAAATAAAGGATAAGATTATCATCTTAATCTCTCCTGCCGACTCTACAGTAACTCCGGATTTAATGATAGAGGCCGGAGACCAACTGAAACAAAACTTATTAGAAGAGTCTAACCAAACCTGGATTAAAGATATCTTTTCGGAAGTAGATGAAACAACCATTGAAAAAGCAACAGATTTTGTTTATGAAAACCTTCCGCTGTTCCTGACGGAAAAAGACTATCAGCACTTCGACTCACTCTTAACGCAGGAAGGCATAGAAGTCATGATGCGAAAGAACTATACCAACCTTATTTCTCCCGCAGGTATAGCATTGAGAGGTTATATACAAAGAGATCCGTTAGGACTTGGGAACAACGTCTTAAAGCATTTGCAGGATTTTCAGTTGGAAACCAATTATGAAATCAACAACGGACACATCTTTTCGAAGGACGGAAATACATTGCTGATGTTTATGACTCCGGTATTCGGAACAGGAAGTACCGGTGAGAATGAAAATCTGATCCGAATACTTGAAAATGAGTTGCAACAGGTTCAGAAAGAGTATCCTTCCATTCACGTATCTTACTTTGGAGGTCCCTCTGTCAGTGTCTATAATGCGCGACAGATTAAAAAAGATACCATTATTACTTCTTCGATCGCACTGCTGATTATCATTGTTTTCATCTCGCTGGTGTTTAAGCACAAGAAATCAATCCCTCTCATTGTCACTCCCGTTTTATTCGGGGGATTGTTCGCTTTATGCCTGATCTACTTTATTCAGGGATATATTTCTGCAATTGCCGTAGGTGCCGGATCTGCTATTCTGGGTATTGCGCTGAGTTACTCCATACACATGCTGGCCCATCAAAATCATGTTTCTACTGTCCAGCAATTGATTAAAGAAATAACTTATCCGCTTACAGTAGGCAGCTTTACTACAATAGGTGCATTCTTCGGACTTACTTTTACCACTTCCGAATTGCTACGCGATTTCGGTTTGTTTGCTTCTCTGGCACTTATTGGTACTACTCTTTTCTGTCTTATTTACCTTCCACACTTCCTAAAAGGACAAGCAGATGTGAAGCAAGGCAGGGTCTTACGCTTTATTGAAAAAATCAATGCCTATCCTTATGAAAAGAACAAATGGTTAGTAGGTGGTATCGTTATTATTACCCTCATCGGCTTATTTACTTCACAGAAAGTCAAGTTTAACGAAGACATGATGAGCCTCAACTATGAACCTCAGCACTTAAAACAAGCAGAGGCTAGACTGGAACAGCTTTTCAATGCCCAAGAGAAAACCGTACTTTTTGTCAGTGTAGGTAAGAACATGACGGAAGCACTCGAAAACTATGCAAATACCAATCAGCACTTATCCACTTTTAAAGAGCAAGGGCTTATTAAAGCATATGCATCTGCCGAGCAATTCTTAATTTCACCGGAAGAACAGCAAAAGCGTCTGGAACAATGGAACCAGTATTGGGGAGAGTCGGGAAAGATATCAACTATTCGCAAATACATAGAAGACGCTGCCCGTACCTATCACTTCCGGGAAGGTAGTTTCAATGCATTTTACCAATGGTTAGAACATCCATTCCAGCCCTATAATTATCAGGACGATACAAATAGTATCGCCACTACCCTACTAAACGAATGGCAAACAAGTGCTGACTCCATCACGATGCTCGTTACCCAGGTACGCATCACTGATGATAATAAGGAAGAAGTCTATCAACAATTCAAGGATAATACGGATGTTGTAGTCTTCGACCGGAGTTATTTCACTAATCAATGGGTCTCTACCATCCATAACGACTTTTACCTGATACTTTATATTTCTTCGTTCCTTATATTCCTGGCTCTATTGATTTCGTACGGGCGTATAGAATTAACCCTGATCAGTTTCCTGCCTATGCTTATCAGCTGGACCATTATTTTGGGCCTGATGGGGATTCTGGGTATCGAATTCAACATTATCAATATTATCCTCTCTACTTTCATTTTCGGTATCGGAGACGACTTCAGTATCTTCATCATGGATGGACTCCAAAACAAATACCGGACAGGAAAAGCGATCCTGAATTCCCATAAGACAGCTATTTTCTTCTCTGCATTCACAGCCGTTGTAGGAATGGGAACTTTAGTATTTGCCAAACATCCCGCCCTGCAATCCATTTCACTGATTTCCATCCTTGGAATGGCTGCGGTGGTATTAGTAGCCTATACCATACAACCTATTATTTTCCAGTTCTTTATTGCTAAACCGGCTGCTAAGGGATTGCCCCCGTATACCTTGATAGGCTTACTCCGCACAATCATCCTTTTCATGCTCTTCGTTACAGGATGCATCATTCTGAGAATTTTCATTTTCTTATTATACCTCATTCCGGTACGCCGCAGTTATAAGCAGCAGCTTGTTTGCCGGATTATCAACATTACTTGCAAAGGTATATTGGTAGTGGCAACATTTGTACGTAAAGAACACATCAACGTAACCAATGAGACATTCAAAAAGCCGGCTATCATAATAGCCAATCACCAGTCTTTCATTGATATCCTGGAGTTATTATCTTTTTCCCCGAAGATTATCATGATAACCAATCACTGGGTATGGAACTCTCCGGTATTTGGAAAAATCATTCAATATGCAGGCTTCTTCCATGTAGACGAAGGATATGAACTTTGTGTGGAACGGATGCGGGAAAAAGTAAGAGAAGGATACTCCATTGCCATTTTCCCCGAAGGTACCCGAACCTATGACGGCAAGATGAAACGTTTTCATAAAGGTGCTTTCTATTTATCAGAAACTCTGCAATTGGATATTATTCCTATTCTGCTATACGGCAATGGAGAGATTATAGCCAAGGCACAACCTTTCTATGTCCGCAAAGGCATTATTTACTCTAAAATATTGCCTCGCATACTTTATAACGATGATTCATTCGGAACTACCTATCAGGAACGTACCAAGCGCATCTCTTCCTATATGAAAGAAGAATATGCACGTATTTGCCTGGAAAAGAATACACCGGCGAATCCGGCATTTTATGAGGCGTTGGTACTGAACTATATCTATAAAAGTCCTGTCATCGAGTGGTACATCCGTATCAAAGTAAAGATGGAACACAATTACCAATTATTCAATCAACTGATTCCGATGAAAGGACAGATTACGGATATCGGTTGTGGTCTGGGTCCTCTGTGTTATATGCTGTCTATGATATCCAAAGAAAGGCAAATATTAGGAATCGATTATGACGAAGATAAAATAGCTATAGCTCAACACGGTTGGCTTCGTGGAGAAAACCTTCGCTTTGAACATGCTGACGCATCGGTTTATGAGTTCCCGGAAAGTGACGTCTTCATCCTGAATGACGTATTGCATTACATGAATTATGAACATCAACATGACTTGTTAGTGAAATGTGCCAATCTTCTTCGTCCTGAAGGAATGATTATCGTACGTGATGGAAATTCCGCTGAGACCCATAAACATCGGCTAACCCGCCTCACGGAAGTTCTCTCTACCCAAGTTGTCAAGTTCAACCGCACTACGGATGAGCTCTGCTTCACTTCCGAAGCTCAAATTCAGAGCATAGCCCAGAAGTGTGGAATGGAAGTAAAGACTATCCGCAACGATAAATATACATCAAATACCATCTATATACTTAAAAAACAATTGCCATGAGTAAGTATGACATCATCATCATTGGAAGCGGGTTAGGTGGCCTTGAATGTGGAGCCATACTTAGTAAAGAAGGGTATAACGTATGTGTGCTCGAAAAGAACGAACTGTTTGGAGGATGCTTTCAGACCTATCGCCGGAAAGGACATTTGTTGGATACAGGAATTCATTATATAGGTAGTCTGGACGAAGGACAAGTCATGAATCAGTTTTTCCGGTATGTAGGAATCATGGATCACCTCAAAGTCCGGAAACTGGATGAAAATGCTTTTGATAAGATTTTCTATAAGAATCGCGTATATGATTACGCAATGGGATACGAACGTTTTATCGATACCCTTTGCCAATCATTTCCTCACGAAAAAGAAAATCTCCGGCAATATACAACGTTACTGAAAGAAGTAGGCAATCTGATCAGTGTGGACAATCTGAAGAAAGGTATTATTTCTACTGAAGGAATGAAGTTCTTCAATACCTCAGCAGCAGGAATGATAGATAAGATTACCACCAATCCTGATTTGCAATCGGTATTGGCCGGCTCGGCACTTCTGTATGGTGGTTTAAGAGAACATTCCAACTTCTATGAACACGCCATGATTAACAACTCCTACATACAAGGAGCCTATCGGTTCATTGACGGAAGTATGCAAGTGGCCTCTGAGATGATCAATGTGATTCGCACTCATGGCGGAACAGTTTTGAACAACAGTGAAGTCACCCGTATCATTGTAGAGAACAACCAGGCAGCAGGGGTAGAGATAAACCGTGCAGAACGGATAGAAAGCAAATACATCATCTCTAACGTACACCCCAAACAAACATTAACCTTGCTGGACAAAACCCGCTGTATCAAAAATGCCTATATCTCCCGTATTAATTCTTTAGAAAACACATACGGCATTTTCACTCTCTATCTGATCATGAAAGAGAAAAGTTATCCATATCTGAATCAGAATCTCTATCTGCATGGAGACAATGATGTATGGTATGATAAGAAAGTCAATATGGGATATACCACCAATTGCATGATCTCCACACAAGCATCTTCCCGCAACAGTGATTATGCGGACGTCATTTCCATTCTGACTCCCATGTATATAGACGAACTGTCCGCCTGGCAAAATACACTTCCCGAACAACGAGGTGAAGACTATAAAACCTTCAAAATGGAAAAAGCCAGGCAATTGTTGGAGTTCATCAAGAGTCACGGGATCGATTTTACCGATCACATCGAGACTATGTATACCACTACTCCACTTAGCTACAGAGACTTTACAGGGACTTGCGACGGTTCTGCCTATGGAATTATCAAAGATTACAAATGTCCGCAAATCGGTTTTGTTTCCACCCGAACCAAACTGGGAAACTTATTTCTCACGGGACAGAATCTAAATGTCCACGGTGCTTTAGGAGTTACATTAACCTCCATCATCACTTGTGGCGAATTACTCGGACATGAATATTTAGCTAAACGAATAGGCCATGCATAAGATATTAAAGAAAACAATTAAATATACGGCATGTGGCATAGGAATACTTCTCTTTGCCATCATCCTCTTTGTTAGCATTCTCTATTTCTCTGCGGATATGCTGACTCCCGACTACACCCCAAAAGCCAACGGAGAATTGGTACAGACAGATAGTCTTCGGGAATATACGGGCAATTATCTGCGGCAAAGCAACAGTGGCCTGTGGGAATTGAAGGTGAGTGGTGACGCATTCCAGCGCGGTGAGGTCATAGGCAAACTTTCTTCTGATTTACTATATTATCAGGAGAAAGTCTTTGTTGACCAGATACGCGAAATCGTACCTTCTGACAATTATCTTAAGTTTCTCCGCTTCTTCATCGTACTTTTTAACCGTAATTTAGGAGAGAATGTCCCGGAAGAATTCAGAGATGAAATTTATGGCATTTCGCTCTCCTGTACCCATGAGTACGACTTTATCGGTACTCCCTACGAGCGCCAGCTCAATTATCATTCGGCTCACGATCTGGGACATGCCATGCAAGATTACATGTTGGTAGGTTGCAGTTCCTTTGCCACCTGGGGAGAAAACAGTGCCGACTCCTCCCTCATTATCGGACGCAATTTTGATTTTTACATGGGGGATAAGTTTGCACACAACAAACTGGTATCTTTTTATCAGCCCGAGCAAGGCTATAAATTTGCATCCGTGGGTTGGCCGGGTATGATCGGTGTACTTTCGGGCATGAATGAAACCGGACTCACGGTGACTATCAATGCTGCAAAATCGGATATGCCGACTGCTTCCGCCACTCCCATCTCTATCCTGACCAGAGAGATACTGCAATATGCCTCAACAATTGATGAAGCTTATGCCATCGCTTTGAAGCGAAAAACATTTGTTTCCGAATCCATACTGATCGGTTCTGCGCGGGATGGCAGAGCCGCTATCATTGAAAAGTCACCGGAGAAGACGGCACTTTTTACAAGTAGCGGTAATCAGATTATTTGTACCAACCATTATCAATCAGATACTTTCCGCAACGATGAATGCAACCAGGAAAACATTGCGACTTCCGACAGTCCCTATCGTTTTGCCCGCCTGCAAGAACTGTTGAAAGAGAATAAGCCTATCGATCCAATGAAAGCTGCTTCCATACTCCGCAACCAAAAAGGATTGGACAATATTGATTTGGGCATGGGTAATGAAATGGCTATCAATCAACTCATAGCCCATCACTCTGTTATTTTCCTACCGGAGAAACAGATCATGTATGTATCCACTTCTCCCTGGCAATGCGGCAAGTATATGGCATACGATCTAAACAAAATATTCAGCGATGCTGTAGATTTCCATCACGAAATCGCCACTTTGAGTCTGACTATTCCGGAGGACAACTTTATCAAGCAAGCAAACTATAAACAGTTTATGGCTTATAAACAGCTAACGAAGCTCATCCGGGAAAAGACCCAGCGGAAAGAAACAATAGAAACAAAGGTTCTGAATCTTTATGAGGCATCCAATCCTTCGCTCTATTACGTTTACGAAGTATTGGGAGATTATTATGCTGCAGTACAACAAACTGGTATAGCCATAACCTATTGGCAGAAAGCACTAACAATGCCCATACCCAAACAAGCAGAAAAAGTACGAATCCAACAAAAAATCAATAAAAACCAATAATATGGAAAAGAATCCAGACATACAGTTTTGCTCTCCTGAAGAGATTAAATTGTATCAGGAAGCCAGACTCACTGAAACCTTGGCTTACTTGCAGGCACATTCCCGCTTCTATCAGCAAATGTTCAAAGAACATTCCATAGACACCACCCGGATCAAGAAGATAGAAGACCTCCAACAAATTCCCGTTACCACCAAAACAGACCTGCAACTACATAATAGTGAATTCATCTGTGTAGACCCGGATGGTATTATCGACTATGTCACCACTTCCGGCACTTTAGGAGATCCGGTTACTTTTGTACTGACCTCCAAAGACCTGGACCGTCTGGCATACAACGAGTATCTGTCCTTCAACACCGCCGGATGCAGCCGACACGATATACTTCAACTGATGACCACCATAGACCGCCGCTTCATGGCAGGGCTGGCGTACTACTTGGGAGCCAGAGAGCTCGGAATGGGAGTAGCCCGTGTAGGCAACGGTATACCGGAACTGCAATGGGATACCATTCATCGTATTCATCCTACCTGCGGCATGGTCGTTCCTTCATTCCTTATTAAATTGATAGAGTTTGCCGAAAAAAATCAGATTGATCATAACACCTGTTCTATGAAGAAGTGTGTATGTATCGGTGAAGCACTGCGTAACCCCGACTTTACATTGAACACCCTTGGACAGCGTATCAGCGAAAAGTGGCCGTCACTCCAACTCTATTCCACTTATGCCTCTACAGAAATGCAATCATCCTTCACCGAATGTTCTGAATTCCATGGCGGACACCTGCAACCCGAGCTTATCATTGTAGAGTTTCTGGATGACAAGAACCTTCCGGTGAAAGAAGGAGAACCGGGAGAAGTAACCATTACCACATTAGGGGTGGAAGGTATGCCTCTGCTTCGTTTCAAAACCGGAGATATCTGTTACCAATATACGGAACCTTGTGTATGTGGCAGAAACACCATCCGGTTAAGTTCTGTGCTGGGACGAAAAGGACAAATGATAAAATACAAAGGAACAACTCTGTATCCACCTGCATTATTCGACATATTAGATGATATTCCCCGAGTAAAAAACTATGTTGTTGAGGTGTACACCAACAAATTAGGTACAGACGAGATACTGATTCGGATTGGCAGTGACGAGAACAGCGAAAGCTTTGCCAAAGAAATTAAAGATTTATTCCGCTCTAAAATACGGGTAGCCCCTACTATCCGATTTGAACCGGCAGAATATATCTCCCAGATACAAATGCCTCCGATGAGTAGAAAAAGCATTAAATTCTTTGATTTACGGTAACTAATTTCTAATTTTGACAAAAATAATAAACTGAGTACTGATTCTAAATTATTAATTGTATGAAAAAGTTATTCACCCTTCTGTTCCTTGCAACAAGCATGATTTGTTTCGGACAAAACAAGAACTTCCTTAAAGAAGCCGAAAGTCTCAATTTCTATGGAGTGGACTATTCGGCAGCTAAAGTATTTGGCGCAGCAGAAACCCCGGCAGAATTTAAGGTGGCATTTGATAGAATTAACCAATTATTTATCACTGAAACCAAGAAATATGATGTTAGCAAGAAGTTAAAAGTAAGAGTTAATGAAATCTCACTCGATGCTGTCAATCAGGTAAATGGAGCAATCAATCCACAAAAATTGATGACGACTGATACAAACTATACGTTGAGCGAAGAGCAGATTAAACAAATTGTGAAAGCACTTCCCACACAAAACAAACCGGGTATTGGACTGGTTATCATTGCTAAATTATTGAACAAAGCAGAGGCATACGGCTCTTATCAGGTAGTATTCTTCAATACGGATACGAAAGAAATAATACAAGATTGGGCTACAGGTGGTAAAGCAAGAGGTTTTGGATTACGCAATTATTGGGCTGGTTCTATTTATAAAGTTATAAACAATCTATAAAACAACAATATACTAAAAACAAAAGACGATGAAAAAATTACTATTATTATTTACCTTATTGGTAGGCATCAGCCTTCACTGTGCAGCACAAAATTACACTGAAGTTGTTTATCTGAAAAACGGAAGTATTATCCGCGGTATTATCATTGAGCAAATACCCAACAGTTCGCTGAAAATACAAACTGCTGACGGAAGTATCTTTGCCTATCCAATGAATGAAGTTGAGAAAATCACAAAAGAGGTAGGTGCATCTAAGAATAGACACCAGGATTTCGGAAAAAAGAGCAGTACCTTGAGAGGTTATAAGGGTTTTGTTGAAACCGGTTATATCTTCGACCTGAGCGATTGTGATGCTAACAGATTTACTTTATCAACCACACACGGTTATCAGTTTAATAATTACCTGTTTGTTGGAGGTGGTATGGGATTGAATTGTTACACAGATGCCGATTTGTATTCTGTTCCCATATTTGCCAGCTTCAGAGCCAATTTCACCAAAAATAAGATTACTCCGTTTGCCGATATTAAAAGTGGCTACGCTGCTGGTGATGTAGAGGGGGCTTTTGTTACATTGGGTGTAGGTGTACGCTTCGCTCTTGCTAAAAAGATGGCACTGAATCTTAAACTGGAATACGCATATCAAGAATATGATTACGAATACTATTATGGCAGCTATTATTACTATGATAGTGAGTCTATAAATGGTATCGGAATCAAATTTGGTTTCGAATTCTAGGTAAAGCAGTTTCTATACTAAAAAGCGGATTGAATTCTACGCCATGTAGTTTTCAATCCGCTTTTCATTTATAATAGTTTCTTATCCCTGCTGAATATCTTTTTTCAGTTCATCCACCTGTTCATAAGTAAATCCGTCAAGGGCTTTCTTCATACTGATCAACTCCTCACGAATCGCTTTCAGGCGATCTACAATTTCAAAGTTACGGAGAGTGCTTTCTTTATTGTCTTTCATTCGCTGGCGGGCACCGGGTAATGTCATTCCCCGTTCCTTCACCAAATGATAGATCAGCTTCACAGTTTCAATATCCTCTTTGCGATATTGCCGCACCCCACGGCTTCCCTTTTTGGGAGAAAGTTGTGGAAACTCTTTCTCCCAGAAACGAAGCAAGGACTCGTTCACATCGAACATCTGGGCTACCTCACTGATGGAATAATATAATTTCAGGTCTTTATCCATAGCTATTAATCGAGAACTTTACCGTGGTTGGCAGCAATCTGTATCATCCGGTCGTAATCCTCAGCACTCAAGTCCATAAAGTAATAGTTGACAGGATTGACTACCTGCCCTTTTACATGAACTTCATAATGCAAGTGAGGACCTGTACTCTTTCCTGTACTGCCTACCCCGCCAATGACTTCACCGCGTACCACCTTCTTTCCGACTTTAGTGCGGAAATCACGCAAATGCGCGTATACGGTCTGATAACCAAATCCATGGTCTACCACAATCCGGTTACCATACCCGGTTTGCCACCCCATCTGTACCACCGTACCATCTCCTGTGGCATAAACATCCGTACCCAAAGGTGCCGAGAAGTCCATACCTGCATGAAATTTTGTAGTCCCGTAGATAGGATCGATACGCGTTCCGTAGCCGGAAGCAGTTTTGCGAAGGTCTTTATTGGAAACAGGCTGGATGGCGGGGATACAACGCAACATTTCATCATGGCTCTTACACATATCCACCACATCATCGAAGGAACGCGACTGGATATAGAGTTGCTTGCTGAGCATATCCATTTTCTGAGTTGTATTCACTACCAGATCGGAGTTCGCCATATCCATCAGGTGTTCATAGCGGTTAGTGCCGCCATACCCTGTCTGGCGGATAGCCGAAGGTATGGGGTCAGCTGCAAATATAACCCGATACAGATTATCATCACGCTGCTGCACATCTTGCAACACCCCCATTGCCTCATCCAGACGCCGGGAAAGCACATTATACTGCGCTAAAAGTTGGCTATTTTCCTTCCTCAACTCTTTCTCCGAAGGTGAACCGAAAATAATCAGCAGAATTATAAAACTACCTGCCCCTAAGCCCATGCCGATAAACAAACGGCGCAAAAGACTCACCATCCGTTGCCGGACAGTAGGGTAAATACGGTCATAAGTCTGCGTCTGTGGATTATAAATGTAGTAAACTTTGCGCATCTTTTGGAAATATTTCGCTCATTAATACGGCAAAAGTAATAAAAACAAGCTATCTTTGCGCTGTTTTTTCAAGAATATTAATACTAAGTAGCAAGTAGTTAGTAGATAATATCGAATAGAAGATAGTAACAGATTAAGATAAATAGAAGAGTATGTTGACTGCAAATGAAATCCGGAACTCATTCAAGAGTTTCTTCGAGAGCAAAGGCCACCAGATAGTGCCCTCGGCTCCGATGGTAATTAAAGATGACCCGACACTGATGTTTACTAATGCGGGGATGAATCAGTTTAAAGATATTATTTTGGGCAACCACCCTGCGAAATATAAAAGAGTCGCGGACTCGCAGAAATGTCTGCGCGTCAGCGGAAAACATAATGACCTGGAAGAAGTAGGACACGACACGTACCACCACACCATGTTCGAGATGTTGGGCAACTGGTCGTTCGGTGACTATTTTAAGAAAGAGGCTATCGACTGGGCATGGGAATATCTGGTAGATGTTCTGAAGATAGATCCGAAAAACCTTTATGCCACCGTATTCGAAGGCAGCCCTGAAGAAGGATTGGAACGTGACAATGAAGCTGCTTCCTTTTGGGAACAGCACCTTCCGAAAGATCATATCCTCAACGGTAACAAGCATGATAACTTCTGGGAGATGGGCGATACAGGTCCGTGTGGTCCGTGTTCCGAGATACATATAGATTCACGTTCGGAAGAAGAGAAAGCCAAAGTTCCGGGTAGCCAATTGGTGAACAAGGATCATCCGCAGGTTATTGAAATCTGGAACCTCGTATTCATGCAATTCAACCGCAAGGCCGACGGTAGTCTTGAAGGACTTCCCGCCAAAGTGATCGATACAGGTATGGGCTTTGAACGCTTGGTACGCACGCTACAGGGCAAGACTTCAAACTATGATACGGACGTATTCCAGCCGATATTGAAAGCCATCGCTCACATGGCAGACACCAACTATGGCAAAGACAACCAACAGGACATCGCCATGCGTGTGATTGCCGACCACATTCGTACAATCGCTTTCTCTATTACAGACGGACAGTTGCCTTCGAATGCAAAGGCAGGTTATGTAATCCGCCGTATCCTGCGTCGCGCAGTTCGTTACGGTTATACATTCCTGGGACAGAGACAGGCATTCATGTATAAATTGCTCCCGGTTCTGATTGATAATATGGGTGGAGCTTATCCGGAACTGGAAGCACAGAAAGAACTGATCAGCAAGGTTATTAAAGAAGAGGAAGACTCCTTCCTCCGCACACTGGAAACCGGTATCCGCTTGCTGGATAAGACGATGGCTGACGCCAAAGTTGCCGGAAAGACAGAAATCAGTGGTAAGGATGCCTTTACCTTATATGATACTTTCGGTTTCCCGCTCGACCTGACGGAACTGATTCTCCGTGAAAACGGTATGACTGCCGACATCAAGGAGTTCGACGCCGAGATGCAACAGCAGAAGCAACGCGCCCGCAACGCCGCTGCCATAGAAACCGGCGACTGGATTACCCTGAAAGAAGGAACTACTGAATTTGTTGGTTACGACTATACGGAATATGAAACAAGTATCCTTCGTTACCGTCAAGTAAAACAGAAAAACCAGACATTGTATCAGATTGTACTGGACTATACCCCGTTCTATGCCGAAAGCGGTGGTCAGGTAGGTGATACAGGTGTATTGGTCAGCGAATTCGAAACGATTGAAGTAATTGATACAAAGAAGGAAAATAACCTTCCGATACATATCACCAAGAAATTGCCCGCACATCCGGAAGCTCCGATGATGGCTTGCGTAGATACCGACAAACGTGCTGCCTGTGCAGCCAATCACTCGGCTACCCACTTGCTGGACTCTGCACTCCGCGAAGTACTGGGCGAGCATGTAGAGCAAAAGGGTTCTTTAGTAACCCCCGACTCACTACGTTTCGACTTCTCTCACTTCCAGAAAGTGACGGACGAAGAAATCCGCCAGGTAGAACATTTGGTGAATGCAAAAATCCGTGCCAACATACCTTTGAAGGAATACCGCAATATTCCTATTGAAGATGCCAAAGAACTGGGTGCTATCGCCTTGTTCGGTGAAAAGTACGGCGACCATGTGCGTGTTATTCAGTTCGGTTCATCCGTTGAGTTCTGTGGAGGTACACACGTTGCTGCTACCGGAAACATAGGTATGATAAAGATTGTATCTGAAAGTTCCGTTGCTGCCGGCGTACGCCGTATCGAAGCTTACACCGGTGCACGCGTAGAGGAATTGATGGACACCATAAAAGATACTCTGAAAGATCTGAAAGCGCTCTTCAACAATGCCCCCGACTTGGCCGGAACCATCCGCAAGTATATTGAAGAGAATGCCGGATTGAAGAAGCAGATGGAAGACTTCATGAGGGAGAAAGAGGCACAGATAAAGGAAAGATTGCTGAAAAACATGCAGGAAATCCACGGCATAAAAGTAATTAAGATTTGTGCTCCGATACCTGCAGAAAGCATTAAGAATATTGCATTCCAACTGCGTGGCGAGATTACAGAAAACCTGTGTTTCGTTGCCGGAACGATCAATGAAGGAAAACCGATGCTGACGGTAATGTTGAGCGATAACCTCGTAGCCGGCGGATTGAAAGCCGGAAACCTGGTGAAAGAAGCTGCCAAACTGATTCAAGGCGGTGGCGGCGGCCAACCTCACTTTGCAACAGCAGGTGGAAAGAACATTGACGGACTGAATGCAGCAATAGAAAAGGTACTGGAACTGGCCGGAATTTAATAATTGACTTGTGAAAGCAGGCGGATTATTATTCGCCTGTGCAAGTAAATAACCGGCAAAAGACTTGACTTTGACATCCTAATATCGTATCTTTGTCAATGTAATCCTGATTTAATTTCGGGAAGATATATAGTAGAGAGGAGAAGCGAAAGTTTCTCCTCTCTTTTTGTATCTATAGAAGTGAAATGAGTTAAGATAGTATGTTTTACAGGATAACATACCATGTAATGGAGTAAAACAAACGATGTAATCACCCCAAACAAACCATCTGTTTGGGTAAAACACATCATCTGTTTGCAGAAAATAGAAACGGGAAAGCCGAAGCCCTCCCGTCCCGTTAAACAAACATAAATTCTCTCTTGACAAAAAAGGTTAGATTAGTATATCTTTTTCAATTATTCCCCACTCTCATCATATGGTTTCAAGCGTTCCACATGATAAACTTTACATCCAGCCGGGACTTCTACCGGACAGATCTCGGTAACATTTTCCCAAAAGTCCATATATTCCATTACAGACGTTCTGGTCAGATCAGGACCATTGAAAGTATAAAGATGCTTTTCGCCATTATACTCAAATAGCAGACCTAAGCGTTCCTTTTCATCTTCAACAACCGGAACTCTTTCATATCGTCCTATGAAAGGAGCAATAGTAGAATTATCCGGATGAACACGCAAGGTTCCTTTTTCCAACATTTCAGATTCATTGTCCGGTATCATCTCATAACGTCCTCCCACCTTTACGGTAAAAAAGTCAGTGAATGCATCCGCTATATTCTTCTGTTGTTCTTCTGTAGCTCCGGGAACCACGATACCATCCTTCACTTTAGACCAAACCAATTTCAGGCATTCATCTACCTTCACTCTCAGTAAAGCTGAAGAACCACTACCATCTCTTACCGTAATTCCCGTCTCACCTTCAGCTTTAGGAATAATCTGTATACGTTGGTACCCACTTTCACTTTTTACAAAAGCAGCAGTTACTATGGCATCGTCACCGTTCACTATGGAATAGTTACCGTCTCCACCATCCACACCGACAATAATACCTTCCGGTTTATTCAGATAGAGATTCGCAGAACTAAACATATTCCCACAGGTGCCAACTTGATAAATAGGCGCATCACCCGTAAAAAACACTATATCACGATAATCATCCTCGCATGCAGTACCTACAAACAAGAGTGAAATCAACATTAAAATAGAATAGATGTGTCTCATTGTTTTAGCTTTTATATCGGACTCGTATAATGAAAATGCAGCAAATAGTTAATTACTGCATGAGAACAGATATTTTTTTAGTTCCAACGATTTATAGTATTTGCTCTTTCGGATAATTCACCAGATACAAAGTACCTGTAGCACGGGTAAAAGCTGTATACAACCAGCGGAAATAATCCGGTGTCAGATACTCATCCGTCATATACCCCTGATCGAGAAATACATTCTTCCATTGTCCGCCCTGCGCTTTGTGGCAAGTAACGGCATAAGCATACTTCACTTGTAAAGCATTATAATGCGGGTCTACCTTCATCTTTTTCATCCGTTCACGCTTCATGGAAATATCGGCGTAATCTTCGAGTACTGCATAGAAAAGCCGGTCATTGTCTGCCTTTGGCAAAGCTGGTGCATCAGTATGCAAGGTATCCAGCAGCAGATTAACTTCCAGTTCAAAGTCCCCATAATCAGGAAAAGCGAGCAAAACCTCCGCAAAACGAAAACCATATAACTCACGTGTACGGCGTAGGCGGCGAAGAACAGCTATTTCACCATTGGCAATGAAATCCATTTCTTTACTTTTCTCCGTCCAGTAGTAATTATTCTTTGCTACCATCAGCAAGTCGCCTGTGTTCAATTCATCCTCCCGCCAAAGGATTTGCGCGCGTATACCATTATTGTAGATATTCGCCCGCTTATTAGAACGGCATACGACAATGGTCTCATCCATCCCGTCACGGTCGTAGCAAGTACTCAGCGTATCTATCAGTTCGTCGCCCGAAACTACTTTTATATCAGCAAACCCCGACACCTTTATCTTTGGCAAACTTTCACAGGCATCTTCGGCTATAAGTTGGCGCAACCGGGTAGCATTCCACAAAATACCGGAGTCCTGCACCTGACGCACTACCTGCGTCAAATCTACCTCTATCACTTCCAGTCCATATCCTTTCAGAGCTTCAGCAAATAAGGCAGGACTCTGTTCCTCACCCACCGGAGGAAGCTGTGCAGTATCGCCCATCAACACCAAGCGGCATCCTGTACCGGAGTAAACAAACTGTATCAGATCGTCCAGCAAACGCCCTGTACCAAACACAGCACCGGATAAGCCCTCGTTCGAAATCATCGAAGCCTCATCCACTATATATAAGGTATGTGTAGTCAAATTATCATTCACCGAGAAGTTACTCACCTCGTTGGAGAAAGATTGCTGACGGTAAATCTTTTTGTGAATAGTAAACGCCGGATGCCCCGCATAAGCAGAAAAGACTTTCGCAGCCCGCCCTGTAGGAGCCAGCAGAATTGACTTCTGTTGCAACTTATCCAATGTCCGTACCAATGCTCCAACTAGTGAAGTTTTTCCCGTACCAGCGTATCCGCGCAGCACAAAAACCGCATCGTTACGAGGAGATAGCAAGAAGGTAGCCAATGATTTTAGTACTATTTCTTGCTCAAAAGTTGGTTCATAAGGAAAATTTTCCTTAATTTGCGTTTCTAAATAGTTATTTATCATTTTTGTAATAGAAAAAAGTTACAGGAACTATCGCCATTAGAATTATTTATTTTATTTTTGCGGTACGAATATAACAACTAAAAAACATATTTATCATGAAAACAGTATTTAATGTCATTTTAGGCTTGTGTGCAGTGGTACTGATCTACATCTGCTATACCAGCATTATGGGTCCTATTAATTTCGAAAAGGCAAGAAAGCACAGAGAGAAGGCAGTTATTGCCCGTTTAATGGACATCCGTAAAGCACAGCAGGAGTACCGTAACTTGAATCACCAACAGTACACAGCAAGTTTCGACACTTTGATCAACTTTGTTAAAAACCAGAAGTTGCCTTTCATCTACAAAGAAGGTGAATTGAATGATAAGCAGTTGGAAGACGGCATGACAGAAAAGAAAGCTATTGCTATCATCAACAAAGCAAAGAAAACAGGTAAATACGATGAAGTAAAGAAAGCCGGTCTGGAAAACTTCAAACGTGATACTTTGTGGGTTGCCGTATTGGATACTGTATTCCCCAAAGGTTTCAATCCCGACTCCATGAGATATGTACCTTACGGTAACGGTGCACAGTTCGAGATGGCTATCAGAAATGATACTGCTAAATCCGGTGCTCCTTTCTGCCTGCTCGAAGTTAAGACTCCGTACGAAACTTACCTGAACGGTCTGGACAAGCAAGAAATTGCTAACATGAAAGACGTACAAACCAAGTTGGGTAAATATTGTGGTCTGATGATCGGTAGCTTGGAAACTGCTAACAATAACGCAGGTAACTGGGAATAATTCCTATCCTCAACTCTGTATGATAGAAACGATTGACTTTAGTAAATCGGAACAATATACGTTATCCATCCGCCTCAGTGCGGATGGATTTTCTTTTTCTGTATTCAACCCTCTCAATGAGGGTGAACTCTTTTTCTTTGACCGTAAAGTAGAAGAATCACTCTCCCTCACAGCCAACCTGAAACAGACTTTCCGCGAAGTAGAATGGTTAAAACATCCTTACCGCCGGGTAAATATACTCATGGCAGGTAAACGCTTTACCCTTGTACCGTTGGAGTTTTTCGAAGACGAGCAAACAGAAATGCTCTTTTACCATAACCATCCTAAACGGGAGAATGAGGTTATACAATACAACATTCTGCGGAAAAATAATACCGTAGTACTGTTCAGTATGGACAAAAGTGCCCGTTCATTTCTTTGCGAACAATATCCTGATGTGAGGTTTTATTCACAAGCAAGTTCATTCATTGAACACTTCTCCAGTAAAAGCCGCTTGGGAAACAGTCGGAAAATGTATGTGCACCTGCGGAAAGATGCTGCCGAACTATATTGCTACGACCGCAATCACCTGCTCCTTGCCAACTCTTTTGAGTGCAAACAGACAGCAGACCGTATCTATTACCTATTATATATATGGAAACAGCTTGGTTTCGAACAAGAACGCGACGAACTACATCTCACCGGTGAGTTGTCCGACAAAGAAACTTTGCTCAGTGAACTACGAAAATTCATCCGGCAGGTATTCGTCATGAACCCTGCCACTAACCTCGACCTACAAGCCATAACCCTATGCGAGTAATCAGCGGAATATATAAAAGAAGAAGATTTGACGTACCTCGTACCTTCAAGGCGCGTCCCACAACAGACTTTGCCAAAGAGAATCTGTTTAATGTACTTGCCAACTATCTGGATTTTGAAGATGGTGTATCTGCCCTCGACCTCTTTGCAGGCACAGGCAGCATCAGTATAGAACTGGTATCACGCGGTTGCGATCGTGTAATCAGCGTTGAAAAAGACCGGGATCACCACGCTTTCATTTGCAAAATCATGCAGGAAGTGAAGGATGATACTTGTATCCCCATCCGTGGCGATGTATTCAAGTTCATCAAAGGGGGACGCGAACAGTTCGATTTCATTTTTGCCGATCCTCCGTATGAATTGCAAGGACTGGAAACCCTTCCCAATCTTATCTTTGAAAATAACCTGCTGAAAGAAGGAGGTCTGTTTGTATTGGAACACGGCAAGAAAGACAACTTCGAGAATCATCCGAACTTTGTGGAACGGCGGGTATATGGAAGTGTAAACTTCTCGATATTTAAATGAAGAATTAGCTGCGCAATGATGCCGCATGGTAATTCTTCATTTTTCATTCTTCATTATAAAAGCGGTGCCATCAAGCGCACCACGCTCTCGGCAGCCTTCCGCCACCAGGGACGCTTCACCCAGTTTTTAAGGAAGACTTGTACACAGTCGCGCTGATCCTGAAGAAAGATCTCCCGCATTTGCAATGCCGTTTCCGTATCATAGATAAAGGCATTCACCTCGAAATTATGCTCAAAGCTACGGAAGTCCACATTGGTAGAACCAACAGTGGAAAGCTCATCATCCGATACCATCAGCTTGGAATGCAAGAAGCCTTTTTTATAGAAATAGATTTTTACACCCGCTTGCAATATATCCGCCAGATACGAACAGGAACCCAAATGCGTCAGACGATTATCCGCACGCATTGGCAACATCAGACGTACATCCACTCCTGCCAATGCCACAGTTTGCATAGCGGCCAAAATCTGTTCCGTAGGCAGAAAATAAGGAGTCTGTATATAGAAGTATTTCTTTGCACCGGAAATTGCCATACTCAATCCTTGCATAATCTCTTTCCAGGGACCAATGGGGTCACTCGTCACAATCTGCACCAAAGAAGTGCCGGTCGCTTCCATCTTCGGAAAGTAACGGGAAGCACTGATCAAAGTACGGTCAACAAAATACCAGTCGAGCAGGAAAGCAGTCTGCAGACCATGCACGGCTTTACCTTCCAGTAAAAGATGGGTATCACGCCAGATACCCCATGAGAAACCACGCATATAACGTTCTGCCAGATTCATTCCACCTACAAATCCCACACGCCCGTCAATCACCACAATCTTACGGTGATTACGGTAGTTCACCTTACTAGTGAACAGCGGAAAACGTACTTTCAGGAAACTACGCACTTCAATGCCTGCCGAAAGCATCTCATCATAGAACCGGTTGGGCACATGCCAGCATCCTACATCGTCATAGATAAGACGCACTTCAACGCCTGCCCGCGCTTTCTCCACCAATACATCGCGTACCATACGTCCGATAGCATCATCTTCAAAGATATAAAATTCAATATGGATATGTTGCCGGGCATTCTGCAGTTCCCTCAACAAGGATTGCAGCATAGAGCCGCCATTGGTATAGATTTCGATACGGTTACCGTCGAAAGGGAATGCCTGGGTCGTGTTGCGGAACAGGGAAATAAGCCGACTGTAAGCCATTGGCAAAGTAGTGGCATCCTGCGCCAGATACTCCACCATCGGTTTATTCAGCAGACGGTTATAAATCTTCTGCCCTATGATGCGCTCCCGCCTGCGGCTTCGTCCGAAAAAGAAATAGAAGACTAACCCCACAACAGGCAGGAACATCAATACCAGTATCCATGCAAGCGTCTTCACCGGATTACGATTGTCGAGGATAATGACAACAATTGTTCCGATGATAGCGCCAAAGTAAATAATATCAAAGGCGACGGTAGCTACTTGGTTGAGTATATAGTTCCAGTCAATCACAAAAGCAAATATAGAGAAAATAAAAGAATTCCTGTTTTTTTATAAGAAAAAAGAGATTGAATTTAAAGTATTTACATATATTTGCATAATTACACACTAATACTATGAAATATGAAAAAACAGCTTTTAATCGCCCTCTTATTGGGTTTGTCAACTACTATCTGTCATTCGCAAGTAAAAATCAACGTACAAGGCGGCACTGGGTTGACCGGCATCACCAAGAATGAAAATTACAATGCTAACTTTGGATATCGTTTCGGAGTAGGTGTTGAGCTACCTATTGACAAGACTTGGTCCATGCAAACAGGGCTACAGTTCCTGAACAGAAGCTACTCTGTTGACGAAGGAATAACAGCCCTTGGCACTAATGAGGAAGGCAAACAAACCTACATGGTATTGGGGATTGATTCTAAAATAAACGGAATCTATTTACAAGTTCCCATCAAAGTTGCCGCATATCTGCCTTTGAATAACAACTGCGGATTTCAATTCAGCGGAGGTCCATACATCGCTTATGGAATTGGCGGAAAAAGCAAAGTGAACTGGATACTTGCCAGCCAGGAAAAAATCGACTCCGACGACCTCACATCTGGTGGAGATAACAGATTGATGGAAGGTAAAACAACGCATAAGACATTCGATAAAAACGATGGACTGAAACGCCTGGACATCGGTTTAAGTCTTGGAGTAGATTTCAAATACAAACAACTTTTTGCCGGTATCGGTGCCGAATACGGTTTTCTTCCCATTGATAAAGAATTTCCTAAAGACATTTTCAAATATTCCATCCAGGAAAACCAGACACTTGTCTCCCCTCGCAACATAGGAATCGAATTTCATGTAGGCTTTTGTTTCAGTGTAGGGAAACGCTAAAAAACAGAATCCCCTTCCATCTCTTTCAGCGAAAGCGAATGGAAGGGGAAACTTATCACAAAAACTGGTTAGGAAACTTTAGAAACGACGTCCGCCACCAAAACCACCGGGACGACCACCAGGTCCGCCGGGACCTCCATGACCACCGAATCCACCTCTACCCTGCATCTTTTCACGGGCAGCCTTGCTACCGAAGATATTCAGACGATAGATGAAGTGTACCATGCAATAACTATTGATACCATTATATTCGGAAACCGAACGGCCATCTGCTGTCAATGAACGGCTAATGTTACTTTGCTGTTTCAAAATGTCATAGAGTTCAAGGCTGATAGTAGCCGCGCCTTTCAGGAAGGTTTGCGAAAGCTGTGCATTCCAGATCAATTCATTACGGTTCATACTGGCATCTGTATAACCACGACGGCTCTGATTAGCAATATTAGTAGTGAAAGTCATGTTCCAGGGAGCCATCAACTGAGTATTGGCACCATAAGAGAACGTGTAAGGTTCCTGATTATTCTCTGGACGCAGTTTACTACGCTCAGCAGTATAAGAGATAGAACCATTCAGGCCGAATTCGAACCAGTCGTTACGGTAAGCACCATTCAAACGCTCACTCAACGTCAACCCTGTTGTCTTATTCTTATCATCCACTTTGGTATCCTGATTATATAAAAATGCCACATTATTCTGGTAATTGACATTGGTGAATGAGTTGATAGTGTACTTCTTATTCTTCAATGCGGTATTGAAACCAAACATACCAAAAGCACTCCAGTTACCATTGATATTCTTCGGTGTAGTAGTACGCGCACCGGTTTGATCATCGTATTCGGTACTGTTACTGATGCTGTTCTGCGTAGCCGAGAAGCTGGCATGAGTCATGATACCCCGCTGGAGTTCTGCATTATACGTATTGTAGAACAAACGCATAGAGTGCGTGAACGAAGGTTTCAAACCCGGATTACCGACACGGATATTCAGCGGATTAGAGTTGTCTACAATCGGCAACAAGTTCTCCATGCTGGGCTGGCCGGTACGCCCACGATAGTTGAAGCGCAACTGACTTACTTTCGAGAAACGGTAACGGAAATCAATATTCGGAGCAAAGTTGAATACCGAACGCGTCGTATCAATCATATAGTCTCCTTTCTTATAAGACAGTTTTGAGTTCTGCGGTTGGAAAGAAACACCGGTACTCAACTGGTACTTCTCACGGATGAAACGCAAGGATACAGAAGCATCATGGTTGTAGTATCTGTACTCGGCATACTTACCTAAACTATCTACCGCATGATTCTGATAGCCCACTGGCAACGGGTCGCCAATTCCCCACTCTGGATTGATCTTGTATAAGTCGAAAGTCGTCTTGTCACTCTCACTGTACTTATACTGGAACTGATAACTGAACTGCAAGAAAGTAGCCCGTGCAATCGGTTCACTATACGTAACCTGTGCACTATAACTATAATTATTCGTCGGCGTAGTGATATACTGGTTACGGATCAACGTAGAGTCCGGGTTCGTAGGAATCTGATAATAACGTGTCATCGACTCCGTA
Source organism: Bacteroides sp. Phil13 (assembly GCF_001940965.1). Lineage (NCBI taxonomy): Bacteria > Pseudomonadati > Bacteroidota > Bacteroidia > Bacteroidales > Bacteroidaceae > Bacteroides > Bacteroides sp. Phil13. The sequence continues at coordinate 80,958 of NZ_MSHA01000085.1, read as the reverse complement.
TACTGGTTATTGTCATTATCTCCATAACCAAAGCGTCCGCGGAATGTAACATTACGTCCCTTATCATTCAGTTTGCGATTGATCTGCAAAGTAGCATCCGTTGAAACGGTCTTGCTATCGGAAAGTGAACCCGTGTTTGTAGCATTCACACGAATATCCTTCAACGGGTCTTCATTATTTATCACATCAAAATCAAGATAGTCATTCGGGTTAGTAACCAGACTGTAAGGATCCGCATTGAAGGTTCCCGACAAGGAACTGGAAGAATTATCCGTCTTTCCATAAGAGAAGTTCGGACGGAAGATGATATTCGTCATTGAATCCGGCTTCCACTCCAAACGGAAATCAGCATTAAATGTCGAATTCTTGTTCCTGTTGAGAGAGTTTGAATTGGAATATGAATTGCCATTCTGTAAAAAACGCTCGGATGAGTTGACATTGGCAATGTCAGCATCATTGTAGTTGTAACGGGCACTACCGCCTAACTCCAATTTGGCTGTTTCAGTAGCAAAGTTAAGTCCCAGTTCCTTGGGAGCATTCAAACCATTATTACGACGCCAACGCGGGCCACCGCCACCACCGGAAAATCCTTGATTATTCACATTGTTGGCAGAGGCAATAAGAGAAACTTGTGTATTATCCACAAAGCGGTTCAACATCAAACGTCCTGCATAACGATCTTCAGTACCTACGGCAGCATCGGCATTACCGAACCAACCCTGATTCATACCTTTCTTTACAGTCAGGTCGAGCACGGTTTCTTCTTCACCGTCATCAATACCTGTGATACGTGCCAGGTCCGATTTCTTATCATAAGTCTTCAACCGGTCAATCATGTCCACCGGTAAATTCTTCAAACCCGTCTTCACGTCTCCGCCGAAGAATTCCTTTCCGTCTACCATGATCTTCTTCAGGTCCTTACCATTAATTTTCACGTTACCATCGTCATCAATCTCGGCACCGGGAAGTTTCTTTACCAATTCTTCCAGCATGGCTCCTTCGGGGGTACGATAAGCTGACGAATTATACATTAATGTATCTTCACTGACAGTGACTTGTGGAGCTTCTGCGGTAACCACCGCTTCTGCCAGCATCACGGCATCTGTCTTCAGAGCCAGCGTACCTACATTCTTATTGGGGTTTTGAGCCGACAGTTGCAAAGGAAGCATTGTCGGTTGGAAGCCGATATAGGAAACTTTCAATACATACTTCCCAGCCTTTACTTTGGGCAGGGTAAAATATCCCTGTGCTGTAGTGGCGATACCCGCCGCAAATGCACTGTCAGGTAACGAAAGTAACTGTACTGTGGCTTGTACTGCGGGCTCTTTCGTGTCATCCTCGATGACACGCCCCGCTACGGTAATGTTCTTAGTCTGTGAGAAAACGGAAAGTGTGGTTGTCAGCAATAACACTGTTCCGATGATTACTTTTTTCATGCGCCTGTTTTTTATGAAACAAAATGTCTGTTTTTACACTGTTTCATTTGACAAGCTTTCAATGGAAAAGTTTAATGAGGATTAAATAAAATATCCTAATTATCGACGATCTCGCTTAAATAACCGATCAACCGTCGCTTTTTTTATACCAAATTCCAAGCAAAGAATATTCAGTATAAGGAAGATCAAAAAGGAGGAAGTATCCACACTCATGATGTCACCTTTCCATACCCGGTAGAGCATACCGCCAAAGATAAATAACACCGTCAGGAATATGGCATTACGGGTAGCCTTATTGCGTATCTGTTCGGTTTCCTTGCTTTCATTCTTTGTAAAAGCAAACAGAATCATCATCGCGCCCAGCATCATCAGTAGCTTGGAGCACTCTTTATAAAACAAAAGGTTACCATCCGTCATTTTCCCTATCATCAACATCAGGAAAGGGAGAAACAATGCCAATGCTATCACAAAATATCCTAACGGACGGCAATATACCGGTAATAATGCTTTCATTTTTTTATAAATTATAAGTTATGAAGTCTGAAATATCTATCCAAGTGATGTAAGTTTTATGATTTGCAAAGATACTTCTTTCGCAGAGAAATCCTATCTTTAAAGAAGATAAGCTGCATCTCAGCATAACTTTTTCATGTCGGTATGGAAGTTCTGCACTTGATTTGCATTATCTTTGCAGAGCAAAAAAAAGACAAATACATCATGAGTAAACAAGAAGTAATCCTCTGCGAAGAACTGGAAAGCAGCTTAACAACTGCCATTGGGAACTGCCCCCATGACAAGCTCTTTATCCTGACTGACGAGCATACACATCGCCTTTGCTTGCCACAACTCTGCAACATTCCGACATTGAAAGAAGCAACGGAAATCATTATCGGTGCCGAAGATATACACAAAAACCTCGAAACCCTGGCTTCCGTCTGGCAAGCCCTGAGTGAAAAAGGAGCAACGCGCCATTCATTGCTTATCAATCTGGGAGGTGGCATGGTGACCGACCTGGGTGGTTTCGCCGCCTCTACATTTAAGCGGGGCATTGCTTATATCAATATCCCTACTACCCTGCTGGCTATGGTAGATGCTTCCGTAGGAGGCAAGACAGGTATCAACTTCAACGGGCTGAAGAATGAAATCGGCGTCTTCGCCCCTGCCGCCAGCGTACTCCTTGAAACAGAATTTCTGCGCAGCCTCGATGCCCATAACTTCTTCTCCGGTTATGCCGAAATGTTGAAGCACGGACTGATCAGCACTCCGGAACATCTGGCGGAATTATTGGCTTTTGATACGGACAAGATAGATTACGCAGCCCTGAAGTCAATGGTAGGTCGCTCCGTACAAGTAAAAGAAGACATTGTGGAACAAGATCCGCTGGAACACGGCATCCGCAAGGCCCTGAACCTGGGACATACCGTAGGGCATGCTTTCGAAAGCCTTGCCCTTGCCGAGGGACGCCCTGTGCTGCATGGCTATGCCGTTGCCTGGGGAATTGTTTGCGAATTATACCTTTCTTATATAAAAGTAGGTTTTCCGAAAGACAAAATGCGCCAGACCACTCAATTCGTGAAAGAGAACTACGGTGGTTTTGCCTTTAACTGTAAGCAGTACGACCAACTTTATGAACTGATGAAGCACGATAAGAAGAATACCGCCGGTGTCATAAACTTTACGTTATTGAAAAAGGTCGGAGACATTTGTCTGAACCAGACGGCTGATAAAGATACGATATTCGAAATGTTCGATTTCTATAGAGAGTGCATGGGGGTATAACGCCTTCTACTGCATCCCCTCTTCTTGCGGGAATACATTTTGCAGTTCCAACATTAAGATGCCGGCTTTTGCCAGTTAATTGGCAACGTTGTGCCACCGTGCTGGCAAATGTTTGCCACCGCGATGGCACAGTTTTGCCAGCAGGGTGGCAAGATTCAGGCTACATACGAAACTTAAATTAGATAATAGTAAATTAGACGACAAGTATATTTTTCTTCTCATTTTAGACTACCTCTTCATTTTTTATCGTACTTTTGTGGTGTCGAATCATTTTTTATCACGCAGCAGGGAAACCTGCCAAGTAACCGTGGCGGGCATTTTTATGTCCGTTCACGCCACTCCTATATGGCGGTCCCTGCACCCCCATCGGGAGTGTTAATGCACTTCCAACAGCTGCGTGGTAGATGTTCGACAATGGGACAGGCAGGGATTGCTCTTTTAGTTTCTTTACCTCTCCCATAAATCGAATTATTCACCTTTTAAAACTTAATGATTTATGGAAAACAACACTCAGTCGGTAACCGCTCAGGAATTACCCAACACAGCAATGCACCCACGCACACACTTCTCATCAGAGGAAGCCATGAAAACGTACTATTTACAAATGATTGACATTATGAATATAGCGTATGTGGCAGAACCTTCGGAATATATAAGTCTCCAATGCCTGCACCGTAAATTAAAACAATATGTCCATGTCTTACGACTGATAGGCACGCACGAATGGGGGAAAGGTATCGCCGAATTACAAGATGCCAGCGGGATCTATATGTTAAAAAGTACCCTCCCACACAATACTCTCCTACAAGCCAATCGGGAAATAGGCCGGCATTTGCAATTCATTACGCAACTGGCAAGCAACGTAGGTTTTCTGAAACAGCTGGAAGGCATCTTATGTTACCATCTTCAAAACGTAGAAGGATTATTGAAGAAGTTGAAAGAAGATTCGATAACTGCTTTGTAGAATGATAATAGGACGAGGGGTAAAATTGGAATTTTACCCCTCGTCTTATTATTTATAGAAACAAGAATTACTAATTACAAGCAAATGACAGGTTACAGCACTACTTATACTAATTCTAAAATAGAGTAAACTTTATACCATAACAAATTAAGAATAAGAAAGATGTATTATTCAGTCGGATTATAGTGACATAAAAATCAATAGAAATGTTTGCTATTTCAAAATAAAGCACTACTTTTGCATCCGCAATTCGGGATGTAGCTCAGCCCGGTAGAGTACGCGTCTGGGGGGCGTGTGGTCGCAAGTTCGAATCTTGTCATCCCGACTACCGATAAAGCATTGATAATCGCAAGGTTATCGATGCTTTTTGCTTTTTTAAGAGTTTCCACCTAATGGTGTAGTTGACACTGTGGTTGACGCGAAAAGTCAACCGTAATTTTATGAAAGCAACAGTTTCAGTCATTTGTTACAAGCATAAGGTGCTCGCAAATGGAGAATCACCATTAATGGTAAGAATTGCCAAAGATGGAAAACGTACCATGAAGAGTTTAGGCATATCTGTTAATCCTACTTATTGGGATTTTGCCAAGAATCAACCAAAGGGAAATTGTCCTAATCGAAATCTTATTAAACAGGTAATCTTAAAGACGGAAATCAGGAAGGGATAGCGATAAAATGAAAGAAGTTGCGCTGACAAGCGTTCAAACCCTTTCAGGCAATATGTCTTTTAAAGAAGCCAGACTGATTATAGAGTGTAAATTATCAGCAATTATCGCCACCGATGCTGATAACTTCTGCACACAAGAAGCTAAAGATTACATAAATGAAGCCTACAAGAAACCAAGCGATCACCGCAAACTGGTATTCGGAGAAATCACACATGTGTGGATAAAGACCGACTAGCCATACCTGCAAATATACCAGTAGTAAAAATAAATCAAAATATCAGACTATCCTTTTTCGTTTTTACGGACTAATACCTATATTTGCATAAAAACACATTTAATATACTTATGAAGAAACTTATTGCTTACATTGCCCTTAGTTTCGCGGCAATAACCAGCTATGCAACCACTCCCCTCTGGATGCGTGACGTACAGATCTCACCCGACGGGACAGAAATCGTATTTTGTTATAAGGGAGACATCTACAAAGTGCCTGCCAAAGGCGGAACAGCTACACAACTCACTACGCAAGACTCTTACGAATGTACTCCGATATGGTCACCGGATGGCAAACAAGTAGCCTTTGCAAGCGACAGAAACGGAAATTTCGATATTTTCATCATGCCGGCAAATGGGGGAACAGCCCAGCGACTGACTACTCATTCAGCTACTGAACTACCCTCCGCTTTTACCCCGGACGGCAAATATATTTTATTCTCAGCATCTATTCAGGACCCGGCAAGCAGCGCCCTCTTTCCTTCAGCCGCCATGACTGAACTCTACAAAGTTCCTTCAGTCGGCGGACGCACCGAACAAGTACTGGGTACCCCTGCCGAAGCGGTATGTTTCGATAAGTCCGGCAACCGCTTTTTCTATCAAGACCGCAAGGGAGGTGAAAACGAATGGAGAAAGCACCATACTTCTTCCATCACCCGCGATGTATGGATGTACGATGCCAAAACAGGTTCACACACCAACCTTACCCAGCACGCAGGCGAAGACCGCAATCCGATAGTATCACCGGATGGACAAACCGTCTACTTCCTGAGCGAACGTAATGGCGGCTCATTCAATGTATATTCTTTCCCGGTTTCACAACCCCAATCGATAAAAACAATTACCAGCTTTAAAACCCATCCCGTGCGTTTCCTTTCAATGAGTAACAACGGCACCTTGTGCTATGGATACGATGGTGAGATTTACACCCAGCAGGAAGGCTCGAATCCCCGGAAGATAAATGTAGAAATCATTCGTGACGACCAGCCACAAATAGCTTATCTGAAATATCCGGATAGAGCAACCTCCGCCACAGTTTCACCGGACGGCAAACAAATTGCTTTCACTGTACGCGGTGAAGTATTCGTAACATCGGCAGACTATACCACCACCAAACAGATTACACATACGGCAGCAGAGGAAGATGGTCTCTCGTTTGCCCCGGACAACCGGACGCTGGCCTATGCCAGTGAACGCAGTGGTAACTGGCAGATTTATCTGGCTAAAATAGTTCGGGAGGAAGATCCGAATTTTCCGAATGCAACTTTAATAAAAGAAGAGGTATTATTGCCTTCTAGTACCGTAGAACGTTCGCACCCGCAATTCTCACCCGATGGTAAGGAGTTAGCCTTCATTGAAGACCGCAATCGTCTGATGGTACTCAATCTGGAAACCAAGAAAGTACGCCGGATCACCGATGGTTCTACCTGGTACAGCACAAGCGGAGGGTTCGACTATGCTTGGTCTCCGGACAGCAAGTGGTTCACATTGGAATTTATCGGAAACAAGCACGACCCATATTCGGATATAGGTCTAGTCAGCGCACAAGGCAATGGCGAGATTATCAACCTGACCAATAGTGGATACAGCAGCGGTTCACCCAGTTTTGCGCTCGATGGCAATGCCATTCTTTTCACTACCGAACGCTACGGTATGCGTGCACATGCTTCATGGGGTTCGCTGGACGATGCTATGTTGGTATTCCTGAATCAGGATGCATACGACAAATTCAGCCTGAGCAAAGAAGACTACGAACTATACAAAGAAGCAAACTCTGACCGGAAAAAGGTTGCCGCAAAAGACAGTAGTAAGGTAAAGGATGTCGTAGTGGAATTGAAAAACATAGAAGACCGCATCGTACGCTTGACACCAAACTCGTCTAATATGGGAAGTACCCTCATCTCCAAAGACGGAAAAACCCTCTATTATCTGGCCAGTACCGAAAGCGGCCGTAACTTATGGAAAATGGACCTGAACAAGAAAGAGACCAAGTTGCTCCATAAAGTAGATGCCGGCTGGACCTCCCTGGAAATGGATAAAGAAGGGAAGACTCTCTTCATCCTGAACGGTAAGAATATGCAAAAGATGAACATGGCTTCCGATGACTTGAAGCCCATTAAATATCTTGCCCAAGTGAAACTGGATCTGAGCGCCGAACGCGAATACATGTTCGACCATGTATACAAACAACAACAGAAGCGTTTCTATAACACCAACATGCATGGGGTCAACTGGGACGCCATGACAGCTGCTTATCGGAAGTTCCTGCCACACATCGATAATAACTATGACTTCGCCGAACTATTGAGTGAATGGCTGGGCGAGTTGAATGTCTCCCATACCGGAGGCCGTTTCTATCCGGACGGACAAAGCGAACCGACAGCCAGCTTGGGACTACTTTTCGACTGGAATTATCAGGATAAAGGAATGCTCATTGCTGAAGTGATAGAAAAGGGTCCGTTCGACAAAGCCACTACAAAGGTGAAAGCCGGTGTAGTTATTGAAAAGATCGACGGTAAAGAGATCACTCCCGAAGCCGATTATTATGTGCTTCTCAATGACAAGGTAAAAAAGAAAACACTTGTTTCATTGTATGATCCCAAGACGAAAGAACGCTGGGAAGAGGTAGTAATCCCTATCAGAGACAGCGAACTCAGTGCATTACTTTACGAACGTTGGGTTAAGCAACGTGCAGCAGACGTTGAGAAATGGTCGAACGGTAAACTGGGATACGTGCACATCAAATCAATGGGTGATGACAGCTTCCGTTCCATCTACTCGGACATTTTAGGAAAATACAACAATTGTGAAGGTATTGTCATCGACACCCGTTTCAACGGAGGCGGTCGTCTGCATGAAGATATAGAGATACTGTTCAGTGGCAAGAAATACTTCACACAGGTGGTTCGCGGTCGTGAAGCCTGCGATATGCCGAGCCGCCGCTGGAACAAGCCTTCCATCATGCTGACGTGCGAAGCCAATTATTCCAATGCACACGGTACACCGTGGGTATACAGTCATCAGCAACTGGGCAAGCTGGTAGGTATGCCTGTGCCGGGCACTATGACCAGTGTATCATGGGAGCGCCTGCAAGATCCGACACTGGTATTCGGTATTCCTGTGATTGGTTACCGTTTGCCCGATGGCAGTTATCTGGAAAATACGCAGTTGGAACCGGATGTAAAAGTAGCCAATTCGCCCGAAACAATCGTGAGAGGCGAAGATACACAATTGAAAGTAGCAGTAGAAGAATTATTGAAAACTAACAAATAATCTAAATTCATGTTTGCTGACTTACTCAATTCCTCCTATTTCGCCCTCTTCCTCATTGTTGCATTGGGCTTCATGTTGGGGAGAATCAAAATTAAAGGATTATCTCTGGACGTTTCCGCAGTCATTTTCATTGCTCTTCTCTTTGGACACTTCGGTGTAGTCATTCCTAAAGAATTAGGAAACTTCGGATTGGTACTTTTCATCTTTACTATCGGCATTCAGGCTGGTCCCGGTTTCTTCGACTCGTTCCGAAGTAAAGGTAAGACCCTGATCATAATCACCATGCTGATTATTTGCTCGGCTTCTCTGACGGCTATCGGGCTCAAATATCTTTTCGACATCGATACCCCCAGTGTAGTAGGCTTAATAGCCGGAGCACTGACCAGTACACCAGGACTTGCCGTAGCCATCGACAGTACAAATTCTCCGTTGGCATCCATCTCCTACGGTATCGCTTATCCGTTTGGAGTTATCGGTGTAATACTGTTTGTAAAGCTGCTTCCCCGCATTATGCGCATTGATCTGGATAAGGAAGCCCGCCGACTGGAAAAAGAACGTCGCGGACAGTTCCCGGAATTGACTACCTGCATTTATCGCGTCACAAATCCTGCCGTATTCAACCGCAGCTTGATGCAAATCAATGCACGGGCTATGACAGGGGCTGTTATTTCACGCCATAAACATGATGAAGTTATTTCCATCCCTACAGCTCATACGGTGTTACATGAAGACGATTACATACAGGCAGTAGGCAGTGAAGAAGCTCTGAACCAACTTTCGGTCTTAGTCGGAGAACGCGAAGAAGGTGAATTACCTTTGGTAGACACACAGGAAATCGAATCCTTATTACTGACCAAAAAGGATATGATCAATAAACAATTAGGGGATTTGAACCTGATGAAAAACTTCGGATGTACGGTAACACGTATCCGCCGAAGCGGTATTGATCTGTCTCCGTCACCGGATTTAACTCTGAAATTCGGCGATAAACTGATGGTGGTAGGAGAAAAAGAAGGACTTAAAGGATTGGCCCGCTTACTGGGAAACAATGCTAAAAAGCTATCTGATACAGACTTTTTCCCTATTGCAATGGGTATTGTTTTGGGAGTACTGTTCGGCAAACTGAATATTACTTTCCCCGGTGGTTTATCTTTCTCTCCGGGATTGACGGGCGGTATTTTGATTGTGGCTCTGTTCTTAAGTGCAATTGGTAAGACAGGACCTATTCTATGGTCTATGTCTGGACCTGCTAACCAATTATTGCGTCAGTTGGGATTGCTGCTTTTCCTTGCCGAAGTCGGAACCTCGGCTGGCACCAATCTGGTGGCAACTTTCCAGGAAAGTGGCTGGCTGCTATTCGGAGTAGGTGCTGCTATTACGCTGGTACCTATGTTAGTAGCTGTGTTCGTCGGGCTGTTTGTCTTCAAAATCAGTATACTCGACTTACTGGGAACCATCACTGGTGGTATGACCAGTACTCCGGGACTTGCAGCAGCGGATTCTATGACTGACAGTAACATTCCGAGTGTAGCTTATGCTACGGTTTATCCTATTGCAATGGTATTCCTTATACTGTTTATCCAGATTATTGCAACTATGGTCTAAGTCAAATGAAGATATACTCCATTCAGCATAGGTTATAAATTAAATTCCCCTAAATTTGCATACGATATAAATACCAACTAAATATGAAAACATTGAAAGTCCAAACCATCATAAGCCTGACAACTTGCTTTTTCCTGATTCTGGCAGTAACTATTTGTAAGGGAAACAAGTTCGGGAGCATTCTCTCCGATGAGAAAAATGCAACAGAAAACTCTACAGGAGCTTCCGATATATTACGGCATACGGATGAAGGAGTACAGATAATATCTACCCGGCAAATAACGAAAGATATCAACGGATATGGAGGAAATGTCCCTCTTGATATCTATATACAGGATAACCGCATTACAAAAGTGGTGGCATTGGAAAACTCTGAAACACCCAGCTACTTCGCCAAGGTACGAAACAGTGACCTGCTGCAACAATGGAATAATCTATCACCGGAAGAAGCAATCAATAAAGAAGTAGACGGAATATCCGGAGCTACAGAGTCTTCGGTAGCTATTATCCAGTCCATCCACAGGGCAATGGAATATGCAAAGGAGCATTCGGCCGACAAGCCTGCAACTACTTTCAGTTTTGACTGGATACTTTTCCTGGGTTTACTGGCAAGTATTGCACTGTGTACCCTGATTATTGTATATTTCTCCAGAAAACCTAAAGGACAAATGACACAATATGTACTGAACACTTTCAGTCTTGCCTTGGTTATAGTAGTAACTGCATTATCTATTCAACCGAGACCAAATCAACCTAATAAGATGGAGGAACCTATTATGAAACAAGATGATAAACTTTCCGTTCTTGAAGCCATACATGCAAGAACCAGTATCCGCTCTTATCAATCTCAAGAAGTAGAGGATGAAAAAATAGAGCAGCTGTTAAGAGCTGCCATGGCTGCTCCCACAGCAACCAATAAACAACCTTGGGCTTTCATTGTCATCAGGGATAAAGAGATTCTAAACGAATTGAGTTCTACCCTTCCTTATACCAAAATGGCAAAGGATGCTCCACTGGCCATCGTAGTATGTGGAGATTTAAATAAAGCTATCAGTGGTGCAGGTATGGAGTACTGGGTACAAGATGCTTCGGCTGCAACAGAAAACCTACTGCTGGCTGCACAAAGTTTAGGATTAGGAGCCGTATGGTCAGGAGTTTACCCTATGGAAGAACGGGTAAAAGAAGTACAGAAAATACTCCAACTGCCCAAAGCCATCATTCCCCTGAACGTAATTCCAATCGGTTATCCGGCCGAGAATCCACTTCCGAAAGATAAATGGAAACCGGAAAATATTCATTATAACCGCTGGACAGAGGATAAATAAGAAATGACTTTCCTATTCATCCATATCATCCAGATGTATTTCCAATGCCTTCACCGAAATATAAATCTCATATACAGAAATAGCCAGAGAAATAATCAATAACACCATTGCCAATCCAAAAATATAGATGGATACAAGATAGAGCTGTATATAAATAAAGAACATACTTACAACACACAGCAACAGACTGCCTGTTCCTGTCACCTGCATGGCACGCGTCAGATACAAGCGTTTTCGAAGATTGGCAATCTGCGCTGCAGTCACTGATGAATGGTTCGCACGATACTGTTCCTTCAATGCACGTACCAATTGGGCATACGACATGAACCGATTGGTATATGCCAGCATAATCAATGAAATCGCTGAAAACAGTAGAGCCGGAGTAGTTAGATCTATTTCCATATATCTTATGCATTAGAAAGTTATCACATTATTTCAAAGGATTACTTTTCACCCCTTCAAAAGTTATCTTAACCGGATTGATATATCCATGCTTATCAAAAGTCATTTCATCGATGCAGGTTGCACGATGGTTCCCGTCTGTCTCAGTCAACGGACGACGATGGTAAATGATATAATACTTATCAGATTTTGGTTCATGAATCACAGAGTGATGTCCAGCTCCGGTAGCAATCTCCGGATCTTGCTGTAGTATTTTGCCAATACGCTTAAACGGACCAAAGGGATTATCTGCAATGGCATAAGCCACTGAGTAGTCAGGACCACCCCAACCTCCTTCCGACCACATAAAATAGTACTTTCCATCGCGAATGAACATGAAAGGACCTTCCGTATAATTTTCCGGTGTAACCTCCCTGTAGTAAGTTCCGTCTTCAAAAGGTAAAAGTCCCGTAAAGTCATCCTTCAGCTTAACAACATTACATCTTCCCCAACCTCCATAATACATATAATATGAACCATCTTTATCCTGAAATACAAACTGGTCAATCGGTTGAGCACGATTATATATCTTATCTATGAGTGGCCGACCTAAATAATCCTGATATGGCCCCTCTGGTCTGTCTGCCACACCGACACCAATACCACCGTACTCATTATCATTCTGAATATCATTACCTCCAAAGAACAGGAAATACTTATTATCCTTCTTAACAATAGCAGGAGCCCACATAGCACGCCATACCCATTTCACAGCCGTATTGTCAATGATACGTTCATGCTTAGTCCAATTTACCAAGTCTGTTGAAGAAAAAGCATCCATGAATATTTGTTTCTCATATTTATCAGAATAAGTGGGAAATATCCAATATTCATCGTTCAGGATAATACCTTCGGGATCGGCATACCATCCTTCAAAAAGAGGATTACCTGACATTTGGACCGGTTGCTTTACACTACAGGACTGAAGTATTAACATCACAAAAATGAGTAATAAATAATAAGCCTTCATATATCTGACATTTTAAAAGGATAAAATTATACATTCTATTATCTCACATATTTTCCACAAAATAAAAGAAAAAAAACGGAAGAATATAATTTCCCTTTATAAAATGTACAATGCCTAAAGCAAAACTTCAATTTGTGGTTACAAGTAAAGTTCAGCTTCAGGCATAAAAGAACTCTCCAAAATGAGAAATCAGGAATTACGTCCTAATCTACTTCTTATCATAAATTCCATTAGAGAATTTTCCATAAGCCATCACCTGGTTCGTATCAGGAAAGTGTACAATCTCCGGGAGATTATTCGTGTCGAAATCAATATAAACCAGCTTTTCCGTATCCGATCCGTTGCGAATAACATGCGCACCTTCCGGACCCGCAGGAAAAGTAATTGCATCACCGGCTTTCACTGTAACATCCCCATTGATGGTACGAACGATACCTGTACCGCTGATAATATAGAATACCTCTTCATCCGTTTCATGATAATGGTATCCATAGGCAAAACTACCCGGTTCCACTTCTACAAAGTTCACACGGCACTGGTTCACATCCGCCTGCGCAACAATCGGTTTCACTGTAAATTCATTACCATCCTGGCTAATTTTCTGACCTTCTGCGGTCCTGTAATTCTTTACTGCAAGTTCTTTCATTGTCTTTTTGTTTTTAAATTGTTTATAAGATAGTTGCATTCATCAGTTTTTTCACTAACTTCGCAAATGTAGTCAGTGACTTTCCGACAGTGCAAAGCTATTCACTATTTCACTTATAAACAAGAAGTTACAAATAAGTAAGATAGTTACCTAAAGGTTACTTTTGCTGAAAAGCAAGAGTTTAAAAATGAAGAAAAAGAGAAAATAATTAATTATAACCTAATCACATGAGTATGAAAACAAGAATTACCTCTAATCGTATCACAGAACTACGCCCGGACGAGATATTCGTTTTCGGTAGTAACCTGGAAGGCGCACATGGTGGCGGAGCCGCTTATCTGGCATGGAAAAAATGGGGAGCCATCTGGGGACAAGGAACCGGATTGCAAGGACAAACCTATGGTATTCCGACTATGCACGGAGGGCCGGGAGCCATCAAACCTTATGTAGATGAATTTATCCGCTTTGCTAAAGAACACTCACAATACACTTTCCTTGTTACAGAAATAGGATGCGGCATTGCCGGTTTTGCCCCAAAAGAAATTGCTCCTCTATTTAAAGAAGCTGCAAACGTGCCCAATATCCACCTGCCTCAGCGTTTCTGGGATGTACTGAATGCAAAATAAAGTCTTGCCCGCCTTCTGCCCAAAGCCAGTAAAATACAGGAAAGGGAACAAAGAGAGCAGATGACAAATATTACCCCCGTGGAAACCAGAATGTTTCCAATACCTACTAAAGGAGAGACAATGCCACCAAACGAAAAGCAGACAGCCCCCAACAATGCTGAGGCTGTCCCGGCATTGTCGCGCTCACATTCCATAGCTAACGCAGTAGATGTAGTGAACGTCATTCCCATCATAAAGAGAACTGCCAGCAACAGGAGTTCATAAATCCAGAAACAGCAACCTAAAGCCAATGCTGCACATTCGAGCAAAGAGACCTACCTATTTTATTCAAAGCTATCCAATATAAGAACAAAAAAATCTTAACTTAGCCTGTGGCTTCCAATTTCTTGTCCATACGCAACTCATGCTTCACAAAACGGCGAATAGAGCGATAAGTAGGATGCGGTACTTTATACGGCCGAATGTCACTCTCGTAAACCAAGAACACCAACAGACAAAACAAAGCTAACAGAATAAGCCAGCCGTACAGCTCTTTCATTGAAACCATCAGGGCCTGTTGTTGTACAACACCATATAGTTCTCCTGCAGATATCCGGCTGGCAAAAGGGTTTACATGATCTAATCCAGCGCCCAGCAGCATTGCATTCTTCTTCATAGCCCCATTCAGAGCATGTCCTAAAATGGCCGTGCCCAGAGCTCCACCAAATCCGGCACTGACAAACGACTGCACAGACACCGCCTGGAAGAAATGCTGGAAGGGAACACGAGACAGCACTGTAAGGAAGCAAATAGCTATCATCACATACCCGAAGCTACGCAGAAACAGCGGTATAAACAATGTCTCCTTCGGCAAAGCATACTCAATGCCGAAATAGAAATACATCAGATACCCGGTAATGGAAGAAAATGCAATCACCGTCATTGTCTTATAACGCCATTTACGACGGGAGAAAGTGAAGAAGGTAAAGCCTGCTCCCACAACAATCCCCAGCAGTACCACCCAGTTGAGTGAAATTACATTCAAGGCATCATACCCCAATATACCTTCCATATAAACATGTTCGAACAGATGTGATGGTGCCAACAAAATATCTATTACTATATATAGTATAAAGGGAAGCCAAACAGAGCGATACGTCCACGTCTTCAAAGCAATAAACGGATGGCGGATGAAAGATGCACGCCACAGGTTCAATACAAGAATCAGCGTACCGATGATAGTTGCCGCCCGTATCTGGAAAGACTGATACCAATCATAATGTTCCCCATACACGCAGACAAAAAGGATACACAACAGCACAAGCCCCCACATCAAAGCCCCCAACCAATCGATACCGAACAACGGTAATTTCGGCAAGGAGCGATAACTACGGAATAACCACAATGTAACCAGCATCACCAATAGCAATAAACCAATAATCAACCAGTGCATATACTCCCACTTCGCCCAGAAGGCCGTATAGATTGTTACCAATCCCGATAGCTGAATACAACTCTGCACCAGCAGGTAGATAAAACAGAAGAATACCGATAAATCCCGTTTGGGAGTAAGCCATAATTGAATGGTAGAATTACATTCGAACGTGGCCCACATGCGGAAGATACCTGCAAAGAAACAGGTGATTACCAGCACGGGAATACTATGTGTATGCATACATATCAGATTAGAAATAATCAGGGCAATGCTGCACGTCATCAACGAAGCCTTCGAAGTAAAACGGAACTTCAGGCGGAACATGATGGCAAATGTCAACCCCATGCCCACCATAGAAGCATAACCTGCCATCATAATGTCCTCCTGCATTAATGCCGTAGAGCCAACCATCTCATTGACTGCCGCCAGATAGAGACCACCGGAGAACTGGAAGACTATGACAAAGGCAATGATAATCCAGGGGCGCAGTTTAGGAGGTACAAAATCACGGATAGCCGGAATGGAAAAAGGTCCTGTTTCGTGCATAATATCAATAGTTTACTACACACTCCACATTCATACCGGCACGCAGGCGCTCCATATCTTCCGGACGGTTACCGGTAGAGAACTCAATGCGGATAGGAATACGTTGTTCCACCTTTACGAAGTTCCCTGCAGAATTGTCCTGCGGCAGAAGAGAAAAGCTGGCACCCGTAGCACGGGAAATAGATTTCACAATACCCTTAAAAATAATCCCGGGTACGGCATCCACTTCTATTTCTACCGGCTGCCCCTCCCGGATATAGGTAGTCTGAGTTTCTTTGTAATTGGCTACCACCCATCTTTCATTTTCGTCAACAACGTCAACCACAGTCTGCCCGGGTTGTAGCAACTGCCCTTCCTGAATTTCTTTCCGTCCGGTAGTTCCGTCGCAGGGAGCAAGGATAACGGTATAAGAAAGATTCAGGCGCGCCAGTTCCAAAGCAGCCTGCGCCAGTTTGATACCTGCATCTGTTTGTTCCAGACGGTGAGTCTGTTCCTGCTTTACTAAAGTGGTAGATTGGCGCTGACGGAGCAGAAGTTCATAACGTGCCTTAGATGCTTCATAATTTGTCTGTACGGCATCGTACTGCTGTTTGGTGACGGCATCCTGTGCCAAAAGGTTTTTATATCGGTGGTATTCGCGCTCGGCATTGTTCAAGCGAACTTTAGCTTCCTGTAAACCTGCATCGGATACGGCAATATTATTCTGGGTGGTATGTACCGTGGTGGCCATTGCATTCTTTCCCGAAATAGCATTCTGAAAATCAGCCTCAGCCTGTGCCAGACGGAAACGGAACTCGGAATCTTCAATCAATGCCAAGGTATCACCTTTGCGCACTTCCTGGTATTCATCGAAATAGATCTTCTTAATAAAGCCTTGCACACGGCTATTGACGGGGACAATCAGCTGTTTTACCTGTGCATTGTCAGTATAAGCTACACTGCCGAGGTGGACGAAATGAGAGCATACCCACACCAGCCCGGCAATAAGTAAGAGACCAACCACTACGTTATAAATCAATTTTTTCTTTTTGCGTTCCATATCTTATTTAATTCATTAGTTTTTCATTCATATATAATTGCCGACAATTTACAGACATCCCGCTGTCTTCTTCAGCTTATAGAGGTTGAAAAGTATATTAATCTGTGCATTCACCAATTGCAACTCCGCATTCAACTTAGAATTACTGGCATCCAGCATATCAGTAATCAATGCCAGATCATTCAAGTAGCGGTTATTTACCACACTGTAATTTTGTGCAGCCAATTCCAGACTCTTCTTTTGCGTATCACAAATGGTAAAAGCCTCATAAAAACAGATGTATGCCGCCTTCACTTCTGTCCGTACATTCTCCTGTAACAACAAATCATTCTCCTGTGCACGCCGGGTGGACAGGCGTGCCAGACGGATTTTCTTCCCGGATTTAAAGATGGAAGCTATATCAAACTTCAACCCTATGCCGACATACCAGTAATTCAGATTCTTGTTAATAGGCGGTACTTCAATCGTAATGGGCCCGTCCAGTTTATCACCGGCAAAGAGAGCTACGGATGGTAAGCGTTCCGCCTTCGCAATCCGTTCATTATATTCTGACTGCTTGATATTCAGTTTCATCTGTTGCAGCACAGGAGAGCTCAATACTGCCGTCTCCTGCCAATGGGCCTCTTCCGAAGTTTTGGGAAGTTGCCCCAGCAAAGTAGTATCCACACCAATCACCGTTTCTTCGGGTAAACCGAGTACGGTGGTCAACTGATTATTTAAAATGAGGATACTATTCTCAATCTGTGTCAATGCCAGTTCCAGAGATTTCAATTGTAATTCATAACGAGTGATATCATTTTTCAAAGCCAGCCCCTGCGACTGCTTGGCATTAATATCTTCCACCAGTTTCCGGGTTTGCTCTATATTCTTCCGATATACTTCTGCCTGATTCTGTAGTTTGTACATCTCCAGATAATTTCCTACCAGCAGAAAGCGGATATCCTGCCTGTTCTTCTCTTTATCCAATTCTGCCAGTTGCTGCTGCAATTTAGCAATGGCAATCCGGCTTGTGATGGCTCCACCTGCATAGATGACCTGCGAAGCCTCTATTGCAAAGTTATTGCCGAAGTGCGGCATAGCAGCATTCTCACCGTTTGTAAAATCACGGTCTGCCAACCAGACATCACCCAGATAGCTTGCCGAAACGGATACATCAATCGAAGGAAGTTGCGCATTTTTAGCCACCTTCACCGCCTGCCCGGCTTCCTCTTCTGCTAAACGGAATGTACGGATACTGCGGCTATTGGCATCCGCCATCTCAAACATCTCTTCAATTGTCATCTTCTGAAAGGTTTGTGCAGATACAACAGAGATGTTCAGAGCCCAAACAAAGACGAATAATTCTTTTAATCTTTTCATAATGCCTATTAAATTGTTAACTCAAAAACGGCTGCAAAGGTCGGATTAATTCTTTGCTAAGAGAAATCCGAAATTTGGCAAAGTTGGTTTAATTTGGAGATTTCAAAGGATTCCGCTACCTTTGTGCTACAATAAAATCACCTCCAATGACCTCTTCCATACGTATAAAAAACATCTGTGAACTCCCTATCATCAGTGGTAGCAGGAATGATACACGAAAGAAAATCAGTTGTATCACCATTGGCCAACGGGAAGCAGAAGAACAATTTTCATCAGACATTCACTTGGATGCCTTTATTATCTTATTGGTTTTATCCGGAAAAGGACATACGGTAATCAATTACAAGACGTATGATATTCAAGCGGATACCCTCCTACTTCTGTCTTCTGCCCATTTGTTCCATTTTGGAGAATGCAGTGATGATTTCCAGTGCCAGTGCCTCTTTGTCAGCAAAGCTTTTACAGATGAGATGGATTCCACCGATATGATTTACCGACGGACTAAATATGGCGTACGATTATACAACGAACCGGTAGTTCCCCTAGAGCACTCACATGCCGGCTTATTAGCCGAAAGACTGATCAGCATCAATAAGAACATAGACCAGACAGAGCATTTCTATCACAAAGAAGTTATTCTGAACCGCCTGTTCGCCTTTTATCTCGATTTAAGCGATATCCTTGAACGAACTAATCTACCACATACAAATGGTTGCCTGACCCGTTATGAAAGTATCATCAAATCATTCATTGAGTTACTGGCAACTCATTATCGCAAAGAGCATAAAGTGGATTTTTACGCCGCCCAGCTGAACTTATCCGCCCATCACCTGACGCAAATAGTGAAACTCGTAACAGGGCAAAGTGTAAGTGACTTTATTTTTGAAATGTTATTCAGCGAAGCCCGTAACTTGTTGACTCACTCCAAACTTTCCGTACAGGAAATCGCTACCACCCTCAACTTCTCCGACCAGTCTTCTTTTGGGAAGTTCTTTAAACGGAAAGCAGGTATATCGCCAGTTGATTTCAGGAAAGATGTACTGTCTGTTGAAGAGGGATGAATTGGCAAAGCGAGAAGAAAGGAATAAAGTTACGAGCTACAAGTAGCTGCGCTATATATCACAGGTCGTTATCCTGCTATCACTTTATCACTCTACCACCTTATCACATTTTGTTCATAACCGTTCAGAAAGAAGGGAATTTCAGTGCAGTTATCCCGAAATTTCAGTGCGGTTACCCTGAAGTCATATTCTTTATTCAGATATTTATCGTACTTTTGTAACCTGTAAACCAGCTATTACGTTTAAGAAGGAATACAACTATGCGCTATAAACTTTCGGCACCTGCCACCTTGCATACCACTGTCCAGCTCCCGGCTTCCAAAAGTATCAGCAACCGGGCTTTGATATTACACGCTTTAGCACAAGGGCATATCACGCCTACCAATCTGAGTGATTGCGACGATACCTGCGTCATGATAAAAGCCTTGGACGGAAATCCCGAACATATCGATATACTTGCTGCCGGAACCGCCATGCGTTTTCTCACGGCTTATCTGAGTGTAACACCCGGCACACGCATCATCACAGGTACCGAACGGATGCAACAACGCCCCATACGTATCCTGGTGGACGCCTTGCGCGAGTTGGGAGCACAAATAGAATATGCCGGAAACGAAGGTTTCCCTCCCCTACGTATCACAGGTACAATATTGACAGGCGAAGAAATCAGCCTTGCCGGAAATGTAAGTTCACAATACATATCCGCTTTACTGATGATCGGCCCTATCCTGAAAAACGGATTAAGGCTGAACTTGACAGGAGAAATCATTTCACGTCCTTATATCAATCTGACTCTGCAATTGATGAAAGAATTCGGTGCAGACGCTGCATGGAGTTCCGAAAGCAGCATTACCGTCCGTCCGGGCCAATACGAAGACATACCTTTCACGGTAGAAAGTGACTGGAGCGGTGCTTCCTACTGGTATCAAATGGTTGCCTTGAGCCAGGACAGCAAAGAAGAACCTGCAAAAACAGAAGTAGAACTGCTGGGACTTTTCCCACGCAGTTATCAGGGTGACAGCCGGGGAACAGAGATATTCGCCAAACTTGGTGTACGGACTACATATACTGACCGGGGAGTGGTATTAACCAAGACAGGAACTCCCGTTGCCCGTTTAGAGGAAGATTTAGTGGACATACCCGATCTGGCACAAACTTTCGTTGTGACTTGTTGTTTAATGAACATACCTTTCCGCTTCAGCGGATTACAAAGTTTGAAGATAAAGGAGACTGACCGTATCCAGGCACTTATCACAGAATTACATAAGTTGGGATATGTGGTGAGGTCGGAACAGGACAGTATATTAATATGGAACGGCGAGCGTTGCGAACCGGAAGCCAGTCCCGTGATTGCAACTTACGAAGACCACCGGATGGCGATGGCTTTTGCCCCTGCCGCCCTATTGGTACCATCGGTACAGATTGCTGAGCCACAAGTGGTTTCCAAGTCTTATCCGGGATATTGGAAAGATTTGAAACAAGCAGGGTTTAATATTGAAATTGAGGAATAAGCTATGTTAATACTAATTATAAGCCTTATTGTACTGGTCTGTATCGCCCTTATGGCAGGATACATCCGTAACCAGCGTCTGCAAAAAAAGATAGAACGCGGAGAACTGGATGCCATGCCCGAAGTGAAAGAGGTTGATGCGGAATGTTGTGGACAGCATGAAGTATGCGAACGGGACAGTCTGTTGGCTGCCGTCAGCAAAAAGATAGAGTACTATGATGATGAAGAATTAGACAAGTACATTGGCATTGCTCCCGAAGACTACACTCTCGAACAGGAAGATGAGTTCAGGGACGTATTCTATACAATGCAGGATACTGACGTTGCCGGGTGGGTGCGCAGCCTGCAATTACGGGGAATAGCACTACCGGATAATATCAAGGATGAAATATTTCTGATTATAGGAGAAAGGAGATCTTAAAGTGGAGCTACTGCAATACACCTTCTTTCAACATGCCCTCATCGGCAGTTTGCTGGCAAGCATTGTCTGCGGGCTTATCGGTACGTATATCGTGACGAGACGGCTGGTATTCATCAGTGGCGGACTGACGCATGCTTCTTTCGGAGGCATCGGTCTGGGATTATATACAGGCGTCTCTCCCATACTGGCTGCCGGTGTGTTTGCTGTGCTGTCGGCTTTTGGAGTGGAATGGCTTAGCAAACGCAATGACATGCGCGAAGATTCGGCTATCGCTGTATTCTGGACGCTGGGTATGGCACTGGGTATCATGTTTACCTTCCTTTCACCCGGGTTTGCACCCGATCTTTCGGCTTATTTATTTGGCAATATACTGACGATTACATTAGGAGATATCGCATTGCTGGCGGGACTTGCAGTAATATTAGCCATCTTCTTTGTCCTATATTTGCGCCCGATCATCTATGTTGCTTTCGACCGGGAGTTTGCCCGTTCACAAGGTATTCCCGTACAGATATTCGAATATGTACTGATGATGTTCATTGCATTGACCATTGTTGCATGCCTGCGCATGGTAGGCATCGTGCTGGTTATTTCCCTGCTCACCATCCCGCAAATGACAGCGAATCTGTTTACACATCGTTTTCACCGTATTATCTGGTTGTCTATTGGCATCGGTTATCTCAGTTGCCTGGGCGGATTAATGATATCTTATTATCTGAACGTTCCTTCCGGGGCGGCTATCATCTTCTTTTCCATCATTATATATGTAGTATGTAAGCTGGGAAAGAGTTTTTATTTATCTTTACGGCAGAAAATGCAAACCCCGTAAAACCTACTGGTATAGTTGAAACGCAAAGCAATCCTCCTCGTTGGCATCTTAGTTACTTTGATGCTTGTTACCGGATGTTCCACCCGAAAGAACACAGCCGGTACACGCTTCTACCATGCCCTGACCACCCGTTATAACGTATACTTCAACGGAAACGAAGCTTATAAAGCCGGATTGCAGGCACAGCAGCAAGGGAACAAAGATAACTATATGGAGATGCTCCCCCTCTATCCCATAGGCAATAAAGAAACTACAGGCATCGGCACTTCCGACTATGAGCGTGCCATTGAGAAAGCACAAAAAGCCATTCGTCAACATTCCATCAAACGGCGCCCTATCCGTAAACCGGGACGGGCTTATACGGATGAATACAAGAAGTGGCTGGCACGCCGGGAGTTCAATCCTTTCATTAATCGTGCCTGGATGCTATTGGGCAAAGCTCAATATCAGAAGGGAGACTTCCCGGAAGCGGCCGCAACCTTCTCTTACATTGCACGACTCTATGACGGACAGACGAATATCACTTCCGAAGCTTTAATCTGGTTGTCCCGTTGCTACTCTGCGCTGGGGTGGCAATATGATGCGGAAGATGCTTTAAGCAGGGTGAATAATGACAGTTTGCCACCGGCGCTGGCTGTTCCATATGCTTCGGCCACAGGAAATTTCCTATTAGGTAGCCAACGATACAGAGAAGCAATCCCCCATCTCGAAAAGACAGCCAGGAAAGAAAAGAACAAGCAACAGAAAGCACGATGTTACTATCTCCTGGGGCAGACTTATCAAACGCTGCAACAACCGGAACAGGCCTATCAGGCGTACAGCAAGGTAATCCGCCTCAATCCACCATACGAACTGGCGTTAAGTGCCCGCATCCGTCAGACGGAAGTGATGCCCACCGCCAATAGTCGTAAGATTACCGGAAAGTTATTACGCCTCAGCAAGGATGAGAAAAACAAAGAATACCTCGATCAGATTTATTATGCATTGGGCAATGTATACCTTGCCGAAAAAGATACGGTACAAGCTCTTGCCGCCTATCACAAAGGAATAGAGAAGAGTACTCGGAACGGTGTGGAGAAAGGAGTTCTTCAACTTACACTGGGCAATTTGTACTGGCAGCAAGCGCGTTATGCCGAAGCACAAAAAGCATACGCCGAAGCGATAGGATTGATAGACAAAGCCCATCGGGAATATGCCACTATCACCAATCGTTCAGAGATTCTGGACGAACTGGTACCACATACCAATGCCATACAGCTACAAGATAGCTTACAACATCTTGCCAGACTGCCGGAAGCAGAGCGAATGGCAGCCATAGAGAAAATCATAGCACGAGTGATAGCCCGGGAAGAAGCTGAACGCAAGGCTGCAGAAGAAGCTGAACGGGAGGCAAACCGCCAAAAGATGAGGGAAGAAGCAGAAAGTCAATTACCTGCTACTTCAATTATCAGCAGACCGGGACAGGAAAATGCAGTCACTACCCCACAGACCCTCCAACCTACAATAGGAGGAAAGCAAGACTGGTATTTCTATAACCCTCAATTGGTAGAGCAAGGAAAAGCTGAATTCCAACGCTTGTGGGGACGCAGAAAGCTGGAAGATAACTGGCGAAGGAAAAATAAAACAGTAGTTGCACTGGATGATTTTGAAGCGATAGATTACAGTGAACCGGAGGAAGGTGTTGCTAAAGGAGACACAATCCATGGCAATCGGGAAAATGAAACTATGGATTCTTCCATTCCCCGGAAAGAAGAAAACGAAAAGAACACTGCCGACAGCATTGCCGGTGATACTCACCGCCCGGAATACTACCTGGCACAAATTCCGTTGACAGAAGAAGCTATGCAAGCCTCAAACACACTGTTATCAGAAGCCTTATATGGTGCCGGAGTGATTTTCAAGGATCGTATGCAGGATTTCAAACGGGCAGAAGCTGCGTTTGAACGACTGGTACGCCAGTTCCCTGACTTTACACAAGCGGATGAAGCATATTATCAGTTATTCCTGACCGAACTGGCTCTAAATTATTATGGAGAACTTCCTGCCCTGCAACGTGCAGAGAAATATAAGGCCGAACTTATCGCCCGGTTCCCCAAAAGCCGCTATGCCA
Source organism: Bacteroides sp. Phil13 (assembly GCF_001940965.1). Classification (NCBI taxonomy): domain Bacteria; kingdom Pseudomonadati; phylum Bacteroidota; class Bacteroidia; order Bacteroidales; family Bacteroidaceae; genus Bacteroides; species Bacteroides sp. Phil13. The sequence continues at coordinate 56,663 of NZ_MSHA01000085.1, read as the reverse complement.
AGACACTGGCCGACCCGGATTTTGCAGAAAATGCCGTATATGGCAAACAACGTGAGGACTCCCTCTATGCCCGTGCTTACAAACATTTCCAACTGGGCGATACAACCACCGTTCGCTCAGCCGAACATCTTTCTGCCGAGATATACCCTCTGGGGCAGCATCGTCCCAAATTCATGTTCCTCAACGCCGTCACCCGACTACAGGGAGGGGAAACTGATCAATACCTTGCTATCCTGAAGGAACTTGTACAGCAATATCCACAAAATGAAATCACTGATCTGGCTGCCCATATTCTGAAAGGGGTACAGGAAGGACGTCTGCTGGCTCGCGACAGTCATACATTTGGCTCCATCTGGCAACGGCGGAATGCTGAGCTTGCCGAGGCTGGCAAGTTAACAAGCGACAGTCTGAGTGGTAGCGCTATTCTTCCTCCGGACAGCGCATTCAGTACAGAGCGCAACACACCGTTCCTTTATATTCTGGCTTACGAAGAAGGAAAGGTAAATGAGAACATGCTACTGTTTGAAGTGGCACGCTATAACTTCTCCACTTTCCTAGTAAAAAACTTCGACCTTGCGTTTGCTCACGAACGGGGCATCGGCATGCTGCAAATCCGACCATTCAGTAACTACGATGAGGCGCAGCAATACTTCCGCCGTCTTTATGCCAATCCCGAAATGGCTACACGACTCAGTGGTATGCGTGCCATACTCATATCGGAAGCCAACTACGAACAACTGATTAAACAGTATAGTTTCGACGATTACGATACCTTCTACCGTGCACACTTCTCTTCCATACCGGAACCTGAGTTAAAAGGTTACACGCTGGATGAGCCACTACTGAACCTGCCAACAGAGGAAGAAGAACGACAGAAAGAAGAAAATCTGCCTACGGAAGAGGATGACCCGGAAAATGGTGTTATCTTTGAGGACTGAAAAAGTGAGTAGTGTTATGAAGAAAGATAAACTCCTTTGGGTAGACGATGAGATCAGCTTGCTGCGACCGCACATCCTGTTTCTGGAAGGCAAAGGTTACGAAGTAGACACCGTAACCAACGGACAGGATGCACTGGACCGTTGCCGTGCTACAACCTATGACCTGATCTTTCTGGATGAAAATATGCCTGGACTGAGCGGCCTGCAAACCCTGGCTTTGATAAAAGATATCTGCCCCACCGTCCCCGTGGTCATGATCACCAAGAGTGAAGAGGAAAATATCATGGACATGGCTATCGGCCAGAAAATTGCAGATTACCTGATCAAGCCCGTCAATCCCAATCAAATATTATTATCGCTAAAGAAGAACCTGCATCGCCGGGATATTGTCAGCGAAGCCGCACAAACCGGTTATCAGCAGAGCTTTGGTAAGATAGGCATGCAGATTAATGACTCACTAACGGCAACCGACTGGATGGAATTATATCGCCGCCTTGTTTATTGGGAACTGGAACTGGAAGCTACAGACAGCCCCATGAGCGAAATGCTTGCCATGCAGAAAACAGAGGCCAACAGTGCTTTTGCGAAATTCATTAAAAGGAACTATGCAGATTGGGTATCAACCAAAGATGCACCTGCCGACCGTCCCCTAATGAGTCCAGATCTCTTCAAGCGTATTCTTTTCCCGGCATTGGACAAAGGCGAGAAGGTTTTCTTCATAGTACTCGATAATTTCCGTTACGACCAGTGGCGCGTACTTGCCGACGAATTATCCGGTCTGTTCAATATAGACGAGCAACTCTATTTCAGCATTCTGCCCACTGCCACACAATATGCCCGTAACGCTATTTTTTCCGGTTTGATGCCTGACCAAATAGCTAAATTGTTTCCGGAACTGTGGGTAGATGAAGACGAAGAAGAAAACAAAAACCTGAACGAGGCTCCACTGATACGTACAATCATTGAGCGTTATCGCCGCAACGATACATTCTCTTATCATAAAATCAATGATGCAGCCGGTGCAGAACGCTTACTGGCACAACTCCCTGCCCTGGCACAGAATGACTTAAACGTTGCCGTATTCAATTTCATCGATATGTTGAGCCATAGTCGTACAGAGAGTAAAATGATACGTGAACTCGCTTCTACTGAAGCTGCCTATCGCAGCATTACCCTTTCATGGTTCCGCCATTCACCCTTGAGCGATCTGCTGAAAGCACTTGCATCCCGTCAATATCGTGTCATTATCACGACCGACCACGGCAGTATCCGCGTAGATAACCCTGTAAAAGTACAGAGCAACAGTAAGGAAATCAATGCCAACCTGCGCTATAAGCTATCACGCAATATGGCATACAACCCCAAACAGGTATTTGAAATCACCCGCCCGACCGAGATACACCTTCCCTCACCCAATGTGAGTACGCGCTATATCTTTGCCACAGGGCGCGATTTCTTTGCCTACCCCAATAATTACAACCATTATGTCAGTTACTACACCGATACCTTCCAGCACGGAGGTATTTCGATGGAGGAAATGATAATCCCGCTCATCACACTGAGCGGACGAAGCTGAAAGTAAATTGTAAATTCAATCTAATATGGAAATTAAAATTCAATCTCTGGACCATATCCATGAAGCCGCCCGCGAGTTTATCGCTGCTATGGGCGACAACACTGTTTTTGCTCTCTATGGAAAGATGGGAGCCGGTAAAACTACTTTTGTCAAAGCACTTTGTCAGGAACTGGGTGTTGAAGATGTCGTTACATCACCCACCTTTGCCGTTATCAACGAGTATCGTTCGGACATAGCGGGAGAACTCATTTACCATTTCGACTTCTATCGTATCAAGAAGCTGGAAGAAGTATATGATATGGGTTATGAGGATTATTTCTACAGTGGGGCACTCTGTTTCATTGAATGGCCGGAGCTGGTAGAAGAACTGTTGCCGGGCAATACAGTGAAAGTAACCATCGAAGAACTGGAAGATGGTTCACGCAAGTTGACAATGGAAAACTTAGGTTAATATCTTATGAGTCAATACATCGTACAAGGCATCTTTGCAGTAGCCGGCATTATTTCATTACTGGCAGCAATATTTGACTGGGAGTGGTTCTTCACTGCCCGAAATACACAATTCGCTGTAAAAAGTGTGGGAAGAAAACGTGCCCGGTTATTCTATGGTGTACTGGGAGTTATTCTTATCGGAATGTCGGTGTTCTTCTTTCTGAATACACCTACGGTATAATTTTTTAGACGCAGAAACTGCAACACCTGCATTATCTGCGTCTAAAAACTCAAGGATTCTATTGCCATCCTCCGCCAAGTGCTTTATATAACCGCACCAACGTTATCTGCTTATCCCGTATCGCATTGCTTAAACCTATCTGTGCATCAAAATATCCACGTTGTGCATCCAGCACGTCCAGATATCCGATTACGCCATTGATATACTGTAACTGCGCCAACTCCACATTACTCCGTGCCGCTTGTTCCAGTTGTAGACGCGATTCATAAATCTCTTTGATTTTACTGAAATCCACAATGGCATTCCGCGCATCCTTAAATGCTGTCAATACTGATTTCTCATAAGAATACACCTCTTGTTCATAAGCCGCTTTCTTTGCTTTTAACATTGCGCGGTTCTTTCCCATAGCAAACAAGGGTGTCAGTAATGATCCGCTCAAAAAATGATATGGTGATTTCAGGAAATCCGAGAACTCAGCACTCTCCAAACCATAATGCGCTGTCAAAGCCAAACGAGGAAACATATTAGTATATGCAAGCCCCACTGATGCATTGGCTGCAATCAACTTCTGTTCCGCCTGACGTACGTCCGGACGACGCTCCAATAATGTGGAAGGAAGTCCAACAGGAAGGCTTTCCGGTAATTTCACTTCTTCCGGCAATACAGAACGTGCAATCTTCTGCGGATAATCACCAGCCAGAAACGCAATATCATTCTCTTTTATGGAAATCTTTCGCTCCAGATCCGGCACCAAGGTTGCAGTACGTGCCAATTCCACCTGTGCCTGTTGATAAGAAGTCTCCGAAGTCAGTCCGCCTTCAAAACGAAGCTTTGCCAAACGAACTCCCTCTTTACGGGCATTCAGTGTCTGCCGCACAATAGCCAATTCGTTATCCAAGGCTACCAATTCAAAATACGCCTGAGCCACTTCTGCCACCAGACTCATTTTCAGTGCCCGTTGTGCTTCTATCGAACCCAGGAAATCTGCCATACTCTTATCTTTTGCCCAACGCAGGTTTCCCCAAAGGTCCACTTCCCATGAGACTATTGCTTTGGCTTCATAACTCCGGTCCGAATCGTAATTATCTCCGCCATAGTTTTCCGCCTCCTTGTCTGCATACAGCTTTCCACTGACTTGTGGGAAAAGATTAGCAAAGTCAATGCGTTTCATTGCTGCCAACTCCTTTACCCGTGCAGCAGCAATTTTCATATCTTTATTATATTCAAGAGTACGCTCAATAAGTGCTTGCAGCGTGGTATCAGTATAGAGTTCCCACCATTGCCGGTCAGCAATAGAAAGTGTGTCCTGTTCTGTAGAGTCAAGTTGCTGCGGCAAATTCAACTCCGGACGTGCATAGTGTTTACCCAACTGGCAGGAACTGAACGCCAGTACCATCAGCACCATCATACCATATATTGTATATTTTCTTTTCATAACTTATCGTTTAAATCGCTTCGTAACTTTCTTAATATTCGCGCTTTTCGCTTTTGCCTTCGCCTTATAAATCAGTACGAAGAAGAACGGCACTAAAAGAATACCTACCGTTACAGCCAGAATCATTCCGAAGAATACACCTGTACCAATAGCCTGACGGCTTGCAGAACCCGGTCCACTGGCAATCACCATCGGCAGCATACCAAGGATAAATGCCAAAGATGTCATCAAGATAGGACGGAAACGCAACTGTGATGCATGCAAAGCTGCTTTAACTACATTCGCACCACGATCTACCTGTTCCTTAGCAAATTCTACAATCAAGATTGCATTCTTTGCCGCCAGTCCGACCAACATAACCAGCCCGATCTGGAAGTAGACGTCATTCTCCAAACCGCAAGCCCATACTCCGAGATAAGCTCCCAATGCAGCAATCGGCAATGAAAGTAATACCGCAATCGGTACTGTCCAACTCTCGTAAAGGGCAGCCAGGAAGAGGAATACAAACAGGAATACCAGTGCCAACACCATTGCCGTCTGTCCGCCGGCCTGCTTCTCCTGATATGAAAGTCCGCTCCATTCCACACCTATGTTCTCCGGCAAATGCTCACGGGCAATCTGCTCAATAATCTCCATTGCCTGACCGGAACTATAGCCGTCGGCTGCTCCACCACGGATCACAGCACTGTTGAACATATTGAAACGCTTGATGCTACCCGGCCCCGTGGTATATGAGGTAGTTCCGAGGGAAGTTAGCGGTATCATCACATTATCCGCCCCACGTACAAAGAACAGGTTGATATTTTCCTTATGTTCCCTGTAAGGTGCTTCTGCCTGGATATATACACGATAGATACGGTTAAACATATTGAAGTCGTTTACATATACCGAACCAGTATAAGCTTTCATGGTTGAAAACACATCCGCCAGCGGCACACCTGCCAGTTTCACCTTATCACGGTCCACATCGAAATAGAGCTGCGGAATATCTGCCTGCAAAGATGATGATAACCCGGATAATTCCTTACGTTGTGAAGCGTAATACATCAACGTGTCTGTCGCTTGTACCAGGTTATCAAAAGTAGCGTCTCCACGTGCTTCGAGTTGCATTTCGAAACCACCCGAACTTCCCAGTCCCGGAATAACCGGCGGTGTGGAAAGATATACCTTACACTCGGGATACTCCTGCAAATCCTTTTTCACCTGAGCCATTACCTCATCGATAGTCTGTCCGTCACGTGCACCCCACGGTTTCAGAATAACAGTCAATTCACTGCGTGCCTGGCTGCTACCCACACGGGGGCTACTACCTACTACACTCTGAACATACTCTACAGCCGGATTCAGCATCAGATATTCTACAGCACGTTCCGATACGATTCGCGTACGCTCCAGTGTCGCACCTTCAGGCAATTCCAATTCCACTTTAAAGTATCCTTGATCTTCTACAGGCAAAAAGCTGGTCGGTATCAGGCGGTTTATCAACAAAATAGCTACCAGTATCACACCAAATGCACTCAATACCCTGCGGGGATTACCTATCACACGTGAAATCTGGCGAACATACTTACGGTTGCCCGTATTCAGTGCGTAGTTGATATAGCGGAATACAATATTCTTCCGTTTATGAGATTCCGGTTTCAATATCAATGAACACATCACCGGACTCAAAGTCAGCGCAACAACAGTAGAAAGCAATACGGAAACCACAATTGTCACCGTAAACTGACGATAAAGCTGCCCTGTGATACCACCGAGGAAACTAACCGGTACAAACACAGCTGCCAATACCAGAGACGTAGCAATAATCGCTCCCGTCAATCCTTCCATCGCTTTCTTTGTAGCCTCGTAAGGTGGCAATTTCTCTTCATGCATGATGCGCTCCACATTCTCTACCACCACAATGGCATCATCCACCACAATACCAATGGCAAGTACTAATCCAAGTAAGGTAAGTATATTGAGAGAGAAACCGAATATCAGCATGAAACCAAACGTACCAATCAGAGAGATAGGTACTGCTACAATTGGAATCAGGGTAGCACGCCAGCTTTGCAATGATAAGAATACTACGATAATCACCAGTATCAATGCTTCAAACAAAGTCTTGTATACTTCGTGGATAGACTCTGAAATGTAAGTAGTCATATCAAATGGAATCTCGTAACTCAATCCGTCAGGAAAGTTATTACTGATTTCATCCATTGCCTTTTTCACATTCTCCGCCACTTCCATAGCATTGGCGCCCGGAAGCATATAGATACCTAACACAGCCGCATTCTCACCATTGATACTACTCTCCGTATTGTACGAAGAAGCCTCCAATGAGATACGTGCAACGTCACGCAAACGGATAATGGAACCATCCGCATTAGCGCGAATTACGATTTCCTCAAACTGTCCTACTGTAGAGAGACGTCCCTGCGTTGTAATAGGAATGGTAATATCCAGTCCTGCCACAGGTTGTTGTCCCAATACACCAGCTGCAGATTCACGATTCTGATCTTTCAGAGCATTCTGCAAATCGGCTACGGTCAGTCCAAAGTTTGCCAACTTATCTGGTTGCACCCAAATCTGCATAGCATAGTAACGGCTACCAATATTCGACACACGACCTACACCGGGAATACGGCGAAGTAAATCGAGCACATTCAATGTAGCAAAGTTACTCAGATAAATTTCATCAAACTTCGGATCAGAAGACCTCAGACAGATAGTCATTAACTGGCTGGCTGCCTGTTTTTCTACGGATATACCGTTTTGTACCACCTCTGCCGGAAGACGGGATTCCGCCAACTTCAAGCGGTTTTGTATTTCAACCGCTGCCAAGTCAGGATCAGCAGAAATATCAAATGTAACTGTAGCTGAGAAACCACCGGAGTTTGAGCTATTGGACTCCATGTAGAGCATTCCCGGCGTTCCGTTCAACTCTTGCTCAATAGGTGTAGCTACCGCTTGGGATACCGTCAGCGCACTGGCACCGGGATACGAAGCACTAATCTTCACCACCGGCGGTGTAATCTGCGGATATTGGTCAATGGGAAGCATCGTCAGTCCGATGATACCCACAATGACAATCAGTATAGAGATGACAGCCGAAAAGACCGGTCTGTCTATAAAGAAACTTACTTTCATACGCTCTCCCCTCCCTCTTCATCTTCTTTCTTCAACAGGGCATTGTTAACTTTAACTTTCATCCCCGGACTCAGTTTATGGTATCCTTCTACCACTATTGTTTCACCCGGCACCAAACCTCTCTCCACCACTACTTGATTCTGGAACTCCGGTCCTAACTCTATAAAACGACGTTCTACAGTAGAATCACGACGCATAACAAATACATAGGCACCACCTTTTTCTATAATAACAGACTTCAGGGGAACCACTGTTGCATTCTCCCGCACATCCAGCAATAGCTTCACTTTAGTAAACTGGCCCGGAAGTAATACGTGTTTCGGATTAGGCATTTCGGCACGAACAGAGAAAGTACCGGTACGTGGATCAACCTGCGGTTCGGCAAAGTCGACCAAGCCTTTGAAAGGATAGACTGTATTATCGGCAAGTGTAATAGAAATATTCGGCTGCCAGGAACGGGTAGAATCTTTCTGTCCCAGATTTACGTTACGTTCCTTGGTTTTCAGATAGTCTAATGCTGTCATACTGAAATCTACCAGTACCGTATCGCTTTTCACGATATTGGCAAGCAATGACTTGCCGCCCGTACCGACCAATGTACCAAGGTCTACATACCGTTCACTGATGTGTCCGGCCAGCGGAGAGCGAACCACTGTATATCCAAGTTCCAGTTCTGCCTGGTCAAGATCGGCCTGACTCATAGCAACACTAGCCACTGCCGTTTCATAAGCTGCCACCGCGTTATCCAAATCTAATTGACTGGCAGCATTTTGTTCATACAAGGGGCGAATGCGCTCCAGGTCACGTTGTGCTTTTTTAGCTTGTGCTTCATCTTTTTTCAGCTGTGCACGAGCCTTATCCGCCTTAGCGCGATACTGATCCTGATTGATAACAAACAATACTTGATTCTTCGTCACATAAGTACCTTCTTCGAAAAGCATATTTTCCAGATACCCTTCTACACGGGCACGAACTTCCACAAACTGTTGAGCGCGAACACGTCCCACGTATTCACCATAGATTTCGACATCATCTTGTGTCACCGGTTCCACAGCTACTACCGGAAGATCCGGTGCAGGTGCCGGACGATGAGTAATAAACCAGTAAATCGCTACTAACAGTACTATACCAATTGCGGCAATCACTGCCTGTTTTTTCGTTATTCTGAATTCTCTCTTCTTAAAAAACGGTTTCATAAGCTCTCTGTTTATGTTAATGTTAAAAACCCTATAAATAAAAACACAACCGGCATGCCAAAGTTCGATGGCTATACCTTTATTATTCATAGTCAAACCATTAAAGTTTTAACAAAGGATTATGAGAGTGGGGAATTCACTCTACAAGTGTGGAATTATTCCACAAAAAAAGTCCGAACAAGCTGTCCGGACTTCTCTTTTACTTAACTGAAACTTCTTATTCTTCATCATCATCCAATGACTCCGTATATTCCAGTTCTCCTTGAACTACAAACAGGATTTCTTCCGGATCATACTCACCCATCTCATCTTTGTGGGCTTCTTTGATGATGTAATCTACGATTTGCCCCAGGTCGACTTCGATGCATCCATCTTCATCCGGCTTTGCATCCAGGATGCCGCTTTCAGAATAATACTCGTCAATCAAATCGAGAAAATAATAGAATTCATCATCGGAGTACTTCTCTTTTAACTCCTGCGGCAAATAATTCTTGATGTATTCGATGGTTTTTTCATCATCGAGATCATCCTTTAAGAAATCGTCTTCCAGTCCCATAACAGTTAGTTTTTTAAGGGTTAATACCTTATTATATTATACTCCTATAAGAGCATCTTTTTTATCTTGTCATCAAAAGCTGATTTGCCAGCAGAACCTACCTGCTTGTCAACCAACTCACCGTTTTTAAAGAACAATACGGTAGGAATGTTACGGATACCATATTCAGCAGCCACATCACCATTCTCATCTACATCACACTTACCGATAAGGACCTGTCCTTCATACACTTCTGCCAATTCTTCTATGATAGGACCTACCATCTTACAAGGACCACACCACGGGGCCCAAAAGTCAATCACTACAGGTTTACCTTCTGCAAGGATTTCCTTATAGTTGCTGTCTGTAATTTCTAAAGCCATTGCGTTAATGATTAATTATTTAATGTTTAATGATTACTGTCAAATTATTTACGGAAGCAAAGATAACTAATTTATCCGGAATTCCAGTTCGGGACGATCATTTAAATAAGAGATTAACTCACGCCCTACCGAAAGTTTCACAGGTCGGGAAATCATGTCCACTACCGTCTTACTATCAGGATCACTCACTTTAAAATAGAGTTCCGTTGTACCCGGATTCCCTTTCATTAGTGCTGCAAGCTCCGTAACCAGAGCCTGGTTCAACACTGAAAGCGGTATCAGGATAGTAATTTTCGAAATCAGTTTCTCTTTCACATCCGGAAGCAATTCCATAGAAGTAATCTTAACTTCCAACTCATCCTGCTTCCACTGTTTAGGTTGGCAACGAGCCTTAATGAAAAGGAAGGTACGTTCACCCAAATATCCCTGATAGGTTACCCAGTCATTACCAAAGAACGGAAATTCAGCCGAACCGGAATAGTCTTCAATCTTCGCAATGCCATAAGGATTACCATTTTTACTGATTCCCCGACGCACAGAAGTCACAATGCCTCCCATCGTTATCTCTCGTCCGGCAAGTGCCGTTTTATCCTCCAACTCAGCCATACGCGTATTACATACGTGCTGCAATACTACGGAATATTCATCCAGCGGATGGGCAGATAGATAAATACCTACCAGATCACGTTCCTTGTTCAAGCGGTCCAGATCACTCCAGCGTTCAGCTTCAGGTATTTCGGGAGTAGCAATGTCCACTACATTATCTCCACCGAACAACGAGTTGGCAGCCGCTGCCTGGTCTGCCTGATAACGGTTACCATAACGTACTAAAGTTTCCAGAAAAACCTCATTTTTGGAATTCACAGCAAAGTATTGTTCACGTCTTAACTCAGGGAACTCATCAAAACCACCTGCCAAAGCAAGACATTCCAGATTCTTCTTATTACAAGCTGTCAGATTGACACGCTGCACAAAATCGAATATACCTTTGAAAGGACCATTCTTCGCACGCTCTTCCATGATATTCAACACGGCACCTTCACCCACACCTTTCACTGCACCAAGGCCGAAACGGATATTTCCTTCCGGATTAACAGTAAACTTCAGATTACTCTCATTCACATCCGGGCCAAGAACCTTGATGCCCATCGATTTACATTCATCCATCAATTTGGTGATGTCAGTAATGTTCGACAAGCTTCGGCTCATCACAGCTGCCATATATTCTGCCGGATAGTTCGCTTTCAGATACGCGGTCTGATAAGCTACCCATGAATAGCAAGTGGCATGAGATTTATTGAAAGCATAAGATGCAAACTTTTCCCAGTCTCCCCAAATCTTTTCAAGCACTTTTGGATCATGTCCGTTCTTGCGGCCGCCTTCAACGAATTTAGGTTTCATATGATCCAGTTTGTCACGCAGCTTCTTACCCATCGCTTTACGCAAGGCATCGGACTCACCGCGGGTAAAGTCCGCCAACAAACGTGACAAAAGCATCACCTGTTCCTGATACACCGTAATACCATATGTATCCTTCAGATACTTCTCCATGACAGGAATATCATACTCAATCGGCTTCCGTCCATGTTTACGGTCGATAAAGTCCGGAATATAATCCATAGGTCCCGGACGATAGAGGGCATTCATCGCAATCAAATCTTCGAAAGTAGATGGCTGCAACTCACGCAAATATTTCTGCATACCTGCAGATTCAAACTGGAATGTACCAATAGTACGCCCGTCACTATATAATTTATAAGTAGCAGGGTCGTCAATAGGCACCTTATCTATATTCAACGCCAGCCCACGATGCAAGCGCACATTTTCCACGGCCTCCTTGATGATTGATAATGTTTTCAATCCCAGGAAGTCCATCTTGATCAAACCTGTATCTTCAATGACCGAACCTTCATATTGGGTAACAAGCATCTTCTCACCCGTTTCCTTATCATCGGCAGTGCTTACAGGTACCCAGTCAGTAATGTCATCACGGCAGATAATCGTACCACAGGCATGCACTCCGGTACCACGCACATTGCCTTCCAGCATCTTGGCATATTTCAGTGTATCGCGCACCAAAGGATCGGGAGAAGCTTCTGCTGCTTGCAGTTCAGGAACATAATCAATGGCATTCCGTAGATTCAACTTCTTATCGGGTATTTTATCAGGAACCAATTTAGCTAGACGGTCAGACTCAGAAAGAGGAAGTTTCTGCACACGGGCAACGTCTTTAATAGCAAGTTTGGTAGCCATTGTACCATAGGTAATGATATGTGCCACTTTTTCCTGACCATACTTTTGCGTCACCCAACGAAGCACTTCTCCACGTCCGTCATCATCAAAGTCGATATCGATATCAGGCAATGATATACGGTCGGGATTCAGGAAACGCTCAAACAGCAAGTCATATTTAATGGGGTCGATTTTCGTAATCTGCAAACAATATGCTACCGCTGAACCGGCCGCCGATCCACGCCCCGGACCTATCGAAACTCCCATATTACGCCCGGCAGCAATGAAGTCCTGTACAATGAGGAAGTATCCCGGAAAACCCATTGTCTTCATAATATGAAGTTCAAACTTCAAACGCTCCATCACTTCCTCAGACAGAGGATCTCCATAAAATATCTTAGCACCATCAAAAGTCAATTTGGCCAGATAATCCGCTTCCAGTTTGATACGATATAATTTTTCATATCCGCCCAGACGTTTGATTTTCGCTTTGGCATCCTCCTCACTCAACACCACATTACCATTTTCATCCTGAGTGAATTCATCAAATAAGTCCTTCTCGGTATATTTCTGCCGATACCCTTCTTCTGTTCCAAAGTCTTCGGGAATAGCAAAAGTAGGCATGATAGGTGCATGGTCAATGGAATAGTATTCTACTTTATCCAGAATTTCAAGAGTATTGGACAAAGCCTCAGGAACATCAGCAAAGAGCTCGTTCATCTCTGCCTTCGTCTTCATCCATTCCTGCTTGGTATAAAGCATACGATTCGGATCATCCAGATCTTTACCGGTACTCAAACAAATCAGCCGGTCATGCGCCTCAGCATGTTCCTCATTCACGAAATGAACGTCATTGGAACAAATGAGTTTAATATTATATTTTTCTGCAAACTCTATTAATTTGGCATTCGCCTTCTGCTGCAACGGATAAGCTTCATGATTGGCACGCGGTATAGTAGCCCGATGCCGTTGTAACTCCAGATAATAATCTTCACCGAAAAGATTTTTATACCAGCGTATGGCTTCTTCCGCATCTTCCAGCTGGTCATTGATAATCTTCTTAGGCACTTCACCACCAATACAAGCCGAACATACGATCAAACCTTCGTGATACTTCTCCAACTCATTACGGTCAGTACGCGGACGCATATAATAACCTTGGGTCCAAGCCCTGGATACCAGCTTAATCAGATTATGATAGCCTTTCTCGTTTTTCGCCAATACAATTAAGTGCCAACCGCTTTGGTCAGGTTTACCTTCTTTTTTATCCATAGTACGGCGAGCCACATACATCTCACAACCAATGATTGGTTTAAACAGCTTATTTTCAGCTTCCGCAATCTTCGCACGACAGTCAGCAAGTTCCGCTTCCTTATCATCGCAAGCAATCTCGCCGCTTTCAATGCCGGCCATCCGTTTTTTAAGATCTTTGATCTCACCCTTCGGTCCGCTATTCTTTTTGTTAACGTAGTTAGTGAATTCCTTAATGCCGAACATATTCCCGTGGTCAGTCACGGCTATTCCCTTCATTCCATCTTTCATAGCCTTGTCCACCAACGCACTTACGCTGGCCTGACCATCGAGTAAGGAATACTGGGTATGAACGTGCAAATGAACAAAATCCTGCATAAATATCTCCTTTCAATTAAGAGCATAAAAGTACAACCTATATAAGACCTAACAAAAATATTTCCCTAAAAGTTATCAACAGATGCATTTCTCCCTCCAAATGCTTGTTAGATTTTCAAAATAAGCCTATTTTTGCCGATAATTTGTATTCAAGAGAATAAAACAACTTAGATGAGTCGACTAAAAAAGCTAAAAAAGATACGAATTCACCGCGAAGGGACACATACACTGGCCGGTAGCTTACTATTGCTATTGGTTGTCAATTCAGCACTTTATTTTGGGCTGGAATGCAAATTACCGTTCTATATCGTAGCTGTGGTCAGTATCGTCCTGTATGGAATGCTGGTGAATTTCTTCCGATGCCCTATCCGCCTATTTGGCCAGGAAGACACCGAAAAGATTGTGGTGGCACCTGCCGATGGCAAAATAGTAGTCATAGAAGAAGTAGATGAAAACGAATACTTCCACGACCGCCGTCTTATGATTTCTATTTTTATGAGTGTCATCAATGTACATGCCAACTGGTATCCAGTAGACGGAACCGTAAAGAAAGTGGCACACCATAATGGTAAGTTCATGAAAGCTTGGCTGCCGAAAGCCAGTACCGACAACGAACGCTCTACAGTGGTGATTGAAACTCCCGAAGGTGTAGAAGTAATGGCTCGGCAGATTGCCGGAGCTATGGCACGACGTATCGTCACTTATGCCGAACCCGGCGAAGACTGTTATATCGATGAACACATGGGCTTTATCAAGTTCGGGTCTCGTGTAGATGTTTATCTCCCATTGGGCACAGAAGTGTTCGTGAAAATGGGACAAACCACCACAGGAAACCAGACCGTGATAGCCAAACTAAAATAACTAAACAATGGCTAACCGTATTACTCGCCATATCCCCAATACACTGACATGCCTGAATCTGTTCTCCGGCTGTATTGCATGTGTTATGGCATTTGAGTTCAAGTATGACTGGGCTCTGACTTTTATCATTATCAGTGCTGTGTTCGACTTCCTCGATGGAATGTCGGCGCGGGTATTGCATGCCCCTTCTCCCATTGGAAAAGAATTGGACTCCCTGGCAGACGATATCAGTTTCGGATTAGTACCTTCAGTTATCATATTCTCCTTATTGCGTGAGATGACTTATCCCGATTGGATGAGCAGCTTTCAGGAATATGTTCCCTATTTTGCTTTTCTCATTGCGATATTTTCAGCACTGCGTCTGGCAAAATTCAATATTGACGAACGCCAAACCAGCTCATTCATCGGACTAAATACACCAGCCAACACATTGTTTTGGGCGGCAGCCGCTGCGCAATACCATGACTGGCTGATACAAGGTGGGGTAGTTCTGTATGGATTACTAGTCTGTATTGTACTATTCTCCCTGCTGCTGGTTTCCGAGTTTCCAATGTTTGCTTTCAAATTAAAGAACCTCTCTTGGGAAGAAAATAAAATCCGTTATTTGTTTTTGATAGTCAGTATTCCTCTACTTATTTTCGTAGGACTTGCTGCTGTCATAGGCTGGTACATCATTCTATGCTGGTTTGTTAGAAAGAGACTCTAAACAAATCTTTTGGCACAGTTGTTGTACTATCGTTCGTAAGACGAACAATATATAAAACGATTAGCCCATGTTTCATATCTTAGGATTTCTATTTGTCATCATAGTCGTTATTCTGGTCATCGGACTCAGTATCATCGGCACCGTTCTCCGGACTATCTTCGGACTGGGAGGAAAGCGTCGTTCTTCCTCCGGCAGTTATCAATCTGGTCAAGGTTATTCTTACTCAGGCGGTCAACAACCAAACTCTTCTTCACAAACCGATGAAGGAACCACTTCTGAAGGAAATAATATTCATAGAAAACACAAAAAACTCTTCTCTAAAGATGAAGGAGAGTATGTGGATTTTGAAGAAATTAAAGAATAATCAGACTTCAACGCCGTTTTGCAGCAAAGAAATCTTTCATCAAGGCAGCACAATCATCAGCAAGAATCCCTTTCACAACCACCGTTTTCGGATGTAATGCCTGTGGTGCATAACGCTGATATCCACGTTTTTCATCTTCAGCACCAAATACAAGCCGCCCCATCTGCGCCCAGGCTATGGCACCGGCACACATGACACAAGGTTCAACCGTAACATAAAGAGTACATTCATTCAGATATTTTCCACCAAGGGTAGAAGCAGCAGCAGTAATTGCTTGCATTTCAGCATGAGCTGTCACGTCTGTCAATGTTTCTGTCAGGTTATGGGCACGTGCTATAATACGCTCTTTGCAAACAACAATCGCACCAACAGGCACCTCTCCTCTTTCTGCTGCCTTACGTGCTTCTGCAAGCGCTTGCTTCATATAAAAGTTATCGTCCACCAGCCTTTTACCTTTAATTTTTAATTTATAACTTATCTCCGCATATCATGTTCTCCAAAAAGAGTCGGATAGTCCTCTTCCATATTTTTATGGATAAACATGAGAATAGTCTCCCGAAGCCAGCGTGATTTATTCGTTATCTTGTACTTCTCCAGATAACGGTCTACAATCCGCAGCTCTTCCTCGCTCATCAGACATACGATGCGCTGTTCACGTTTCGGCTCTTCGGGTGTTGCTTTCGCACACGTTTTATCTCTCTTTCTCATATTTACTGCAAAATTAGTTTTACTTCTGTAAATACAAAGCAGAAAAAACGTATTTTTGCATAGAAACAGCTAAAATAGGGATAAATACAGGTATGGCAGCACACAATACCCTTGGAAAAGATGGAGAAGACGCCGCAGTAGCGTATCTGGAACGCAATGGATATGTCATTCTCCACCGTAATTGGCGCAAAAACCATCTGGAACTGGACATTGTGGCAGTCAAAGATGAATTACTGATTGTAGTGGAAGTGAAGACACGAAGCAATACGGAATACATCGAACCGCAAGATGCTGTTAATTGGCAGAAAATACGCCACATTGTAGTGGCTGCCGATGCATATATCAAGCATTTCAGTATAGACATTCCTGTTCGTTTTGATATTATCACCGCGGTCGGCGAAGCTGGAGCATTTGAAATAGAACATATTAAGGATGCATTTTATCCGCCAATGTTCTAAGTCAGCCGCCAACTTGATTTTACTTTTTAAATCTAAATTTGAGATTATGGATATAGAAACTGCCCACGAATACTGCTTAGCCAAGAAAGCAGTCACAGAATGCCTTCCATTCGATGAGTATTCACTCGTGATGAAAGTTATGAATAAAATGTTCGTATTGATTGACCTGGAATACTCCAACAAGATCTGTATGAAGTGCGATCCTGAGTATGCCATAGAGTTGCGCGAACGCTACTCTGCCATCGAAGGCGCCTATCATTTTAATAAGAAATACTGGAATCAGGTTTTTCTTAATGGCGATGCAGACGATAAGTTGATAAAGAGTCTCATTGACCATGCTTATGAGGAAGTCTTAAAGAAGTTCACCAAGAAAATGCGTGCCGAATATGAAGCCTTACCCTGACATGAATAAAGAGCCCAACGTGCATCTTCCCTCTGAGAAATTTCCTGTTCCCCTCCTCGTATTAATGGAAACAGACTCCACCAATCGGCACCTAACACAACTTTGCGATGAACAAGGAACCGATATTCCGGAATTTATGACAGTAATTGCTGAACGCCAGACTGCCGGAAAAGGGCAACGTGGCAACAGTTGGGAATCGGAAGATTGCAAGAATATTACATTCAGCTTCGTACTTTATCCTACGTTCATTGAGGCACGTCAACAATTCATCCTTTCTCAGATCGTCTCTCTCTCCATCAAAGAAGAGTTGGATGAATGGACAGAAGGTATCTCCATAAAATGGCCGAATGACATTTACTGGAATGAAAAGAAGATTTGCGGCATACTGATAGAAAATGACCTTTCAGGACATCATATCGGACGCAGCATTTCCGGTATCGGGGTGAATATCAATCAGGAAGTCTTCCGAAGTGATGCTCCCAACCCGGTATCTCTAAAACAGATTACAAGAGAAGATCATGACCGATATCTGATACTTGCCAATATTATGAAACGAATAAAAGAGTACTATACCCTTTTGCAAACAGACTGTTCAGGTAAAATAGCAGACTTAATTAACACCCGTTATGCTCATTCCCTATTCCGTCGGAATGGCTTTCATCGCTATGCAGATGCGGACGGCGAATTCATTGCCCACTTGCTACGCGTAGAACCGGATGGGCGATTTATTCTTGAAGACCAGACAGGAAAGGAACGCGGATATTTATTTAAGGAAGTACAATATATTCCTTAAAGTGCAAGGCCTCAAGGCCCAACTAAAAGTTAGTATCAACTTACTCTCACTGCTCTCACTTTTAAAATAGATTGATGATAATTAGACTATTGAATATGAGTGAGAGTAAAAATCGGGTGTGAGAGTAAGTGACCTACTCTCACGCCCGTTTTTTACATTTTACGCCATAACCACCTTTCTTACAACACAATACCTTACATTTAGTGCATATATCGGACGAGTCTGTAATCCAATATTTTTAGCTTTCCTTCCCCGCGTAAATGGCGGATATACCCCATTGCAGTCGTTTTCATCATACCGCATATCCTTTGGAAGTCACCTCTTGTCATCATGTGGTGTTAACTGAAATAGCAGGTCAGTGGAGTGTTCAACATAGGGGGGTATTTTGTTTACTCTTAAGAAATATCCCGTTTACTCTTAGGAACAATCGGATGTCAACCTTGGTCAACAGGCTTGTTAACCAAGGTTGACCGGCTTGTTAGTCAAGGTTGATAAGCCTGTCAACCAAGGTTAACACCCAATCGGACTTACTGCAAAGATATAGAATCCTCTGTTTACTTCTCAATTATCATTGAAGCTTTTACAACAAAATGAATGGGCTGATTTTTTTGAAATGAATGCAGAATAATATGTTTAAAGCATTATGAATCTCTCACCTACCACTGATTTATTATTCAGCCACAAAAATAGAATACATTATCGCCAAGAAAATAAAATATTTTCCAAAGAAACACTATCTTTGTAGATATGAAAACAAACACACGATTCATACTACTAACCTGCCTGCTGCTATGCTTCTACGCATGTGACAGAAAACCTTACCCGCAATCACTGATTATAGCGGACAGTTTGGCAAGCATACAGCCGGATAGTGCTATTGCTCTATTAAAAACACTGGAAGACAACATAAAGACTGAATCAGAGTCTACGCAAATGTATTATCGATTACTCTGCATCAAAGCAAACGACAAAGCATATATACGACATACTTCAGACAGCTTGATACTGCTTGTATTGCATTATTATATAGAAAAAAGGGATGAACGGCATTTACCGGAGGCTTACTATTATGCAGGGCGAGTTTACAGAGATCTGGAGGATGCGCCGCAAGCACTGGATTATTTTGAAAAAGCAATAGAGACTTTGCCTGAAGATGCAAATTATCGCTTAAGGAGTAAGATATACAGTCAGATGGGAACACTATTCCTGTATCAAAAGACTTATGACGAAGCATTGAAAATGTTCAGGAAAGCACAAAAATGCAATATTATATTAAAAGACAGTATCAGTATGGCATTCAATTTAAGAGACATAGCCTACTCTTATCGATGCATTGATCAATATGACAGTTCTCTCTATTACTTCCAGAAAGCCTTTGATATAGCAAAACTTCAGAAAAAGCATTCTCTCATAACTATAGTCCAAAGCCAAATATCCAGTCTCTGCATAGAACTGGGAAAATACGATTTAGCCCGGCAAACTTTACAACCAGCATTAGACAGCTTGGACATTCGTAGCAAAAGTAGTATTTTCTCCATTGCTTCAGAACTTTCCCATAAAACGGGCCACATAGATTCCGCTATCTATTACTACAAAGAAATACTGAAATGCGGCACTATCTATGCCAAGCAGGCAGCTCATAAAGGGTTAGCGGAAATAGCAATAGATTGTAATAATCCTCAGGATGCACTACTCCACCTCCGCCAATATATACAATGCACAGACTCTATCCATAAAATTACAGATACAGAAACCGTTCGCCACTTAAACTCCCTATACAACTATCAAGTGCGAGAAAAAGAGAACAATCAATTAAAAGCGGAAAATGAGAAAAAACAAATTCTCATCATCTATATCTTTTCAATCGGGCTTCTTACCCTTAGTCTATCCTTTGCCTATTTACAATATAACAGACGGAAAAGATTACAACTCAGCATCCAACTGAAACAACTTCAACAACTGCAAAAAGAACAATACAAGAAAAGTGCTCTATTCATCGAAGAAAATAAACGTAACATTAAAGAACTCAAATATAAGTTGCAGCAAGCCGACCAAACAAATAAAGTTTTAAGAGACCAGTTGAAAGAACAAATAGAATTGACCCTTTGTGCAAACAAACAGGCTGAAATAAAATTAGCCAGACGCAAACAAGCAAGCACTATACTTCTAAAATCGGAAATCTACAACCATATTCAAAAGCAACCTCACACCACTAAAATCAGTAAAAATCTGCTTTCCAACAATAATTGGAAAGAACTCGAAGATGCCATAAATAATACCTATGAAGGTTTTACCGAAAACTTGCGCAAACTCTATGACTTGAATGAACACGAATACCATGTTTGTCTACTTATCAAGATAAATATATCTCCTATAGATATAGCAAAATTAACTATGCATAGCAAAGAAGCTATTACTTCTAATCGCCGAAGACTTTATGAAAAAGTATTCGGCAAGAAAGGTACCCCTAAAGATTGGGATAGTTTTATTCTCTCATTATAAGATATTTATCCAATATTTGCACACTTTTCCGCACACTGCTTACACACAGTAAAACAATATGCACACTCCAATGCACACTCTAATGCTTTGATTAAAATCCGTAATAGATTTTCTTTGCAAACAATAAGAACACTAAAACCTTTAAACAATGAAACGATTATTTTTCATTCTTATCAGCTTTATATTTTATATGAATTGTTTGGCACAAGAAATCATCATTTTGCTATACAGAGATGCTCCGAAAGACCAAACAATAGATGATCGCTCCTTATCTATGGAGCCTACTGTTTCACATGATAGAAACGTGATATATATTCACTCCGATATAGCAATAGAAAATATGCAAATCACAATAAGAGATAAATATAAAGATATTATATATACAAATCAGCTCACCATTTTACAAAGTCAAAATTATAGTTTCTGTTTTAATTCTTCCGGTGAGAAAGAATTCACTATAGAATTAAGTTACAAAGACATAAACCTACAAGGACACTTCACAATAGATTAATATAAATCCTCTCTATAAAACAAAGATAATCATGAAAAGAAAACTATTATTTAGTACGTTGCTTGCTATAGCTATTGGCTTTAGCAGCTGTCAGGATAGATGGGAAGAAAACAAGCCCGTTGAAAATTCTCCCAAGGTTCTTACCTATGACGAAGAATTAGCCATAGTGAACAACTATACAGAGATTGACACTATAAACAATCTTTATTCTGTTATAATAACAGACAGTATCATGCAAGCCGAACACTTAACAGATCCTAATGTTGAGCGAATATTCCGGGATATAGCAAAGACCAATAAAAGTATCAAAGAGGACATACAAGCTGGAATAACTACCACCTTAACCCTATATAACAACAAAGGATTCAAATCCTATACTGTAAATGAAAGTTCAATTATTAAAATTAAAGATGAACATATATCTGCTAAAGCACTTAAAACCCAAACAAGAGCTTTTCATGGAGATATGTCTTTTAATGCCGGTAATTGGTATAGTAGTTATATAGAATTCAGTGGCTCTGACCACATCACAAGCAATTTCTATGTAAATTCCTGTAATGGTTATTGGTAAGTAACTGTAACGTGTAAGACCGGAACAAGTGCAAACGGGAAAGTTTTCTCTACTTACGGCAGTAGAAACACTTCTGGAGGAATTAAAAGGTACTGGTGGACAACAGCTGGCGGTCAAGCACCCTTCGCATGGGAATTCCAAGGTAATGGTCCGATTGGAGGAGAAGCCAATGGAGCCATTGAATTTAGTGACACCTATTAAAATTAAAAATGAACAGAGAGGAGAACCCACTTATCACAGAAATAAGCGGGTTTATTTTTTTAGTATGAAGCCTACTATAGCTTACTTGATTTCTATCTCTAACTTCTTAATCTTTTCCAAAGTATTTCCTGCCTCCGTCGAAGGGAACAACTGCAACACCCGCTGCAAATAATCTTTTGCCTTGGAATAGCCGTTAGAATAGACATCAGAAAGCCCATTACGATAACGGGCATATTGCATTCGTGTAGGAGAAGTTATCTTCTTATAATCATCTTCCAACTTTTTCTTTTCACGTTCTGCCTGTAAATAGAAATAATTTCCCAGAAAAATATTAGCTTGCAAATTATTAGCATCAAGTATCAATACCTTCTCATAAGTTTTTACAGCATCTTTTTCTTTACCCCGCATCATCTCCATTTCGGCACACGATACAAGAGCAGGAACATCGTCTGAATGATACTGCAGAAATTCTCTATAAAATAAGTAAGCTTTATCATAATTCCGCTTACGTTTATAATAGGTGGCCAACTCATTTACCAAACGCGGAGCTACAGCGCTGTTTTTTTCCACCTGAGTCCAATAAAACATCTCAGTCTGATCTGCCCCAGCCTTTATCGACTGGCGAAACAGACTCACCGCATAGTCATCCTGCCCCTCAGATAAGGCAGCAGACACCTTTTGAAGCAACTCCCCAGCTGATTGTGCTGAGAGCACAAAAGGGAAAGCAACCATGAATGAAAATAGTAAAGTTAAGGTTCTCATCGCTTATTAATATTACCTAGTTCTTGTTTCCGCAAATATACTCATTTTTAAAATATTATGTATTATAAAAATTGTTATTATCAAATGCCTTTTTACCATTTACGACAAAAAGAGTACCTTTGTCGATAAATAGAACAAATCAGTGCTTTAAAATGATTGCTCAAACTCCGAATATTATCAATAAAAGAATACTTCAGATAGCTGTACCTTCGATCATTTCGAATATCACAGTTCCACTACTGGGACTGATTGATGTGACAATCGTAGGCCATCTGGGATCTGCAGCGTATATCGGAGCTATTGCCGTGGGCGGAATGCTATTCAACATCATCTACTGGATCTTTGGATTCTTAAGGATGGGAACCAGCGGAATGACATCACAAGCATACGGCAAACACGATATGGACGAAGTTACCCGACTTTTGTTACGATCCGTTGGAGTAGGATTGCTCATTGCCATTATTCTGGTGGCTTTACAATATCCCATCCGTAAACTGGCATTTACTTTTATACAAACGACAGAGGAAGTAGAACAATTGGCTACACTCTATTTCCAAATTTGTATTTGGGGAGCTCCTGCCATGCTGGGCCTTTACGGTTTTGCCGGTTGGTTCATTGGTATGCAGAATTCGCGTTTCCCAATGTACATTGCCATTACACAAAACATTGTGAACATCGCTGCAAGCCTTTGCTTTGTCTATTTGTTCCATATGAAAGTTGCCGGGGTAGCCCTAGGGACACTTACAGCCCAATATGCGGGATTCTTTATGGCATTATTATTATGGAGGCGATATTATGGCAAATTGAAAGAACGTATTGCCTGGCAGGAGATATTGAAAAAAGAAGCTATGCTGCGTTTCTTTCAGGTGAACCGGGACATTTTCCTACGGACTCTCTGCCTGGTTATTGTCACGCTGTTTTTTACCTCCGCCGGAGCAGCACAAGGAGAAGTTGTATTGGCAGTCAACACTTTGCTAATGCAGCTATTTACTCTCTTTTCTTATATAATGGATGGCTTTGCTTATTCAGGTGAAGCGTTGGTTGGTAAATATATCGGTGCGGACAACCGTCCGGCATTGCACCGTACCGTTCGCCAGCTCTTTATCTGGGGAATCGGACTTTCTACGGGCTTCACATTACTTTATTTCTTTGGTGGCAAGGTATTCCTAGGGCTGCTCACCAATGAAGTTTCTGTCATCCGGGAAGCCGGAAATTACTTTTATTGGGTATTGGCTATCCCACTTGCAGGCTTCGCCGCTTTCCTATGGGACGGAATATTTATTGGAGCCACTGCCACCCGGCAAATGTTTTATGCAATGCTGGCAGCCTCAGCCGGTTTCTTCCTCGTTTATTACTCCTTACACGAGTGGATGGGAAATCATGCCCTTTGGCTGGCTTTCATCGTCTACTTATCTCTGCGCGGCATCGTACAGGCAGTTTTAAGTAGAAAAATTTTGTACCAAAGTTAATCATTACAGACAGAAAGCGTATATTTGCAGAAACTAAATGTAATATCATAATGGCAAAGTATAAAAGAGTTCTGTTAAAGCTCAGTGGTGAGAGCCTGATGGGCGAAAAACAATATGGCATTGACGAAAAGCGCCTTGCCGAATATGCAGCACAAATCAAGGAAATCCATGAGTTGGGCGTCCAGATAGGTATCGTCATCGGTGGTGGTAATATCTTCCGCGGATTAAGTGGCGCAAACAAAGGTTTCGACCGCGTGAAAGGAGATCAAATGGGAATGCTCGCTACGGTAATCAACAGCCTGGCATTAAGCTCTGCCTTGGTAGCCACCGGTGTAAAGGCGCGTGTACTGACAGCCGTACGCATGGAACCTATCGGTGAGTTTTACAATAAATGGAAAGCTATCGAATCTATGGAAGCAGGCGAAGTGGTTATCATGTCTGCCGGAACAGGCAATCCGTTCTTTACTACCGACACAGGCTCTTCTCTGCGTGGCATTGAAATTGAAGCCGACGTTATGCTGAAAGGCACACGCGTAGATGGCATCTATACCGCTGATCCGGAGAAGGACCCTACTGCCACTAAATTTGACAAGATTACTTACGATGAAGTTCTGAAACGTGGCCTGAAAGTTATGGACCTCACTGCCACCTGCATGTGTAAAGAAAACAATCTGCCAATCATTGTATTTGACATGGATACAGTAGGCAATCTGAAGAAAGTAATGCAAGGAGAAGAGATCGGAACACTGGTACACAACTAATTTTCTCTGAAAAAACTCTGTATATCAGTGTGCTCTGTGGTGAAAATAATTATATTTGCAAAGTTTCAATTAAAGTACAATTCCAAAAACCGAAGAATATGAGAGACGTAAAAGACATCTTAGATGAAGCGCAAGAGAAAATGGATATGGCCGTTATGTATCTGGAAGAAGCATTGGCTCACATCCGCGCCGGAAAGGCAGACGTTCGTTTGCTGGACGGTATCCGTGTGGATTCTTACGGAAGCATGGTTCCTATCAACAATGTAGCTGCCGTAAATACTCCGGATGCCCGTAGTATCGCTATCAAACCGTGGGACAAAAGCATGTTCCGGGTAATTGAAAAAGCAATCATTGACTCCAGTCTCGGCATTATGCCCGAAAATAATGGTGAGATTATCCGTATCGGTATTCCGCCGCTGACAGAAGAACGCCGTAAGCAGCTCGCCAAACAATGTAAAGGTGAAGGTGAAACTGCTAAAGTGAGTGTGCGTAATGCTCGCCGTGATGCTATCGATGCTTTGAAGAAATCCGTTAAAGACGGTCTGGCAGAAGATGCACAAAAGGGGGGTGAAGAAAAATTGCAAAAGATTCACGATAAGTATATCAAACAGATCGATGATATGCTGATTGCAAAGGATAAAGAAATTATGACCGTATAAAAGCCAATTGACAATTGACAATTGAGAATTGACAAGTACCGAAAGAGACTGTAACTGAGGTATGTTGCCAAGTAGTAATTGTCAATTGTCAATTGAAAATTGACAATTAAATTGAGGGGACTGGTAATAAAAAATACAGGTAGTTGGTATTTGGTAAAGACCGACGAGGGGAAATGTGTGGAGTGTAAAATCAAAGGTAACTTCCGTCTCAAAGGTATACGCAGTACCAATCCGGTAGCTGTGGGAGATTATGTGCAAATTATCTTGAATCCGGAAGGAACTGCTTTCATCAGCGAAATAGAAGACCGGAAAAACTACATTATCCGGAGAGCGTCCAATCTTTCTAAACAATCGCATATTCTTGCTGCCAACCTTGACCAAAGCATGCTTATTGTTACGGTCAATTATCCGGAAACCTCCACAACTTTCATCGACCGTTTTCTGGCTTCTGCTGAAGCATATCGCGTACCCGTTAAGCTAATCTTTAATAAAATAGATGCTTATGATGAAGATGAGCTTCACTATCTGGACGGACTTATCAATCTCTATACTACCATCGGTTATCCCTGTTTTAAAGTTTCGGCCAAAACGGGTGAGGGCATAGAACAAATTCAGGAAGAATTAAAAGGCCGGGTAACACTTTTCTCCGGACATTCCGGTGTGGGAAAGTCAACCCTCATCAATGCGATATTGCCTGAACAAGACGTAAAAACCGGTGAGATTTCCACCTATCATAATAAAGGTATGCACACCACTACCTTCTCTGAAATGTTTTCCGTTCCGGGAGACGGATATATTATCGACACACCGGGTATCAAAGGTTTCGGCACATTCGATATGGAAGAGGAAGAGATAGGGCACTATTTCCCGGAGATATTCAAATTCTCTGCAGACTGCCGTTATGGCAACTGCACTCACCGCCAGGAACCGGGTTGCGCCGTACGGGAAGCTGTAAAAGAACATTATATCAGCGAGTCACGCTATAGCTCTTACCTCAATATGTTGGAAGACAAGGAGGAAGGGAAATATCGGGCAGCATATTAAAATCACCATCACTTTATCACCTTTTTTAACGCTTCTCATATTAAACCTTCCTGTTCTCAAAATGTCCAAATTCATGCTGACATAATCTGACGTAATACTAATACTGATACATGAATAAGAAAGTTAAATGGGGCATCATCATTTTTATCGGTGCCGGACTAATAGGTGGGGGTATTTATTCTCAACTCCCTAAGGAGAACAAAGAATTGGCGGCTGCAGACAAAGTTATGAGCACTAACCGCAATAATAAGAGAATACTGAATGTAAATGCAAAGATCATAAAACCTCAACTGCTGAAAGATGAAATAAAAATCAGTGGTAGCTTATTGCCTGATGAAGAGGTAGATCTTTCTTTCGAAACTTCCGGTAAAATTATTGAAATTAATTTCGAGGAGGGCAGCCAAGTAAAAAAAGGACAATTGCTGGCTAAAGTAAACGACCGGCCTTTGCAAGCACAGTTGCAACGTCTTGTTGCCCAATTGAAATTAGCCGAAGACCGTGTATTCCGCCAAAACGCTCTGTTGGAAAGAGATGCAGTCAGTAAAGAAGCCTATGAACAGGTGAAAACTGAACTGGCAACCCTGAATGCAGACATAGATCTGATAGAGGCAAACATTGCACAAACCGAGCTTCGTGCACCATTCGACGGTGTGATTGGTTTGCGCCAAGTCAGTGTAGGAACTTATGCCTCTCCTACTACCATTGTAGCCAAACTAACCAAAATATCTCCACTGAAGGTAGAATTCTCCGTTCCCGAACGCTACGCTAATGATGTAAAAATCGGTGCAGGAGTGAATTTCGGACTTGAAGGTAAGCTTGAGACTTTCCACGCAAAAGTTTATGCCCGGGAATCCAGAATGGATCAAAACACCCATACATTGACTTTACGTGCCCTTTATCCCAATGCCAACGGTCATGTGATGCCGGGACGCTATGCAGACATCCGTTTAAGCAAAAACGAGATTCAGGATGCCCTTGCCGTTCCATCCGAAGCGATTGTTCCGGAGATGGGTAAGGATAAGATATTTCTTTACAAATCAGGGAAAGCCCAGCCTGTAGAAATACAAACCGGCATACGCACGGAAGCCGAGACTCAAGTATTACAAGGTTTGCAGGAAGGGGATACTATTATAATCTCAGGAACCTTGCAACTCCGTACCGGATTACCTGTAACTTTGGATAACATTTATTAAACCGGATGCCTTATGAATATATCTGAACTCAGTATACGGCGCCCGGTACTTTCTACGGTGCTTACCCTCATCATCCTGCTTTTCGGACTTATCGGGTACAGCTACCTCGGCGTCCGAGAATATCCGTCCGTGGACAATCCTATCATTTCGGTATCTTGCTCCTACCCGGGTGCAAATGCCGATGTTATTGAAAACCAGATTACCGAACCACTGGAACAAAATATCAATGGTATTCCGGGTATCCGTTCCTTGTCCAGCGTCAGCCAGCAGGGCTCATCCCGTATTACGGTAGAATTCGAGCTTTCCGTCGACTTGGAAACTGCTGCAAACGACGTGCGTGATAAAGTTTCACGTGCTCAACGCTACTTGCCCCGTGACTGTGACCCACCTACGGTATCAAAAGCAGATGCAGATGCCATGCCTATCCTGATGGTGGCATTACAAAGTGATAAACGTTCTCTGTTGGAATTGAGTGAAATTGCCGACCTCACCGTAAAAGAACAATTGCAGACTATTGCAGACGTCAGTAGCGTTAGTATTTGGGGAGAAAAGCGTTATTCCATGCGTTTGTGGTTAGATCCGATCAAGATGTCAGGTTATGGCATTACCCCTATCGACGTTAAAAATGCAGTAGATAAAGAAAATGTAGAACTCCCATCCGGAAGTATTGAAGGTAATACGGTGGAACTTACCATCCGTACGTTAGGACTGATGCATACGGCAGAGGAGTTTAACAACCTGATCCTGCGGGAAGATAATAACCGCATTGTTCGTTTCAGTGATATCGGACGGGCAGAATTAGGTCCGGCGGATATAAAAAGTTACATGAAGATGAATGGAGTGCCTATGGTGGGTATCGTTGTGATTCCGCAGCCGGGTGCCAATCATATTAAAATTGCAGATGCCGTCTACGAACGCATGAAACAGATGAAGAAAGACCTTCCTGAAGACGTGCAATATTCTTACGGTTTTGACAACACCAAGTTTATCCGTGCTTCCATTGACGAAGTAAAGGAAACCGTATATGTGGCATTTATCCTCGTTATCATTATTATTTTCCTCTTCCTGCGTGACTGGCGCGTTACACTGGTACCTTGTATCGTAATTCCGGTTTCGCTTATCGGTGCATTTTTCGTGATGTACCTGGCAGGATTCTCCATCAATGTGCTTTCCATGTTGGCAGTAGTATTAGCAGTGGGGCTTGTAGTGGATGATGCTATCGTTATGACGGAGAATATCTATGTCCGCATTGAACGTGGAATGCCCCCAAAAGAAGCCGGTATCGAAGGTGCTAAAGAAATTTTCTTCGCCGTAATTTCTACCACTATTACATTGGTGGCCGTATTCTTCCCCATTGTATTTATGGATGGTATGACAGGACGGCTTTTCCGTGAATTCAGTATCGTGGTATCCGGTTCGGTAATCATCTCTTCGTTTGCTGCGTTGACTTTCACACCTATGCTTGCCACCAAATTGCTGGTGAAACAAGAAAAGAAAAACTGGTTCTATATAAAAACCGAACCGTTCTTTGAAGGAATGAACCGCATATATAGCCGGTCACTAGAAATCTTCTTACGCAAACGCTGGCTGGCTATGCCTCTTATATTAGGTACTTTATTTATCATTGTATTCCTTTGGAATGCGATCCCCGCTGAAATGGCCCCTCTTGAAGACCGTTCGCAAATCAGCATTAACACCCGTGGAGCTGAGGGTGTGACGTATGAATATATACGGGATTACACAGAAGACATTAATCAACTGGTAGACTCCATACTTCCGGATGCAGAGTCTGTTACCGCGCGTGTATCAAGCGGTAGTGGTAATGTGCGTATCACATTGAAAGATATGAAGGATCGTGATTACACACAGATGGAAGTAGCGGAACAGATTTCCCGGGCGGTTCAAAAGAAAACAAAGGCACGGTCTTTTGTACAACAATCTTCTTCATTCGGCGGACGTCGTGGTGGCATGCCTGTACAATACGTACTACAAGCCACCAATATCGAAAAGTTGCAAGAGGTATTACCCAAATTCATGGCAAAAGTTTATGAAAATCCGGTATTCCAGATGGCTGATGTAAACCTGAAATTCAGCAAACCCGAAGCACGTATCAACATCAACCGTGATAAAGCAAGTATCATGGGAGTAAGTACACGCAACATTGCACAAACCTTACAATACGGATTGAGCGGCCAGCGTATGGGTTACTTCTATATGAACGGAAAACAATATGAGATATTAGGAGAGATCAACCGTCAGCAGCGTAATAAACCTGCCGACCTGAAAGGTATCTATATCCGTAGTGACAAAGGAGAGATGGTGCAGTTGGACAATTTGATTGAACTGACTAGTGGTATTGCCCCACCGCAGTTATACCGTTACAATCGTTTCGTTTCCGCCACCATTTCTGCCGGACTTGCCGATGGAAAGACTATCGGACAGGGATTGGATGAAATGGATAAAATAGCCAAGGAAACACTGGACGATACATTCCGTACCGCATTGACCGGAGACTCAAAAGAATACCGGGAAAGTTCTTCCAGTCTGATGTTTGCCTTCGTACTGGCCATCTTGCTGATTTACCTGATTCTGGCAGCTCAGTTCGAAAGTTTCAAGGACCCGCTGATTATCATGCTTACCGTACCTCTGGCCATTGCAGGTGCCCTGGTATTCATGTATTTCGGCGATATTACGATGAATATCTTCAGCCAGATCGGCATCATTATGCTGATTGGTCTGGTAGCGAAAAACGGTATCCTCATTGTAGAATTTGCCAATCAGAAGCAAGAAGCCGGAGAAGACAAGATGGAAGCCATCAAAGATGCATCACTACAACGTCTACGCCCTATTCTAATGACCAGTGCCTCTACCATTCTGGGACTGATACCGCTGGCATTCGCTTCGGGGGAAGGTTGTAATCAGCGTATTGCCATGGGTACGGCCGTAGTGGGAGGTATGTTGGTATCCACATTCCTGACCATGTACATCGTACCTGCCATATATAGCTATATATCCACTAACCGCAGTAAGTTAAAGAAATCATGAAACGTACGATTTTATCCCTCATAACGGTTGGTTGCACCTCGCTTGCTTTGCAGGCGCAGATGCCTCAATCTTATACACTGAAATCCTGTCTGGAATACGGACTTCAAAACAATTACTCGTTGCGCATTACCCGTAATGAGGAACAAGTTTCCAAGAACAATGCAACATTGGGTAACGCCGGCTATCTGCCGACACTTGACCTGTCAGCAAGTTATAAAGGAACTGTTGATAACACTGACAGTAAAGTGCGTGCCACCGGAGAACACCTCAAAGAGAATGGTGTATTCGACCAGGCCATGAATGTAGGTCTCAATCTGAATTGGACTATCTTTGACGGTTTCAACATCACCGCCAACTACCAACGATTGAAAGAACTGGAGCGACAAGGTGAAACAAACACCCGTATTGCCGTAGAAGATTTGATAGCCAATATTGCAGCGGAATATTACAACTACCTGCAACATAAAATCCGCCTGAATAATTTTCGCTACGCCGTATCTCTATCCAAAGAACGCTTACGTATCGTAGAGGAGCGTTATCACATCGGTAACTTCTCCCGTCTGGATTACCAACAGGCAAAAGTGGACTTCAATGCCGACAGTGCCCAGTACATGAAGCAGCAAGAGTTATTGCATACCTCCCGTATCCAACTGAACGAACTGATGGCAAATGAAGATGTGGACCAACCGATTGTTGTCCAAGATAGCCTCATCAACGTAGACAGCAGTCTGAACTTCGAAGAGCTTTGGAATGCTACCCTGCAAACGAATGCCTCCCTGCTGAGAGCCCATCAAAACAATACACTTGCACAACTGGATTACAAGAAGGTTTGCTCCCGCGACTACCCTTATCTGAAGCTGAACGGGGGCTATAGCTATACTTTCAATAAATATGATGTCGCTACCAATATCCAGCGTGGTAATCTCGGAGCAAACTTTGGTCTGACTATCGGCTTCAACCTGTTCGATGGGAATCGCCGCCGTGAACGTAACAATGCGCGTATTGCCATTCAGAATGCCCGACTGGAACGGGAGCAACTGGAACAAGCATTGCGTGCCGACCTGAGTAATTTGTGGCAAGCCTACCAGAATAACCTGCAAATGCTAAACCTGGAACGTCAGAACCTTGTAGCCGCTAAGGAGAATCACGAGATTGCCATGGAACGCTATATGTTGGGAAACCTTTCCGGTATCGAGATGCGTGAAGCACAAAAGAGCCTTCTGGATGCGGAGGAAAGAATCCTTTCTGCGGAATACAATACGAAAGTTTGTGAGATTTCCTTGTTGCAAATCAGTGGAAAGGTAACAAAATACCTGGAATAGAACAATTATTCCCCATCAGGCAAGTTTTTTTCCTCTACTTTTGCCATCATAGAACTATAAAAAACAATGATCATGAAAAAGATTTGCCTGTGTTGCCTGGCTCTGATCTGCCTGACAAACCTATTTGCACAAGAAACCGTAAACTACAAAGAAAAAATGCCGTACAAGACTTGGGTAAAGATGGCCCCCAAACTCAACGACGAATTCTTTAAAACCGACGAAGCCATCCGCATTGGCGACAACGTTTTACTTTACCAGCAAACTACCGGAGGTTGGCCCAAAAACATTTATATGCCTGCCGAACTGACTCAACAGGAGTTAGAAGATGTACTTGCCTCTAAAGACGAAGTAAACGAAAGTACCATAGATAATGATGCTACAAGCACAGAGATACAATATCTCTCACGCTTGTACCTGGCCACCCACATTGAGAAATACAAAGACGGGGCACTTGATGGTATTCGCTACATTCTCAAAGCACAATATCCCAATGGTGGTTGGCCACAATTCTGGCCCCGCCCTAAAGGTTACTATACACATATCACCTACAATGACAACGCGATGGTAAATGTCATGGAATTGCTGCGTGAAGTATATGAAAAGAAAGAGCCCTACACCTATGTTCCTGACAGTATCTGTGACCGTGCCCGTGCCGCTTTCGACAAAGGTGTAGAATGTATTTTAAAAACTCAGGTAGTACTGAATGGAAAACCGACTGTATGGTGTGCGCAACATGATGAACACACCCTTGCCCCCGCCAAAGCACGTGCTTATGAACTTCCCTCATTGAGTGGCGCCGAATCGGACAACATCGTCATTCTGTTAATGTCTCTGCCTGATCCTTCAAAAGAGATTATCGAATGTATAGAGAACGCTATCGAATGGTTCAAAGCATCAAAGATTGAAGGAATGAAGAAAGAGTTCTTCACGAATGATGAAGGCAAAAAAGACTTCCGTATGGTTCCATGCACAGATTGTCCTCCTCTATGGGCACGTTTCTATACTTTAGAAGACAACCGTCCGTTCGTTAGCGATCGTGATGGGGTGAAGAAGTTCGACATTTCCGAAATCGGATATGAGCGCCGTAACGGATACAGTTGGTATAATAGTGACGGGCTGAAAGTATTCAAGAAATACGAGCAGTGGAAAAAGAAACACAATAAATGATAGTTTCGGACAGGTGCTCGCATCTTCTTTTTCTCACTATAGTGAGAAAAAATGCTCAGCATAGTGAGAAACAAATATCAGCGTATTGAGAATAAATGCTCACTTAATAGAGAATAGATACTCACCAAGGTGAGAATAAACAGAGAAAGCTGCCCCAAGGAGTTAATAAACTTCTTCGGGACAGCTTTTACTTAATCTATAGAAAGAGAATGCTTACTTACTACAATTCCATGGTTTCAGTTGCTTAAAGAAATCATTGCCTTTATCATCTACCAGGATAAATGCCGGGAAGTCTTCTACTTCAATCTTCCAGATAGCTTCCATACCGAGTTCGGGATATTCCACACATTCGATACTCTTGATATTGTTCTGTGCCAGGATAGCAGCAGGACCACCGATAGAGCCGAGATAGAAACCACCGTATTTCTTGCAAGCATCCGTCACCTGCTGGCTACGATTACCCTTAGCAAGCATAACCATACTGCCACCATGACTCTGGAACAACTCTACATACGAGTCCATACGTCCCGCAGTAGTGGGGCCCATAGAGCCACAAGACATTCCGGCGGGAGTTTTAGCAGGACCGGCATAATAAATAGGATGATCCTTGATGTATTGTGGCAAGTCTTCGCCACGATCCAGACGTTCTTTCAGCTTAGCATGAGCAATATCACGTCCCACGATAATCGTACCGTTCAGTGACAAGCGGGTGGCTACCGGATATTTAGTCAGTTCTTTCAGAATATCTGCCATCGGTTGGTTCAGGTTTATCTTAACGACGGCACCTTCGCCTGCATGACGCATTTCTTCCGGAATGAGTTCACCCGGATTGCTGTCCAGCTTTTCAATCCAGATACCATCCTTATTGATCTTACACTTGATGTTACGGTCGGCAGAGCAGGAAACGCCCAAACCTACCGGACAAGAAGCACCATGACGAGGTAAACGAATGATACGTACATCGTGAGCCAGATATTTACCGCCAAACTGTGCACCAAGACCAATCTTATGAGCTTCCTTCAGTACTTCTTTTTCAAGTTCCACATCGCGGAAAGCACGACCGTATTCATTACCGGTAGTTGGCAATTCATCGTAGTAATGAGTAGATGCCAACTTCACGGTCAACAGGTTCTTCTCAGCAGAAGTACCACCGATGACGAAAGCAATATGATAAGGAGGACAAGCAGCTGTACCCAGGGTTTTCATCTTCTCAACAAGGAAAGGAACCAATGTACCGGGATTCAGGATTGCCTTTGTTTCCTGATAGAGATAAGTCTTATTTGCCGAACCACCCCCTTTAGTCACACAAAGGAATTTATATTCCATACCTTCGGTAGCTTCGATATCAATCTGTGCGGGCAGGTTACATTTTGTATTCACCTCGTCGTACATATTCAACGGAGCATTCTGAGAGTAGCGCAGGTTTTCTTCAGTATATGTTTTGTAGACGCCCAATGAAAGTGCTTCTTCATCGCAATATCCGGTCCATACCTGTTGTCCCTTTTCACCATGAACGATAGCCGTACCGGTATCCTGGCAGAAAGGAAGCACGCCTTTAGAGGCTACTTCTGCATTACGCAGGAAAGTTAGTGCTACATATTTGTCATTATCACTTGCTTCCGGATCGCGCAGAATCTTAGCAACTTGCTCATTGTGCGAACGGCGCAACATGAATGACACATCGCGGAAAGCCGTATTAGCCATTGCCGTGAGACCTTCTTTTTCAATCTTCAGCATAGGTTTCCCTTCAAACTCGCTTACGGATACATAATCTTTTGTAAGCAGATAATACTCTGTCTTATCTTCTCCATGCTCAAACATAGGTTGATAATGGAACGGAGGTGTTGTTGCCATAATTACTCGTAAATTAAATTAATGAATCGTAGCACAAAGGTAAGAACTATTATTGAAATATTTCTTTAATTAGCGTAAAATGATGCTATCCGCTGCATACGACTTATCAGTTCGTCACCCAATGCTGTCTTATCTTCAATATGTTTCAGCACAGCAGTGACAAAAGGATTACTTTCGAAATCTCCACGCACCTGTTCAAAGTCCATTTCTTTCTCTGCACGCGAACCATCGGCACCAAAGCCCGTCATGGAGGCCAGTGAGAATTCTTTCTTAGCGTCATCATACACCATACGGTCCAGCCCAACTACAGCTTCTTTCCACTTTTCTACAATACGGATAATATCTGCCGTCGTAATATTCTCAGGCTTGATACCATAAAACTCTTCTAACTTCTCATAAGCCCAGGTCCATTCGTAAGTATAGTAGTTCTGATGCATCTTCTCGAATTCCGCATTAATAGACTTCAGACGGTCCACTTTACCACACTCTATATCATTGATTAAAGCATCTATCTCGCTCTTCGGTGCTATCAATCCGGAAATATCCACCCACTCACCACTACCTATCACCGTATCAGGTTTCAGACGGGCACGTATTTCTTCGTTACTCTTAAAATCAATACCTTCCAAACGCTTGATTACAGAGTTCCCGAGGAATTTATGAATAGCTATCTCATAGAACTTTATCCCCTTCACTAACGCTGAATTACGGATTTTAGCACTATGGAAAGAATAAATATCAGAAAGTTCTCCGGAAGCATGGCGCAGATTCTGCAAAGTCTCTCGCCCTTTGAACATCTTTTGTACGGTATAAGGGCTGAGCAAATTGTAATTGATGAAATCCAACTTATTGGTATCAGTACGTCCGTCACGCTTCGGCCATTTCTGCGCATCACGAATGGTTCCGACACTCCTCAAGTTAACGCCCGGCACAAGATAAGTGGTATTATTTTGCTCTATCAGATAGGAAAAAGGCAGATTGGATGTATCGGAATGATTGACATGGCGTCCCATCACCAATGAAAAGGCTCCCACACGGGCAGGCCATAGGATATAAGAATCGGAAGTAGTCTTAGCTCCACGCTCCAAAGTTCCCTGGTGAATAGGACCTAACTTATACATATGGTTACTTTGGTTAGATCCGGAACCGGCATTCATAAATGAAAACATACCGGCAATCAATAAAGTGGATTTATGATGCGTCACCGTGAAAGGTCCGGCAAAAATGGCACATGCTTCACCGTTTTCTCCTTGACAATTGCTGAAAAAGAGAGATTCCGATGCCGAATAATTATGCCCCAAACGACAAGCCTGTCCTATGAAACAGCGGCTTAACATCGCCCCATCATCTATATGCGAACCGGATGAGATGATAAAATCATCACAAATGACCCCATGACCAAGATGTACCGGTGCTTCTTCATTACTATTGATGCTTCCATTAAAAAGACGACACGTCCCACAAATGTGACAGTAATCTCCAATACGCACGTTCTTGATAGACCCTGTATTGAGTATCATGACATGGTTGCCAATGCTACCTATTGCAGAAGCATGCTTATTGGAATAAAAATCAGTAATAGCCTTCATCCGGCAAATCAGTTCCGGACGGTGACGGTAAAGCGCCAGGATATAGGCTTGGTGCGCAGAAAGTTTATCATTGATAAGTACCTCTCGCCCACCTGTTTCATTCAGCACAGATACCTCTACCCCATTACCAAATTTACTCAAACCATCTACCAGGATAATATCCACATTCTCAATAAATGTATCATGCCCGATTTCATAATTAGCAATGTAATTCTGGATATTCTCTATGCAACAGTTATCTCCTACAGAAACATTGTGTAGCGTCACATGGCGCAGACCGGAGTGTTTCTTGATTCCTCCCGGTAGTGTGAATTCTGATTGAAACACACCTAAACGTACATTTCCCGAGAACCGGGTATGATGCACAAATTCGGTAACAAAGTCTTCCGCTACCGTTACTTTCCCCCAATCATCTGCCAGACACGACTGGCTTTTCAACCGAAGTATCTCGTCTTCAGTTAAATGTCTGTAATTCATAATAAGTAAATTAAGAATGAAGAATTAAGAATGAAGAATTACTATGCAGCACAAGAGCACGCAGCCCAATTCTTCATTCTTCATTCTTAATTCTTCATTGATTAGACCTCTTCTTCTTCGTAGGTCTGATAAAGAAAATCGTTATAAGGGTACTTCTGTACATGCAATTCTTTTACACGCGCATAAACTACACTCTTCAGTTCCTCTAAATTGATCTTCTCGCGGGCAGAGATAAAGAGGCAATTATCCTCCATCTTTGCCATCCAAGTCTTCATCAGTTCCTCGAGTGTCAAGTTTTCCTTTGTTCTGGGGGTAAGGTCGTCAGCCGCTTTCTCCACATAGGTGTAAGCGTCTATTTTATTAAAAACAAGTATCATAGGCTTACCGGATGCACCGATATCTGCCAGAGTTTTATTGACTACTTCTATTTGTTCTTCAAAATCAGGATGTGAAATATCCACAATGTGCAACAGCAAATCCGCCTCGCGCACTTCGTCCAGAGTTGATTTAAAAGAATCGACCAAGTCTGTCGGCAACTTACGTATGAAACCAACCGTATCTGAAAGCAAGAACGGCAGATTATCAATAATCACCTTACGCACCGTAGTATCCAATGTCGCAAACAGCTTGTTTTCTGCAAAGACTTCACTCTTCGCCAGCAGATTCATCAATGTAGATTTACCCACATTGGTATATCCCACTAATGCCGCACGAATCATGCGTCCTCGATTCTTCCGCTGAGTTGCCTTCTGCTTATCAATCTCTGCCAAGCGCTCTTTCAGCAATGACATACGGTTCAAGATGATACGACGGTCCATTTCCAACTGCGTTTCACCCGGACCACGAAGTCCCACGGAACCTTTACCGCCACCGGCGCCGGAACCACCACCTTGGCGTTCCAAGTGAGTCCACAAACGTTGCAAGCGGGGAAGCATGTATTTATACTGTGCCAGTTCCACCTGCGTCTTTGCATTGGCTGTCTGTGCGCGCATGGCAAATATGTCGAGAATAAGCGAAGTACGATCTAATATCTTGATCTTCAACTCCGCTTCAATATTACGTATTTGTTTCGCAGAGAGTTCATCATCGAAAATCACCATACCGATTTCCCGCTCGGCTTCCTCTTCGCTCCGGATATATTCTTTTATTTCTTCCAGTTTACCCTTGCCGACGTAAGTCACAGAATGTGCCTGATCCAGCTTCTGAGTAAATCGTTTCACTACTTCCGCCCCGGCTGTCTCAGCCAAGAATTCCAGTTCATCGAGGTATTCGTTTGTCTTACGTTCATCCTGCATTTTCGTAATGAGACCAACCAATACCGCCGTTTCTGCCTGTACTTCGGAGATTACAAATTCTTTCATTTACTATACCTATTTATTAAATATTGGGCGACAAATATAATTATTTTTGTAGAATTCCTTCTGCTATTTTCTCATTTAATTCTGGAACAATGTCTTTATAATCAGCACGACGACCACATGCATGTATTTCCAATAAAGGATATTTATCAAGAATATGTGACATCAAATCGTCCATGGAAGGTGCTGTGGGCAACTGGCTATACTCTTCATATGTATAGGTAAGAAAAGCCACATTAGGACCTATTCCTTTATTATCCAACAAGTAGCCTTTATTCAAAACAGTAGGCAGACGCAATCCATTACCCATTTTCAGATCCCCGGGTGCGGGATAGGATAAGATACGTGTACGAGCCTCATCCATTATCACCGGTACCCGATGTAAATAATCAGCCTTTGTCTTATAGACATAGACTATTGGCGAAGTAGAGGCTGGACTCCCCCCTGTCAGTTGTGGAGTAATCGCCACAGAATTCATTTCTATCTTTTGCATATCCGATGTAACCGTTGTTTCTTTTTTCGCAGAGCGACAACCTGCCAATAGTACAAGTAAGGTCGCTATTACAACATTAATTTCCTTTTTCATTTTAAAAACTTACATTGTTGACTTCCCTTATCTGTTATAACCTGCAATATATATACTCCCGCAGGATATTCCCGACAAGAGAAAATTATAGTATCTTTTCCTTCAGACAATATTTGTCTCAATAAACACCCATTTACATCATATACATTCAACGTATGGGAATTCTCCGGCAAATGGGCAATCACAGTTCCTTGTTGCTTATCACAATGAACAGTAAACCGGGTTTCTTGTTCGGTCTCGATTATTGGGGTAGGATCAGTTTTAACGATAATCTCATTCGTAGTATCAGAACCACCACGAACAATTTTCCAATCAGCATCATTTGTTCCTTTGTAAACTGCAACAATACGATCACCGGGCTGTGGAGACAATGAGATTTTACAAGGGAACGTAAAAGCCATACCACTATACGTATTCATGCTTGGAATAGATGAAGTACCTGATATAAGTTCCCTAACATTCTGATTCTTATCAACTATGGCTAAAGCTACTTTCCCAGAAAACGGAATTAATCCGAGATTCCAGAAGAAGCCGCATTTCACTGTAAAATTAGTATTTACATTAAACTGTGTTTCAGAAGTCATCAAACCGGAATAAGATTCTCCACTGCCAGTTTTTCCGGCAAGCATCCCCAGCAAAGTCTGATAGTTTGAATTTCCTTTTGCCGGCTTTAGCCCAAACAAAGCATCTTGGTTCGCAATGAAACCACCGCCTGTACTACCTCCTGCCCCCTGATCATCCGGATTTAAAGCGGAAATCAGAAAGAAACCATTGCTATGCCCACTCCATCCCCAATTTACTCTGAAATAATTCTCTGTTGTGTATGCATCCAGTATAAACTGATGCCCTTCATTACTAAGAGTAGCTCCACCATAAAGTACAGGACCTACTGTCATTATTTCATTTTCCAACATTTGTATCCATTCTGTATCCGAGTACCATTCGCGACGAAGACACAACATACTTTTATCGTACTTCATATACTCAGCCAGTCCACGGACTGCTGTCAATGTAGCAGCACCGGTACCACCGGCAGAAGCTATATTGAACTCAGCCTGAGCCATAACACCACAATCGTACATCAAAGTTGCAACTTCATTTTCGGTGACTTCTGAAGAATTCCAATCATATTCAAGTGGCATATTATTCCACGCATAAGTATTGCCTAATGTCCTTTCTGGCACTGTCTGGGAAATTTCTCTTCCATTTATATGTGCTGTATAATTGTAAGCCGGAAGAGTTCCCGTACCCACATCCGGCCATTCGTAATATCTCATAAGTATGGCTACAGCCGTTGCAACACAACCTGTTACAGTTCGAATGCGATTAATTTCAGGACAAAGGAAGTTATAGGGACTTAACTGATCCCACTTTGCCGTTTCATATTGTTTCACCACGTCTCCCGTAGTCATGTCCGACACTCCTCTCCATGCTTTGGATACAACATCGGAAACATTCAGTCCTGTCTCTCTGGCTCTATTGATCTGCTCTCTCAACCCATTCATCCAACTTTTCAAATTAGAAGGCATCCCATCTACCACAAAGTTATCCGTAAAAGAATACCCCAATACGGGCATAGCCACATCATCTCCGGCAATAATAACAAAGCCTTTCCGATCGGTATTATTAAAAACATAGAAAGCCGGAAGATTCCCTGTGCTACGAGTACTCAGATCTTCTCCATCCCAAACTAATTGCAGCTGTGGTGATACAGAAGTGTTACGGGTTTGAACATTCGTTTTAAAGAAATCGGCAGCTAAAGCATGAGCCTGCTCTGCTGTTACATTATCAGCAAGAAGCCGACTTGTAAGAAGAATTAATAGAAAGAGTAGTGTACACCTCATATAGTTAGGGGTTAGTTGTTTTAGTAGCACCTCAACAAATGACACAAATCACTATCTTGTTGTTCATTAGAAAGACAAAATTACTGAAATATATGGTTCGTCAGATGATTTTGAATACTTTTTTTGATGATCCTATCGCAAATGAACGTTTTAGAGTGAAAATCGTTCATTAGAATATAAAAAACAAGGCCATCCTAAGTTAATAGTATAGCCTCGCCCTTCATACTATAAATATATAGTCTAACGTTTCATAAACTTGCTCTTGTATACCTTACCATCAGCCGACTGTAATACTACAATATAGTAACCTGCGGTCAACCCTCTTACTGGTATGGAATATTCTTTTTTATCTCCGAACTCTTTTTGCTGTATCATCTGTTGTCCGGACAGATTATAGACAGAGATCATTTGGACAGCATTAGAAGTACGGATATTAAGAATATCGTCTACTGGTTGTTGACAGACAACTAACTCGTCTTTATCAGCCACTTCATCTTCAATACCGGTAGCTGGTCCTACAGAGAAAGAAAGATAACGAACTGGCGTAGGGTTCCCACTTGCATCAGGTTTAAACAAACCAACCGTATGATCCCCTACACCTACACTCAAAGGAATTTCCATAACAAGATTAACTGCCTGCCCTACTTCCACAAATACATTTTGATAGTGCACACTAGACGCATACTGATCATCATACTGAAAAATAGCCACTGTTAATGTCCCAGCATATACATTTCCATTGCCAGATAATGAAAGATTAGCCAACAGTTTTAGATTCTCCCCCACTTGAAGCTGCGTTTTCTCCAGACGGGGTTGACTGACTTTTAAATCGGCAGCTCCATAGGCTTCCTTTATGGTTACCGGAGTTAACTCACCGATGGCATACGTAGCTCCTCCCCAATCCATGCAGGGACAAATATAATAATCTCCGGCAGGAATATTGGTAGTCACGCCGTTCTCTGTAACAGCCAAATCTCCGGATACAGCCAATTCTCTATTCACCGTGCCCGGCTTTATTTCAACCTGTACATCTCCGACTATCGCTACAAAGTTCTGTTCTTTATCAGCTTTAAAAAGTGCAACACCCACTAAACCATAATATTCATCCGATGTACTTTTATTAGAAACCAACATTTTGAAATCTCCCTTGAGACCACTATACAAATTATGTACTAATTCCACATTTACTTCTATGTCTTCTCTATAACTAAGATTACCACTAAACAGAGTCAAAGTACATTTATTACCAGCCACAACAAGAATGAGTTGTGCTTCAGAACCTACGTAACCACGCACACGGCTCCATGTTGCTTCGCGCTCATCTTTGGTAGCTGCATATACAGAATAAGTTCCATCAGCAAAATCATTGGGTATTTTCAGATTAGAAAGAACAAGAGTATTATATCCTTCATACGTATTTATCATCGTAGCCAAAGCAATCTGCCCTAATATTGACTGCTTACCATCTTTTTCTGCTATCACTGCCAATTTACTATTCTTGCATGCCATACTCATATTGAATATCTTAGTAATCGTCAGTTTAAACACGTCTCCCTTATCAATTTCTTCTTTATTTACTTCCAACTCCGTCATATAAAAATGAGAAGTAAAGTTTGAAGTAGCAATAGGTGGCTGTATCCCCAGATACATTCCTTGGCCTCTCGTAAATCCTCCTCCTAGATTACTTCCACCACCAATACCGGGAGAATCAGGATTCAGAGAAGAAACCTCAAAGTACCCATTATTCATTCCACTCCATCCCCAATTGACATGAACCATATCCTGAGTATCATAACCATCAAAGACAAACGCATGTCCTCCATCATCCGATGAGCCAAAATAGTAGATAGGACGTCTCTCGTTTATTTCTGATTTAATCAGATTCATCCATTCGGCAGAAGTAAAATATTGACGATATACCAATCCCAAATTACCATCATACCCAAAGTAGTCAATTAATGCTTGGCCTACCTGATATGAATAAGCTCCTGAACTATAAGGTGAATACTGCATATCAACCGCCACACCGCAGGCCGACATTAATTGAGCAACAGCGTCAGCCTGTTCGGCAGTATAAGTTCCAGAATATTGCGGAAGCATATTATTCCAGTCAAAAGTAGTATTTCCATAATCAAAAGAACATTCAATTCCATTAGGAGCTTTATAAGAATGAGTACCTTTTCCTTTTACTGGGTATTCATGATATTTCAAAATCATAGCCATTGCCGTAGCTACACATCCCGTCACACAGCGTTCTCCCTGATAAAGGGGACAGGTATTATTGTACGGTGCACTTTGATCCCAACATATACTTCCCAGCAAAGGAGATACAGATGCCGGAAAACTTGTTTTAGTAAGTAATTTAGGTTCAGTAACTGCTTTTTCGCCATTACCCAGTTCAGCATAGGCAGCATTATATAATTCCAACCACCCAAGTATATTTACCGGTAAGTTTTCAGTTATGAAACTCCCATTATCCGAATAACCCAACACAGGTTTCATACGGTCATCACCGGATACTATGACATAGGCAGACTGCTCATAGTTATAAATATAAAAAGCTGTTCCTTCCACGCTACGGGTAGATACAGATTTTAGCAAATCATTGGAAACTGTCACCAACTGAATATCACCAGCATTACGGGTTACAGCCCCGGATGACTGCATAAAGAAAGAACGGGCAATAGAAAGAGCTTCTTCCGGAGAGCGCTGGGCTGTCCATGCTGTTAAGCTACACAGAAGAACCAAAAACAGGAGTAGTAATTTCTTCATAGGCATCATTTATTAGAATAATTAAAAGAAAATTGCAAATTTACTGAAATTCGATACATTGCAAATATTTTCATCTACTATTTTGTATATTAACAAAGACAAGAGTGTATTAAAAAAAGCACCCCAAAGG
Organism: Bacteroides sp. Phil13; assembly: GCF_001940965.1. Taxonomy (NCBI): domain Bacteria; kingdom Pseudomonadati; phylum Bacteroidota; class Bacteroidia; order Bacteroidales; family Bacteroidaceae; genus Bacteroides; species Bacteroides sp. Phil13. The sequence continues at coordinate 12,821 of NZ_MSHA01000085.1, read as the reverse complement.
CGATATCGACATTTGGGGTGCATATTTCTAATACTCAATAAGTAATTTTTATATTAATGCTTCTTACTTAATCATTAATTCTGAACAGGTGTCGGCGGAATCGCTGCTTCATTATTATCTGCAGGAGTAATAGCTTTATTTACTGCAGTTTCACATTCAGGAATTGTATAGATCAAAAGTGGGGATTCAGCAGCAATATCTGCAAATGTACTACCTGCTGGGAAATTAGTGCCAATACGCTTAATTGGTTTCTTCAAACGCAAAACATCAAATAATGAGAACCCTTCGCCCCATAATTCAATACGACGTTGGAACCATATCTCATCTATAAATTCGTCTAAATTAGTTGCATTGCAAATATACGTAGCATCACGATACCCCTTTACAAAAGCCTCCAATTTCTGTTTACCGGCAGCAAGATTATCTCTACCAGTAGCTTCAGCCTCAATCAATAACATCTCCTCAACACGCATTAAAGGCCAGTCTTGTGCATTGTCAGAATTAGCTATCTGCCCTCCTTCAGGACCAAACTTAACATTTACATATGGAGAGAATATTGTTGAACCAAAAAGTCCATTTGCCCATCCGTAAGCATTCTGAGCTCCATACGCATTAACCAAAGCATCCGAATGAAGCTGATCATCCACCCACCATGCCTTACGAACATCAGACGCTGATATCTCTGCCCATAATTTGTTATTAATAGCCCTAAATGACACGTCTGTAGCACTGGCTGCAGTAGTATATCCCATACCTGTAAGTGAACAAAGATGAGAAGCCCAATTTACAATACCAGTTTTCACGACTCCATCTTCTGAAGTAATCACAATCCCCCAAATCCAAGAAGCATCACTGGCATCATAAAATCTAGGAACACTAACTTCTTCCATAGAGTAAGGACGAGCACCTGCACATGCTTTAGCAGCATCTGAAGCTGCAGCAGCCCAATTACCCATTAATAAATTAGTACGCGCACGAAGTCCATAAGCAACTTCTGCCGTTATTTGTGCTTTATCCTTACGAGTAACAGGATTTTCTGCCAAATAAGAAATTGCAGTATTCAAATCAGACATAATTTGAGTATAAACTTGCTCTACTGTTGCACGAGGATTGTTTAATTTCTCATCATCTGTCATTGTATCCAGAACCAAAGGTACACCTTTTGCTGATTCATGACCAATATAAGTAAACTGATAAGTCTGGATCAGTTGTAAATAATCGAATGCACGTGAAGCTAATGCCTGCCCAAAGTAATTCTTTACTTTAGCAGTACGTTTATCTTCAGGGAAAGCAGCCGACAATGTTGCAATACAGTCATTTGCTGTTTTCAGATGGTTATAGTAATTCTTCCAGATAAACTCATTAAAAACAGAAGTAGTTATACGGTCTCTGAACTTCTGCTGGGATATATATTTATTGTAACCAATAGCATCATTCTTGCAAGTCATATCCTGCCCTGCCTGATCGTAAATCATACATATAGCCGGGAAACCATAGTCAAAATGATAACCGGTAGAGTTAGGATTACCCAATGTTCCTAAAACATTCAATCCACTTTTTAAACCATTCAATTCAGACTCAATACGTTCCGGAATCATGGAGATAACTTCATCTTTTTGGTCTTGCGTCATGGTCGAGCCTTCAGGATACTTATCCAGATCACACGCAGCCATTACAAAAACAGATGAAAGTAACAATATACTCTTATTTATTTTCATATTTTCTTGCTTTTTAAAGGGGTTAGAAAGAAAGGGTTATACCACCAGAAATAGTTCGTATCGGAGAATACACATCAGCACTTGATGCTGTATAGCTCTGACGAGGATCCAATCCTTTTCGTGCACTGAACAAAGCAACATTGTCAGCAGCCATATATATACGCATAGAACTGATTAACATTTTGCGGGTCCAGTTTTTAGGTAATGTATACCCTACCGTAATATTATTAATACTTAGATAATCCGAGCTTGTCAGGAAACGGTCTGACAAAGAATTGGCATACTGCGCAAATACGTTGATCTGCGGAATATTACTTGTCTTATTTTCCGGAGTCCATGCATTCAGAATATCTTTATGCCAGTTCTGTCCAGGATCATCACCTGCATGCATCAAGGATACATACCCATTATCATACACGCGACCACCTAATTGATAAGCCAATGAAATAGCAAAATCAAATCCATAAACATTCAAACGAGTACCAAATCCACCATATACTTTCGGAAGAATATCACCCGTTGCATGGCGAGTTGCATCTGACCAATTCTGAGTCTTTTCCTGACCAGTAACATTACCGTTCGCATCTGTTATATCTTTATAGTAAAGAGCAACTCCCGTTTCCTCATCTACACCTGCATATTTACGCAAATAGAATTGATACATAGACTCCCCCTCCTGATAAATACGGCTACCATCAATCAATTCGCCATTCAAATCAGGATGCAGTTTCTGGATTTTATTCTTAAAATGAGTCAAGTTGAAGTTTACACTCCACGTAATATCATTAGTACGGATAATATCACCATTCAAGTCAAGTTCAACACCACGATTAATCATAGAACCTACATTCATTGGAATTGCAGAATAGCCTACTGACGGATTAACTGGTTTGTTATACAACATATCCGTAGTCTTACGGCTAAAATATTCGATCGTACCGTTCAAACGTTGGTCAAAGAATTCGAAATCAAAACCAGTATTGAAGCTATGAGACGTTTCCCAAGTGATATTCTTATTACCTTTATATGCAAGAGAAACAGAGAAATCATCATTACTATTAGATACAGAGTACTGATCTTGATAAGCATAATAATTACCAATATTATCATTGCCTTGTACACCATAACTAGCCTTAAACTTCAACATGTCAATCCATGTTAAATCACTCATGAAAGCCTCCTTATTCAGCAACCAGCTGGCACCTACAGACCAGAAATTTCCCCAACGGTGGTCAGGATGAAAGCGAGAAGAAGCATCACGACGATAAGAAGCACTTGCAAAATACTTACTATCATAATCATATTGGGCACGTGCTAAGAAACCCTGAGTTGCATAATTAGTAGTTGCAGAATAAACAGCTGGAGTCTTGATTGCATTATTTATTTCTATAATTGTAGGATTATACAATTTTTGCTTACTACCGGACAAATACTGAGATTTATAATTATAAGATTCAAATCCTGCTAACAAATCTATATTGTGTATCCCGAAATTATCCTTATAGGTAAGCAAATACTGTTGGTTTACACTGAAAGTACGAGAGTGCTCCATAGAAACAAGACCGCCAACACTTTCTGAAGCATACTGGCCATAATACGGGTTAACCAACTCTGAATAACGAGTATTATCCAAATCCATACCCCAGTTTCCAGTAGCTTTCAAACCTGGCATAAACTCAATTTCAACGAATCCTTTCGCACTAAGAATATCCATTAAGAATTCACGTTTATCCAACTGTAGTGAAGAAGCAGGGTTAGAATTGGACAAGAATGGACGATTCAAAGCCTCAGTCTTTCCATTCACCTGCCTGTTATACATACCATTACCATAGTCGTACATTGTATAACCACGGCTGTCCTGTTTAATGCTACCATCTGCATTACGAATATATAGAGGATAAATAGGAGCTATATTATTAGTAATATAAAACAAGTTCATACTACTTCCTGTCTTTGTTTGTTCATCAGGATAACGGCTCTTTACATTGGCATATGAGAAATTTGCACCTACTTTCAACCATTCTTGTACCTTATAGTCTGCTTTCAAACGAGTAGAGAGACGAGAATAACCAGAGCCCGGAATAATACCACTGTCATCCAGATAACCTGCTGACATATAGTAGGTCATCTTATCACTTGAACCACTAATACTAACATTATATTCCTGACGCAAATTACTATTATCAAACAATTCTTTTTCCCAATCATCTGGTGTTACATAATAATCACCATAAACAGAACCAATTTTAGCATTAGGGTTAATTTTACCATCCATACCAATTACATTTTCTCCATTCGGCGTTGTATATATAGGATATCCCAGATAGTCACTGCCAAAAATCAAGGCATTAACTAGGTTATTACCAGAAATCATCACAGAACCATCTCCTGCATAATCAACAATTTTATTGGGGTCACCACCTGCCCAGCCATTAAGCATTGCTTTATAATAGGTTTCAACATATTGATTAGCATTGGTCATAACGTCATAACTGGGAACCCCACGTCTATTTGTACCCCATTTTGCATCAACGTTAACAACTGCTTTTCCGGAAGCTCCCTTTTTAGTAGTTACCAAAATAACACCGTTCGCACCACGTGCACCATACAAAGCATTAGAAGCTGCATCTTTCAAAACTGTCATACTCTCAATATCCTGAGAGTTAATAGCAGAAATATCTCCATCATAAGGTACACCGTCTACTACATATAATGGATTATTACTGGCAGAAATCGAACCGATACCACGAATACGTACAGTAGACCCGGTACCCGGTTGGCCATTTCCGCTGGTTGTTTGTACACCAGCCACCTGACCTGAAAGTGCATTAGTTATATTAGAGACCTGACGCTCTGCCAACTTATCTGCTTTGATAGTTGAAGCAGAACCTGTAAATGCAGACTTCTTCGCGGTACCATAAGCAACCACCATTACTTCGTCAAGCATCTCAGCATCAGACTTCATAATAACCTTCACAGTAGGTTTAATACCCACTTCTTGTGCTTGCATTCCAATGTACGAAATCTGCAAAGTCTTCGCAGAACTACAATATAGCTATCGACCTAATTATAAGCGATTTACTAAAACAAAAAGAACCCATAAATCGAATATTTGTATATACTATTGTATTGATTATAAGACATATATATTAATATAATTATCATAATGATCTACCGTATATATCCTAATAATAAATCTAACTTACTAATTATTAAGCATATAAATAGAAACATAGTTGTAGTTTGCATTATTAATTTACAACTAAAAGTCTTTTAGATAGCATATTGTTGGAAAATAATTATCTATATAGCTGTAATCCAAAACAAAAACGGGAAGCATATCATTTAGAATATGCCTCCCGCTTTATGTGTAAGTTATTTACTATAAAGTCCACTATTTCTATCAGAACCAACTAAATCACAGAGAAGAAATATATTGAATTACCTGGATAATCCCCTCGTTATCATTCTTCAACTTATTTTTTTTCTGAAAGCTCATGATTTCTTTCTTTCGTTCAGGGAATATTTTTATAACTTCTTTTATTCTCCTAAAACGCTCACGTTTTCCATTTATTTCTATGGTGTATATAGTATATGGCTCCACTTTATAATTTTCTGGTAATTTCAACTGATACATTTCTCCACCCGTATTAAGAGAGGAAATATTATCAATAGCCGTTGTAGAAGAACTACCATAACCAATATTTTGAGCACCAATACTCAAACGACAGCGATAGGATGCATACAAAGGGTACTTTCCTGACAATAAAACTTCTTCAAAACTATTCCCTGAAGGAATAAAACTCCTCTTTTCGAAATAGATAGTATCAATTTGGTCAATAGGATGAAGAGCCATTTTCTTACCGTCAGAACCAGTATAGATCATTTCTTCAGTTGCCTTATTATAATTCAACTCTACTTTGTTAACTTTCTTATTTTTATAAACAATCTGCCCTTCTTGATATTCGGGAAAAACAAAATGTTTACCATTTTGCCCCCAAGCCAAAGTAGTGCTTACAAAACAACAGCACAATACAATTATCTTATTAGAAATAGACGCCATACTATTATTATTTTAAAATGATTTTTTGTTGATACGTCGTATCATTAGCTAAAGTAACAGAAACAATATAAACTCCAGAGGAAAGCTGTTGCAATGATATCGGTTGAGTTATATTATCCCATTTCAGAATACCTTTTCCAGAAAGGTCAGTAATAACAATATCCTTAATTAACTCATTGGAATGAATTATCAATGTTTTGCCTTCCAGATATATTTTGAAAGAACTTGTTTCTTGTTCTGATTCAACACCTGTGGTAGTGATATTAATATCAAAACTAAGTTTATCATTCTCAATAACCAAGTTTGTAATACGCAATCCTCCATCACTATCATCAGATAAGAAAGGTTTCGGATAGGTTTTATCCGTCATAACTGCTCCAGCGTTTGTTTGATAAGCAGCCTCATCTAAAAAACCATTTTCAACCAAGGAACCATAAGGGCGATAGATATAGACCTCATCAGGAGGACCATTCCGGTTACCATCAGACACAGTTGTATTGATTCTATAAATTAATAAACCGGATCTTGGAATGTTCTTTTCGTATTTTCCTTCTTTCTTTCTATATTCCAAAACATAGTACTCATTCGCATTGGATGAATTTATTTTGTAACAAGAGTTATCTGGGCCTTGAGAAAGGGGGACTAATGAATATCTGCCGGTAGTCGTAATTTCCGGAATTTCAGTAATCCAACTTTTACCTGCATACATCCACTTCATGTAGGCTCCCATATGACACCAGCCACTATTCATTAAATCCCAAGCACCAACAGGGTCTAGACTTTTACTTTCTTCACTGTAATGATATAAGTCCGGAGCTCCTAAAGCATGAAACATTTCATGGCAGAGGGTATTAACAGTTACTTGGTTTTCCGGTTGAAAAACATAATCCATTACACGCTTGCCATGTATATAGCATTCTTTTGTGTAAAGTGACCAACGGTGTGCCCATAATAGATCACTCCATCCGTCACTATTTCCTTGAACAACAAAACAGATATTATCAACATATCCGTCATTATCATTATCTATTTCATCTGGAGTAAACTCTTGTTCAATAATACTTCTCATTGCATCAACTGCATTCTGAACAAGATTATGTTCTCTCATTGTAGATTCTTCACTAGTTTTATATCCATCCGGATTAGTCGTTGCATTATAAGCCCGGTAGAAACCTCTGTTATGAAAATCTACATAACCCACATCATTAGCTTCTAAATCAGCATGAGGAAAGAAATGAGACTGGATAGTCAAATTATCATAAGAAACTTCTAAGTAATAATCCTTAAGGGAACCTGTAGAAGAGGTAGTACTATTAAAGCGGCTGTCGTATACACTTCTCTTTTTTGAGAAAGTAATAGCATCTTGGAAAGATATAAATATTACAATGTTATTCAAAGGCTTTTTATGAGAAGCATATTGAGGTTGAAATATTCCCCTTGTCCGCGATAAAGGTTGCAAACGTTCACGACGAACATCATATTTTTCTTTGGAAATTTTTAACCAAGGTTTGAGCTTTGTATCAACTATCGATGTTTTTCCTACTAAAAATGGTGAAGGAACCAATTCTCCCATATCATTTTTCTCAGCATAATAGCAGTAACCATCTTCTCCTTGCAATACTGTATAACCATCTTTGTCATGTACCCAATGGTAAAATTCATCCCCTGAAGCATACAGCGTTAATTGACTTCCATCAGGTTGAGTAACTGTTGTTTCAAGAAAGCTAAAAGGAGCAGCATACATCCAGCAGAAAATGTTGCACCAAAAACAAATCAAAAGTAATCTTTTCTTTATCATATTATTGATTTTAAACAAAATAAGGTCACCCTATCAAATAGGTGACCTTATTCTTAAATGACTATAAGGAAGGAATTATTTTGCTTTCGTAGCCACAACGCCATCCATAAGTAAGGTAAAGAAGCCACCAGATGCGCCTGTAGATGGATGAATTGCTTGGAATCCAAATCCATATTCAAACGTAATTACTCCATTCTCAAAAATTCCAGCTAAAGCACTCACTGTATATAAATCTTCTCCCTCTACATGAGTGGCCCTGAAGTAACGGTTCCATGCATCTGTAGGTTTCGGCATAGGACCTATATATTGATTATCTTTCATTACAACCACAATTTCCCCATCTACTTCTTCCACACTCATTTTGGCAAGAGTTCCATAACCAAAATTCACATTTAGTACATTCGTATCTTCATCGGAAGCGCTAATTACTGCTGGAACACTTACCGGAGTAACTTCATCGAAAGCAGAAATACCAGTTATATTATAAGTTCCGATTATAGCTGCCCACGGATGTTCGTCGTCTACAATCGTAACGAGAACACTATTTTGTTCAGATTCCAGTAATTTAGGAGATGTCGCTGAGATAATAATTTTGAAAGTCTTTTTTCCGGTAAAGACATCATTATCTATCGGTCTTACAATTACATTTTGTACTCCACAACCATCTTCAAAAACAATCTCTTTGTTTTCAATAACAAAGTCTGTTCCTTCAATGGCCGGACTACTTTCTCCTTCGGAAGAAGCTGTAAGGGTTACTGTTACTTTTCCACTTCCTTTAACCCCTGCTAAAGCAAGAGGAATTTGAAGGGGCTCGGTAGCATTTTCATCTACTGAAGCTGTCGTTGTCGGAAAACTTGCGTTAGAATCTGCCGCTCTGAATGATTGTGGTTCGTTATCATCACATGCAGCAAAAGTAAACAACAACCCGACAGCCAATATTAAATATGTCAATTTTTTCATTTGTTTCCGTTTTTAGAAATTAATACTTGTTTTGAATCATATTCTCATTAGCATCTATTTCGCTTTGTGGAATAGGCAGGAGATAGTAAGGACTGTCTGCAGATACTTCTTGAGCACCGGCTGGAGCACCTGTACCATCAGCTAAGAAACCTAGACCATCACGCTCCAAATCTTCATGTCTGCGCTTTAAGTCAAAGAAACGGTGGCCCTCAAATGCCAGTTCCAAACGTCTTTGTAACTGAATGGCTTTTTCCAAACTCTCACCACTTTCATTACCTGCTTCATAATCTGAATAACGTTTTGAGCGTACAATATTCAAGTCTGCTAAAGCAGGAGTATACTGCTTCAAATTGTAATTAGCTTCTGCACGAGTCAGGTACATTTCTGCAGTACGTATAAGGGGAATATCAACCAGACCGGCAGAAGCACCACCATTAGCCCATTTCCATACCATATTGCAATCACCACTTTCGCTGGTAACCATTTTGATAACAGAATTACGGCAGTCAGTGGTTGTATACAGTTCTCTTAATCCGCAAGAAACAGAATAATTACCTACATAGCTGGTTGTAGCACCTTGCCCCCAGCTGTTACCAGGTAGAATTCCATCATCTGATTTAAGTGCTATGCGGAATAAAACCTCAGGAACTGCCATACTGGTAGTATATACTTTGCTGAAACCTTGAGTATCTGCCATATCAGAGCCATCACCTGTAATAGCAGCTGTTGCATTTGTTACAGCTAATTGATTTTCACCCATTGTTAGATACACACGTGCCAAAATAGCACAAACAGATTTCTTATTTAAGCGATAATTGATTTTAGCATTGTAATCATCGCTCATCAATCCTTTCGCTCTTTCCAAATCTTCTACCAACCATGTATATACCTCTTTCACAGTATTACGTGCCGGAAAATCAGTTTCCGTATCTTTTTTATAAGTAACTCCTAAATCACTGTCAGAAGCCTGCTGATAGTTTCTACCATATAAACGTACCAGATCAAAATGTATCATGCCACGTAAAGCCAGACATTCAGCAAGTAGGTTGGCACCTAACTTTTTATCTGCTTCAGCTATTTCCATACCATCCAAACGGGTAATAACCTCATTGGCACCTAAAATACCATTATAAGCAGCAGACCACATACCAGTTACACCATATGTATCAGCGTAAAACTTGAAATCGGCAAATTCATTGTAAATCAAACGGCCGTCACGATTCAATGTTAGATTATCAGACATAACGTCTGGAACCATCAACATGAACTCGGTGGTATAAGATGCCGAACGAATTGATTCGTATACACTATTGGTTGTATTATCAAAGTCTTGCATAGACTCTAGCGCATTGTCACTATTCAGAGAGTCGTGAGGAGTGGTATCCAGAAAACCAGAACATCCGGTCAGTGACAAACTAAAAAGAGCAACTGCTGGTATTATTGTTTTTTTAATTAATTTCATACGAGTGTCTTTTTTGAAATTCATAAATAATAATTAGAAACCTATTTCAATACCGAACATGATCGTTCTGGAAGCCGGGTAGCTAAAGTCAAGAACACCACCTGTAGCACCTGCACCTGTACCTGCAGGTGAATCACCTACCTCAGGGTCAAGTCCTTTAAATCCTGTTACAGTAAACAGATTCAAACCTTGTGCAAAAAGTCGTAACTTCTCTACATGGGCTACCTTTAGCCATTGCTTCGGGAAAGTATATGCCAAGGTTAAGTTTCTCAAACGTAAGTATGAAGCATCTTCCAGATATCTGGTAGACTGATAAGAACTATTGTTGATACTTTGTTTGGGCACATTAGTTATATCTCCCGGATTTTTCCATTGGTCATACAGCATACTCTTATCTTGGTTATTACCATACTGTGCACCATCACTTTCCGTAAAGAAACGAATATGATTATAGATATAATTTCCACCAGAGAAGTAGAAATCTGCAGCTAATTCCCATCCTTTATATGACAGATTTGCACCAAAAGAACCAAAATATTTGGGGTCAGGAGTCTTACCATCCAAAACTACAGCGTCATTTGAATTGTAAGTATTGGTAATTCTGCCATCTGCAGTATAGTACAAAGCGTCACCATTGGCAGGATTTACTCCAGCCCAACGAACCATCTTATAGACATTGATAGGATAACCTTCTTTAATCAGGTTATTCCAACCAACAGAAATATCATTTCCCTTATATAATTTTTTGATTTCATTCTTATTTTGAGAAATCATTCCATTCAATGTCAGTTTCCAGTCATTGGTTCTGATAAGATCACCACTGATAGAGAGTTCATACCCTTTGTTCATCAATTCACCAACATTATCAATACGACTTGAGAACCCTGAAGTCATAGACAAACGAGTTGAAAGTAACAAATCGGTTGTTTTACGTTGGTAGACATCAAATGTAACGTTTAAACGTGAATCGAACAAAGAAGCATCCAAACCCACAGATGCCTGCATACTCTTTTCCCAAGATAAGTCAGGATTCGGTAAACGTGCAGGATAAGCAGTTGATGCACCATTATAGCTACCATAACCATATACACCTTGTGCAGCATAATCGCCAATGTTATTATTACCACTGGTACCTACACTACCACGAACTTTCAAACGAGTAAGCCAGCTTACATCTTGCAAGAATGATTCACGTTCCATGTTCCAGCCTAAACCTACAGCCCAGAACATACCATATTGGTTATCTGCTCCAAAACGTGAAGAACCATCCCAACGAATTGCTGCATCAATAATGTATTTACTATCATAAGTATAACCGGCAGTTGCCAGATATGAAAGCATTCTCCAATCAGTAGTATTTCCTGCTACATCTTTATCTGTTGCTCCAACTGAAATAGCATCCAATTTACCAGTTGCAAAACCACTAACAGAAGCTGTCAGTGTACGGTAATGGCTGGATTGAGCTTCCATTGCAGCTGCAGCTTTTACTTCATGAACATCATTAAAAGTTTTGTCATAACTCAACATATTGGTCCATACCCAAGTAGAACGTTGTTGAATACGATCGTTACGATAACCATAAGGTGAACCTAAAATCTGTGATAATTGAGATTCCGGTTTATTAAATTGGTAGTTTTGATATTGAGTAAAATCTACACCTGCTACCGTTGTATATTTGAGCTGATCCCAAATTCTCCATTCCAAATTGAAAGCTGCAATAATTTTAAGTTTACTTAAGCTTGCAGGATTATTTGCAATATTCTCAAAAATATTAATTTGATTACCAGCAACCTTCATGTCAGTATTATAGCTACCATCTTCGTTATAAGGAGCATCATAAGGATTAGCGTTAAAGATATAGTTGAACGGATTCAAAGCATTACGGTCTGTTCTTAGCAAACCTTCCTTGGAAATACCTGCAGAAGAATTAAAGCCAATTTTCACTACATCTTTAATTTTATGCTCAAGATTAGCACGCAATGTACTTCTTCTAAGGTAAGAACCAGGTACTATAGCATCCTGATCAAAATATTGGCCTGATAAATAGAAACGAGTAGCGTCAGTACCTCCTGCCACATTCAATTCATAAGACTGTGTAGTACCGGTACGGAAAATTTCATCAGCCCAATTTGTATTTTTAGCAGCAGCAATTTCAGCATCAGTCATTGCTCCACCATTAGCTCCGCCAGATGAACCGCGGCCAATACCTAGCTGACGTTCATAAGTAAGCTTTTCTTGTGCATTCATCATTGTAAAATCACTATCAGATAAGGTTCTGGTAGAAATTCCAAAGATGGCTTTTAAGTCAATTGTAGTTTTACCACTTTGACCTTTCTTGGTTGTGATAAGAATAACACCATTAGAGCCCCTGGAACCATATATTGCGGTTGCAGATGCATCTTTCAATACAGACATATATTCAATATCATTCGAGTTTAGTGCTGCAAAATCTGCAGAAGAAACAGGTACACCATCGATTACGAATAGTGGATCACTACCGGCAGATATAGAACTTGTACCACGAATCTTAATATTAGCACTTGCTCCCGGACGTCCAGTTGCAGCAGTTACTTGCACACCTGCTGCTTTACCTTGCAATGCTTGGTCTACACTGTTTACCGGTACTTTTGACAACTGATCAGCTTTTACTATTTCAACAGAACCGGTTAACGAACTCTTTTTTGCAGCACCATAAGCCACTACTACTACTTCATCAAGCATAGCAGCATCTGCCTTAAGCACGATCTTTAGATTGCGTTTAATTGCCACTTCTTGTGTCTGCATACCAATGTACGAAACCTGCAAAGTCTTCGCAGAACT
>NZ_MSHA01000084.1:0-52255 GCF_001940965.1 Bacteroides sp. Phil13 | reverse complement strand
CAACCGGGTACTGGTTAACAAGAACGGTGGCGTAGAAGAAATCAACCATTATTATCCATTCGGAGGCGTCTTTGCAAGTGAGGAGAATGTGCAGCCTTATAAGTATAATGGTAAGGAACTGGATGCAAAGAAGGGGCTGAACTGGTATGATTATGGGGTAAGGCAGTATGATGCGGCACTGGGAATCTTTACTACGGTAGATCCTTCATCCGAAAAGTATTACCCGACCTCTCCTTATGTTTATTGTGGAGGTGATCCTATAAATAGGATAGATCCTACGGGAGCGGATTGGTATAAGGATAGTGACGGCAATTATCATTGGGCTGAAAGAGGTGGCGACATCGCTGAAGGATGGACATGGGTGGGTTCTTCAGTCTCTATAGAAATCAGTAAAAGTAAGTATGTCAATTACTATGAGAACGGTGGTATTAAAATCAGAAATGATAAACCAAATTTTAGCCGAATGGAATCCTATTGGAGTTGGTTATGAGTTAGCCATAGATGAATATAGAGATTATATTCCAGTAATTCTTCAGTTTTGTCATGATAAGAAAAAACTGATAAACTATTTACAAAATATCTTGGTTAACGAAATGGGACTAGAATATGATGGAAGGAATAAAAAACATAATACTGATATTCAATTAATTTGTGATAGAATAATCCAAACGTACAATGACTTTTGAAATGATTTTTTTGTTTCTGGCTAGTCGTATTTCTTATCCGCTTGAGTTGAGTGTTGACATTATTAATCTATTAGTCTGACTTAGAGGTTGTGTCAATATTTGAAGTGACCGCGAAATGGTGTAGCTATCCGGGGTAAAAGGTGTAGCCCTACCAAAGTAGGGCCACAGGCACTTCTAAAGGACATAAAAGAAATATTTATCTATACCATTCTAAGTTCAGTCTGTACGACATTTTCAATCAGAACACTTCTTCACTCCGAAATCCGATAACAAATATTCAACAAATTTCCATTAAAAGAATCCATCAGGCATCTTACAGCGGATATTCTTCGAACGCATACAGCAACGTCGAAAGATAACGTTCGCCTGTATCCGGCAATAATATGACTATTGTTTTTCCTATGTTTTCAGGAAGAAGTGCTAGGCGGGTAGCTGCACTGACTGCTGCTCCGGATGAAATTCCTACCAGCAAACCTTCCAACTTAGCCAATTCACGACCCGCACGAATAGCATCATCATTCGTTACCTGCAGAATTTCATCTACTACTGCCGGATTGTAGTTCTTAGGAACAAAACCGGCACCGATCCCCTGTATCTTATGTGCTCCCGGTGCACCTCCCGAAAGTACGGGAGAATCGGTAGGTTCCACTGCCATCACCTTCACCCCCGGATTATGCTTCTTCAGGGCCGCACCTACACCACTAACGGTTCCACCGGTACCGACACCGGCTACAAAAATATCAACCACTCCTTCCGTATCCCTCCAGATTTCCTGTCCCGTAGTACGTTCGTGCATGGCAGGGTTTGCAGGGTTATCAAACTGCTGAAGAATTACCGCACCCGGAGTAGCAGCTTTCAGTTCTTCAGCACGGGCTATGGCACCCTTCATGCCATTGGCACCCGGTGTAAGCACCAGTTCGGCACCAAGGGCTTTCAGCAGGTTACGGCGTTCTACACTCATGGTGTCGGGCATCGTAAGAATCAGTTTATAACCTTTTGCAGCAGCAACAAATGCAAGCCCGATTCCGGTGTTTCCACTGGTAGGTTCTATAATAGTGGCTCCGGGTTTCAGCAAACCGGAAGCTTCCGCATCTTCAATCATCGCCAATGCCACGCGGTCTTTCACACTTCCGGCAGGGTTAAATGACTCCAGTTTCACGATCAGACGGGCTTTTAAACCTTTCGCTTTATTGTAATTGCTCAGCTCCAGCAAGGGAGTGTTGCCCACAAGATCAGTGAGCTGTTTTGCTATCTTTTTCATAACTTATTGGGTTTTAATTTATACTCTTCTTTATAAAGTACAAAGATAGCGAGATAACGGTTCACAAGAAATACCATATTTGTGGGATTTTCATACTATAAATGAGGGATTTTCGCTGAGAATAGTTACCTTTGTACCCACCTTATTATAAAAGGATATCCCAATGAGTCCATTGAACTTTACTCACATTTTGACACAGACAGTCGATGAACTATCGGAAAGTTCGTCTTACAGAGGACTGTTTCATCAGCACACGGACGGTAATCCATTGCCTTCGGCCAAAGCGTTGCATGACATCGTAGAGCTGTCGCGTGCCATACTTTTCCCTGGTTATTTCGGTAATTCCACAGTCAACAGTCGTACCGTAAAGTACCACATCGGAGTGAATGTTGAACGTTTGTTCGACTTACTGACCGAGCAAGTGCTTGCAGGTCTTTGCTTTACCGGCGACGGCGAATGCAGTTGCTGCACCGAACTCCAACGTGAAGAAGCTGCGCTGATTGCCGCCAAGTTCATCAGCCACCTGCCGGAAATGCGCCGTGTACTGGCTACGGATGTAGCGGCTGCTTACAATGGAGACCCTGCCGCACATAGTTTCGGAGAAGTAATCAGTTGCTACCCAGCCATACGCGCCATCAGCAATTACCGTATTGCGCACGAACTGCTGAGGCTCGGTGTTCCTCTCATTCCCCGCATTATCACCGAAATGGCCCATAGCGAGACGGGAATAGATATCCACCCGGGTGCCGTCATCGGCAGCCACTTCACCATAGACCACGGAACAGGTGTGGTAATTGGTGAAACATGCATTATCGGCAATAATGTGAAACTGTATCAGGGAGTGACGCTGGGTGCCAAGAGTTTCCCACTGGATGCTGACGGCAAGCCGATCAAAGGTATTCCACGCCATCCGATATTGGAAGACAATGTTATCGTCTATTCCAATGCCACCATCCTGGGACGCATCACCATCGGACAGGGTGCCACAGTAGGCGGTAATATCTGGGTAACGGAAAATGTGCCGCCAGGAGCGAGAATTGTACAGACTAAAGCAAAAAAATAACCGCCGCGCAGGTCAAAGCAACCCGTTTGCAGGACACAAGTGTTCCGGCAGAACGACACAAGTATTTCAGAAAAGCCACACAAGTGTTGCATACGGAAAGTACAAGTGTTTCAGAAGAGAGAGAAATTGAATATATAATTATAAAGAAAAACAACAAGATAGAAGAAGTTGCAACAACTTCAGCCATCAAATTGTAAATCGTAAAATCAAAAACAAATAAATGGAATCCTTTCAAATGATTGCCAAAACATTCCAAGGACTGGAAGAAGTACTGGCACAAGAACTGACTGCATTAGGAGCAAACGACATAGAAATAGGCCGACGCATGGTGTCTTTCAGTGGAGACAAGGAAATGATGTACAAAGCAAACTTCTGCCTGCGTACAGCAATACGTATTCTAAAACCAATCAAAAGCTTCACAGCCAAGAACGCTGATGAAGTGTATGACCAAATCAAAGCTATCTGCTGGGAAGAGATCCTGAATGTAGAGAAAACCTTTGCCGTAGATGCCGTTGTATTCAGCGAAGAGTTCCGCCATTCCAAGTTCGTTTCTTACAAAGTAAAAGATGCCATTGTGGACTATTTCCGTGATAAGTTTAACAAACGCCCGTCCGTACGCATCAACAAACCGGATGTATTGCTGAATATACACATTGCACAGACCACTTGTACGCTCTCTCTCGACTCATCGGGCGAGTCACTGCACCGCCGCGGGTATCGCCAGGAAGCGGTAGAAGCTCCGCTAAACGAGGTACTGGCTGCCGGAATGATATTGATGACAGGATGGAAAGGGGAATGTGACTTAATAGACCCGATGTGTGGTTCGGGTACAATTCCCATTGAAGCGGCACTGATTGCACGCAACATTGCTCCGGGAGTGTTCCGCAAGGAATTCGCTTTTGAGAAGTGGAATGACTTCGATCAGGATTTGTTCGACATGATTTACAATGACGATAGTCAAGAACGCGAATTTACGCATAAGATATATGGCTACGACAATAACCCGCAAGCTAATGAAATAGCTACACACAATGTGAAAGCGGCAGGTGTATCGAAAGATATTGTCTTGAAGTTACAGCCGTTCCAGCAATTTGAGCAACCCGCGGAGAAATCAATGATCATCACCAACCCGCCTTATGGAGAACGTATCTCTACCAACAACCTGCTGGGATTGTATCAGATGATAGGCGAACGCCTGAAACATGCTTTCATCGGAAACACGGCATGGGTGCTTTCTTACCGTGAAGAGTGCTTCGACCAGATAGGACTGAAACCGACCGCCAAGATACCTTTGTTCAACGGTGCACTGGAATGTGAATTCCGTAAATACGAGATTTTCGACGGAAAGTATAAGGAGTTCAAGAAGCAGGAAGGTGAGGGCGAAGGCGAAAACGAAGAATCCGCCTTCAAGTCTAGAGAACCGAGAGAATTCAAACCAAGGGAATCTCGTAAACCGGGCGAATTCAAATCCAGAGACGACAGACCGAGGGAGTTCAGACCAAGAGACAGCAAACCCCGTGAGTTTGGTTCAAAAGAAGATAGGCCGAGAGGTGAGTTCAAGCCGAGGGAGTTCCGCAAGGATGGAGACCGGGAACGGAAACCGTTCGACAGGGAACGCCGTCCGGGAGGAAGCGGAGAGTTTAAGCCGAAAAGGGAGTTTAAGCCGAGAAAGAGGGAAGACGGGGAGTAAGTTGCTGATAAACAGTTTGAGGTCACAAATTGTGACCTCAAACTGACAAAACATAAAAGAGATAAGTTACAAGTATCAACTTGATATTCCAAATTGGGAGTTCAAGTCAGGGAAGTAGAAGATAACTTATTGGTAGACAATATAAGGTCGCAATTTGCGACCTTAAAAGGACAAGGCATAAATGGATGATCTAATTATTATAGAGAATAAGATATACGAAATCAGAGGTCAGAAGGTGATGCTGGACTTTGATTTGGCGGAGATGTATGAGGTAGAAACAAAATACCTCAAACAAATGGTAAGAAGAAATGCAGAGCGATTTCCTGAAGATTTTATGTTCCAATTATCAAACGAAGAAGTTAACTGTCTGATTTCCAGTTTGAGGTTGCAAATTGCAACCTCAAACAAAGGCGGTACCCGCTACTCCCCTTTCGCCTTCACCGAACAAGGCGTCGCCATGCTTTCCGGCATCCTCCGGAGTCCCAAAGCCATCGAAGTCAACATCAACATCATGCGCGCCTTCGTCCGTATGCGACAATATCTTCTCTCCCACGCCCCAAAGAAAGAACTTGACGAACTAAGAGAACGCATTGAATACCTGGAAGAAGACGTCACCTCCGACAGAGACAGTTACGAGAAACAATTCGACGAGCTCTTCTCCGCCTTCGCAAAGCTGAGTGCTGCAATACAAGTGAAAAGCACTCCGATGGGCAGAATAGAAATAAAAGGATTCAGAAAAGAGAATGACAATAAATGACTATGAACATGAAGATAATCTGTAAATGGATGGGAATAGCGCTATTGGCGTTACCCACTCTCTTTGCAACAAACGTTATGGCACAAGATTTAAAGAAACCAACGCTGGAAGATTTGCTTCCTGGCGGAGAAACGTATCGCATTGCTGAAAACAAATGGTATCAGTGGTATGGTGATGCCGCATGCTTAGAATTGGGTATCGACAGTATAAAAGGCATTTGGGCAGTAAATGGAGTAGGAGCAAAAGCAGGAGAAAATTTCACAGTCATTACCCTGAAAGAGGCCAATAAGCTATTGGCAGAAAAAGAGTTAGGAAAGTTGCGTAACTTCTACTCCGCAAAGACCATCAATACTCCCCACAGTGCTGTTATTGGAATTCTGCTCCAAGTAGACCCACTCCTTTTGCTGAACACCGGTAAATACCGCGTACTTATCGACTGGAAAAAGAAAGAGTTAATTTGGAACCAACCGTGTCCCGCCCAAGCTGCCAATGAAGATTGGAACGAAGTGAGCCGCCACTTGGCCTATACACTCAACAACAATCTCTACGTAATGACCAATGACGGACAAACTCGTCAGGTAACCACCGAAGCTGAAGGTATCGTATGCGGCCAAAGCGTACACCGCAATGAATTTGGTATCAACAAAGGTACCTATTGGAGTCCCCAGGGAAACCTGCTCGCTTTCTACCGGATGGATGAGAGCATGGTAACACAATATCCATTGGTAGACATCACAGCACGCATAGGTGAACTGAATAATGTACGTTACCCTATGGCAGGCATGACAAGCCATAAAGTAACGGTAGGCATCTATAACACCGAAACACAGAAAACGGTCTATCTGAACACAGGTGATCCCACAGACCGTTATTTCACCAATATCAGTTGGGCTCCGGATGCCAAAAGCATCTATCTTATCGAATTGAACCGCGACCAGAATTATGCCAAACTATGCCAATACAACACCGAGACCGGTGAATTAATGGCTACTCTCTTTGAGGAAACGCATCCCAAATACGTAGAACCTCAACACCCCATCGTATTCCTGCCATGGGACAACAACAAGTTTATCTACCAAAGCCAGCGTGACGGATTCAATCATCTCTATCTATACAATGTAAAAGGAGAATTGCTGAAGCAACTGACCCAAGGCGAATGGTTGGTACAACAAGTATTAGGATTCAACCGGCAGACGCAGCACGTCATTATTCAGAGTACTGAAACTTCTCCTCTACAAAGCAATATTTACTCTGTCAGTCTGAAGGACTGTAAACGAAGCCTTTTAGGAAACTCTGAAGGAATTCATTCGGCACAGCTATCCGGCTTTATGGGTACGCATCTCATTGACAAATCTTCTTCGCCCACTTGCCCCCGTAGCATAAAGATAATGTCTGCCAACCCGAAAAAACATCGGGAATATACACTGCTTACAGCAGAAGATCCGTTCAAGGGCTTCACTATGCCAAATATAGAAACCGGTACCATCAAGGCGGCCGACGGCGTGACCGACCTCTACTACCGCCTTGTGAAACCCGCAGACTTCGACCCGGCAAAGAAATACCCCACCATCATCTATGTATATGGCGGTCCGCACGCACAGATGGTCACCGGTGGCTGGCAAAACGGTGCACGCGGCTGGGACATCTACATGGCAAACAAAGGTTATATCATGTTCACCCTTGATAATCGCGGAAGCGATAACCGTGGTCTTGAATTTGAAAATGTCACCTTCCGCCATCTCGGCATCGAAGAAGGAAAAGACCAGGTGAAAGGTGTGGAATTCCTGAAAAGCCTGCCTTACGTAGACGGTAACCGCATCGGTGTACACGGATGGAGCTTTGGCGGACACATGACTACAGCCCTGATGCTCCGCTATCCGGAGATATTCAAAGTAGGTGTTGCAGGCGGTCCGGTTATTGACTGGGGATATTATGAAATTATGTACGGAGAACGCTACATGGATACGCCGCAAAGCAATCCGGAAGGTTACGAACAATGCAACCTGAAGAATCTGGCAGGCAACCTGAAAGGACATCTATTACTGATTCACGATGACCATGACGATACCTGTGTGCCACAACACACACTTTCGTTCATAAAAGCCTGTGTGGATGCACGCACGTATCCCGATTTATTCATTTATCCCACGCATAAGCACAATGTCATAGGACGTGACCGAGTACATCTGCATGAGAAGATAACAAGATATTTTGAAGACAATTTATAAAATAAAATAGAAGCAATAAATTAAACGAAATATAAAGATGAAGATATTATTATTAGGAAGTGGCGGCCGCGAGCACGCTCTGGCATGGAAAATAGCCCAAAGCCCGAAAGTAGAGAAACTTTTTATCGCCCCCGGTAATGCCGGTACCAGTGCAGTAGGCGAGAATGTAGCTATCAAAGCTACCGACTTCCCTGCCCTGAAAACTTTCGCCCTGAAAGAAAAAGTAGATATGATTGTGGTAGGTCCCGAAGATCCGTTGGTAGAAGGTATCTACGACAACTTTGCCGGAGACGCCGCCACACAACATATCGCCATCATTGGCCCTACTGCCAAGGGTGCCCAATTGGAAGGCAGCAAGGAGTTTGCCAAGGGTTTCATGGAACGTCATGGCATCCCCACCGCCCGCTACAAAAGCATCAATGCCGAAAATCTGGAAGAAGGACTCGCTTTCCTTGAAACCCTTGAAGCACCCTATGTGCTGAAAGCCGACGGTCTTTGCGCAGGAAAAGGCGTACTGATCCTTCCTACACTCGAAGAAGCCAAAAAGGAACTGAAAGAAATGCTTGGTGGTATGTTCGGTCAGGCCAGTGCCACGGTAGTTATCGAAGAATTCCTCAGCGGCATCGAGTGCTCCGTATTTGTGCTGACAGACAGCAAAAACTATAAAGTGTTGCCCGTTGCCAAAGATTACAAACGCATCGGCGAAGGTGACAAAGGTCTGAATACCGGTGGTATGGGAAGCGTGACTCCCGTTCCTTTTGCCGACGAGGTATTTATGGAAAAAGTGCGTACCCGTATCATTGAGCCCACCATCCGCGGACTGCAAGAAGAAGACATCCTTTATAAAGGTTTCATCTTCCTCGGACTGATCCGTGTGAAAGGCGAACCGATGGTCATAGAATATAATGTCCGCATGGGAGACCCCGAAACAGAAAGCGTCATGCTACGTGTACAGAGCGACTTCGTGGAACTTCTGGAAGGTGTACGCGACGTGAACCTCGATACAAAGACATTGACAATGGATCCGCGTACGGCTGCTTGCGTCATGCTCGTCAGCGGCGGATATCCCGAAGCTTACGAGAAAGGTAAAGTAATGACCGGATTTGAAGAAGCTACCGTTACAGACAGCATCCTCTTCCATGCCGGAACAGCAATGAAAGACGGCCAAGTGGTAACAAACGGCGGACGCGTAATTGCCGTATGTTCGTATGGTGAAACCAAAGAAGAAGCCCTTGCCAAGAGTTATAAAGTTGCGGAAATGATTCAATTCGACAAGAAGTATTTCCGCCGTGATATCGGCTTCGACCTTTAAAAGAGTGATAGGGTGATATTATCACTTTATCACCCTATCACCTTACCACAATTAATATTATGATACGAAGTAAACGACTACAGAACCGGATCACAGCGGGACGTTTCACACTGCCCGCTGCCATCCTCTTGTCACTATTCTGCTGGATACTGACCTCTATTCTATTGCCTGAAGTTCCGGTAATAAAAAGTAATTATCCCCTGTGGGATACTATCATAGATGGATATATTCCGGCATGGGCAAGTACACCTTTAAGTTTCATCTTCTATGGCGTCGTCGGTTACTTCCTGATAGAACTAAACAATACTTTTGCCATCATCCGTATGCGGGCATCCGTACAAACGGCCATTTATTTCCTGTTTATATCCGTTTGTCCGGCCCTGCATCCAGTTTATGCCGGGGACTTTGCCTCGATAGCATTTCTTATATCTCTATTCTTCCTGTTCAAGGGCTACCAACATTCCCGTCCGGCAGGCACTATGTTCTATTCGTTCCTCTTTATCGGGTTGGGTAGTCTGTTCTTCCCACAACTGACACTGTTTATTCCCCTCTACTGGATAGGTGCACACAGTTTTCAGGCACTCACTCCAAAGAGCTTTTTCGGCAGTCTGGTCGGTTGGGCTTTACCCTACTGGTTTCTATTGGGACATGCTTACTTCTACGATGAAATGGGCTTATTTTACCAGCCTTTCATCGAACTGGCAACATTCCACCCTATTAATCTCTGGGACTTCCCCTTGTGGGAAATAGCTACATTGGGCTATCTGTTCGTATTATACCTAGTCAGTTCCATCCACTGTCTGGTGGCAGGTTACGAAGATAAGATACGTACCCGCAGTTATCTGCATTTTCTTATTTTTCTGAGCTTCTGCATCTTTGCCTATATCCTGTTACAACCGGTTTTGACGGTTCATCTCCTGCCTCTGCTGCTGATAGGTGTCAGTATCCTGACAGGACATTTCGTGGTGCTGACGAACAGTCGGGCTTCCAATGTGTTTTTCATTTGTGCCCTCGCAGGGCTTGTACTTTTATTCGGATTTAATATATGGACGCTTTTGTAGATTCACTGGTTCAACTCCTGATAGACTGGGGCTATTTCGGCCTTTTCATCTCCGCTTTACTGGCGGGAAGCATCATTCCGTTCAGTTCAGAGCTGGTAATGATAGCATTGGTGAAAGTGGGGCTGAATCCTGCCATGTGTGTCCTCTCTGCTACATTGGGGAACACAATAGGCGGTATGACGTGCTACTACATGGGGCGTTTAGGTAAGATAGACTGGATAGAGAAATATTTTAAAGTAAAAAAGGAGAAAGTAGACAAGATGCAAGCTTTCCTGCAAGGAAAAGGTGCTCTGATGGCTTTCTTTGCATTCCTGCCTTTTGTGGGCGAGGCAATAGCCATTGCGCTGGGTTTCATGCGCAGCAATGTATGGCTGACTACCTCATCCATGTTTGCCGGAAAGCTGGTGCGATACATCTTGATGCTGTTGGCATTGCAAGGAGTAATATCAATGTTTTAAGAGTTATGAAACGAATCATAGAACATACGGAAGACGGAAGTGCAACGCTGTTTGTGCCGGAACTGAATGAACATTACCATTCGGTGAAAGGAGCGCGTACAGAGTCGCAGCACATCTTTATAGATATGGGACTGAAAGCTTCGGCTGCACCCCAGCCGCATGTTCTGGAAATAGGTTTCGGTACCGGGCTGAATGCCCTGCTTACACTGGAAGCTGCCGAACAAGAAAAGCGTCCCGTACACTATACCGGTATTGAACTTTATCCTCTTGCCTGGGAAGAAGTCGATGTATTGGGATATAGTGACAACCTGCTGTTTAAGCAGTTACATACTGCACCATGGGAAGAGGATGTGAGAATATCCACGTACTTCACTCTGCGAAAAATACAGGCAGATGCAAATACAGTGAGTACTTTATCATTAAATCCCGATCTCGTTTATTTCGATGCCTTCGCCCCCGAAAAGCAACCTGAAATGTGGAACGAGCAGCTATTTCACTCACTTTACGCATCTATGAATATAGGGGGAATATTAACGACGTATTGCGCCAAAGGTGTTATCCGCCGTATGTTGCAAGCTATCGGGTTTCTTGTGGAACGCCTTCCGGGGCCTCCGGACGGAAAACGGGAAATACTGAGAGCAACCAAGAGAACAAACAACTAAGTTATGTAATCATTAAAAATAACTTGGTATAAATGGGTGTTATATTTCTCCTACCGGAAAAATATTTTTTCCCAATAGGAGAAAAATTATCATTGATGTACCAGACTATTTTTAAAGCGTTACTACAACAAATATTGGAAACCATAAATATAATAAAGAAAGAAATGAAACGAACATTCCTGTACATCCTCGCTGCTTTGCTTGCCATGTCTTGCAAGAATAACAGCGTTCAAAATAAGAATGAAGACGATAAACCTGTCATCACTGTTACCATCGAACCGTTACGCTACTTCACCGAAGCCATCGCAGGAGATAACTTCAACGTTGTCAGCATGGTACCCAAAGGTAGCAGTCCGGAAACGTATGACCCTACTCCGCAGCAACTTGTCGATCTTGCCAAAAGTAAAGCATACTTCCGCATCGGCTATATCGGTTTTGAACAAACCTGGATGGATAAGCTGACAGATAATGCGCCACATTTGCAGTTCTTCGACACTTCCCGCGGTATCGATTTGATTTTTGATTCCTCTCACGTCCACCACCATCACGGCGACGACGAAGCGCATGCCCACGATTCTATCCAGGAAGATGAACACCACATCCTCGGTGTAGAACCACATATCTGGAGTTCCGCTTACAACGCGCAAATTATTGCCGGAAATATTGTAAACGCCCTGTGCACCATCGACAAGAATAATGAAGAAACTTACATGGAGCGTTATAAAAACCTCTGTAATCAGATAGAACATACCGACAGCCTTATCTGCCACATGCTCTCTGCCCCCAATGCGGACCGTGCCTTTATGATTTATCATCCGGCATTGTCCTACTTTGCACGCGACTACGGTTTACATCAGATTTCTATTGAAGAAGATGGAAAAGAGCCCTCTCCCTCCCATCTCAAAAACCTGATAGATACCTGCAAGGAGGAAAAGGTACGCGTCATCTTCGTACAACCTGAATTCGACCGCCGCAATGCAGAAATCATAGCTAAACAAACAGATACGAAGGTAGTTCCTATCAATCCGCTTTCTTACGATTGGGAAGAAGAGATGTTGAACATTGCCAGGGAACTGGTCGTTAAGAAGTAATCGGAGACTGTAAAATAGAGTAAAGAAATGAGTACGCCCCTTATCGAAATAAAAAATCTCAGCGCTGGTTATGATAGCCGTACAGTGCTGCGTAATGTAAACCTCACCGTTTACGACCGGGATTTTCTGGGTATCATCGGCCCCAACGGTGGTGGAAAAACAACGCTCATCAAGTGTATTCTCGGCCTGCTGAAACCTACAGCAGGAGAAATTTTATATAGTGATAAGCGATTCGTGACAAGTGACAAGCAGGGAAGCGCAGCGCAACGCCCGGCACTGACAGCCAATCGCTCCGTTCTAAAAATGGGGTATTTACCCCAATACAATAGCATTGACCGTAAATTTCCTATAACAGTGGAAGAAGTGATTCTTTCAGGACTCAGTTCACAAAAGTCACTGATTTCACGCTTCACTGCGACGCATCGGGAAAAAGCCCGGCAAGTGATTGCCCGCATGGGATTGGAAGGTCTGGAAAAACGTGCTATCGGTGCATTGAGTGGCGGACAATTACAACGTGCCCTACTAGGACGTGCCATCATTTCCGATCCTGCACTTGTTGTCCTCGACGAGCCCAGTACGTATATAGACAAGCGCTTCGAAGCCCGGCTTTACGAATTGCTGGCTGAGATTAACCATGATTGCGCTATCATTCTTGTCAGCCATGACATCGGCACAGTGTTGCAACAGGTGAAATCCATCGCCTGCGTGAATGAGACGCTAGATTACCATCCCGATACGGGTGTAAGCGAAGAATGGCTGGAACGGAACTTCAATTGCCCGATAGAACTGCTGGGACATGGAGCTCTGCCGCATCGCATATTGGCGGAACATAAGCACGGAGATGAATGTGGATGTTGTAACTGCAAACATTGAAAAAGCAGGAAAGAATACAAATCATTACCAGAACAAGTACAAAAATAGTGTTTTGCACATATTTCAAACAAAGTTATACATAGATGTATTATACATGAATGTATAATTTGTATATTTATCTTTGGAATCAAGCCTTGAATTATGCTCATTATGGATAAGAAATGGAGCAAATGATTAAGCGGTACTATCAAAAGCGAACTGATAAATCATCATTTCATTCCTATCCGCACAGAAATGAACTAAAGATCGCTGATGGTTTTTTATTAATTTACTGATAATCAATAAATAGCATTTACCGACTGTTTATTGTAAAATGTAAAAGCATTTACCGCCGTATGTAACGGCTTTTACTCCTTATTGTAACGACCTTTACCGCGGCATGTAACGGTCTTTACCGCGGTATGTAAATGGAGTTACCGTGTGGAGTGAACAAAGTTACCATTTGGGGTAAACTGAATTTTCATGAAACTTTTATCTACCAAAAATCAATGTATATCTTTTAACCTATCCTAATAAATATGCATTACTTCCACAGTTTTAGCAGTTAAATCACTATATTTGCGCCCGTATACGCTAAAATACAGAGATATAACTTAAAAACATAACGAATTATTTCCGAATGAAACAGTACAGAACCATAAACAACCTCGTAGGTTGGATTACTTTCATCATTGCAGCCACGGTCTACTGCATGACTATAGAACCGACTGCAAGCTTTTGGGACTGCCCGGAGTTTATCACTACCGGCTACAAACTGGAAGTAGGACACCCACCCGGAGCACCTTTCTTCATGCTGGTAGCCAACCTCTTTTCACAATTTGCTTCAGATCCGAGCACCGTTGCTAAAATGGTGAATTATATGAGTGCACTGATGAGTGGCGCTTGTATTCTGTTCCTGTTCTGGAGCATCACGCATCTGGTACGCAAACTTGTGGCTACAGATGAAAATAATATTACTAAAGGACAGTTGATTACCATCATGGGTAGCGGCCTGGTAGGTGCACTGGCATATACATTCAGTGATACTTTCTGGTTCAGTGCCGTTGAAGGTGAAGTTTATGCATTCTCTTCTCTCTTCACAGCCGTTGTATTCTGGCTGATACTGAAATGGGAAGATGTGGCTAACGAACCGCACAGCGACCGTTGGCTTATCTTGATCGCATATCTGACCGGATTGAGTATTGGTGTACACTTGCTGAACTTGCTTTGTTTACCCGCCATCGTACTGGTTTACTACTACAAAAAAGTGCCAAACGCAAATGCCAAAGGCTCATTGCTGGCATTGCTTGCTTCCGGCATTTTAGTGGCTGTCGTACTCTATGGTATGGTACCGGGTATTGTAAAAGTAGGCGGCTGGTTCGAACTGTTCTTCGTAAATACGTTAGGAATGTCCTTCAACAGTGGTGTAATGGTTTATATCATTGTGCTGGCAGGCTCCATTATCTGGGGTATATACGAAAGCTACACGGAGAAAAACAAGATGCGCATGGCCATCTCCTTCGTGTTGACTATCGCCCTGTTGGGTATCCCATTCTACGGACACGGAACAAGTGCTGTAGTAATAGGTATTATAGTTATCGCTTTCCTGTTCTTCTATCTCAGCCCGAAGATGCAGGCAAGCATGAAAGAGAAATATCGCATTTCCGCGCGTACGCTGAACACATCATTGCTTTGTACAATGATGATCGTCATCGGATATTCTTCTTATGCCATCATCGTGATCCGCTCTACAGCCAATACGCCGATGGACCAGAACTCACCTGAAGATATCTTCACGCTGGGTGAATATCTGGGACGCGAACAATACGGAACCCGTCCGTTGTTCTACGGACAAGCATTCTCTTCTAAAGTTGCCCTCGATGTAAAAGACGGTTATTGCGAACCACGCGTTTCATACAGTGGTACCAAATTTATCCGCAAAGAAAAAGCTACGCCCGATGAAAAGGATAGCTATATCGAAATTCCCGGACGTATCGAATACGAATATGCTCAGAACATGCTTTTCCCGCGCATGTACAGCAGTCAGCACGCCAGGGAATATCAAGCTTGGGTAGACATAAAAGGTAATGACATTCCTTACGACCAATGCGGACAAATGGTGATGGTGAATATGCCTACACAGTGGGAAAATATCAAGTTCTTCTTCACCTATCAGCTCAACTGGATGTATTGGCGCTATTTCATGTGGAACTTCGCCGGACGCCAGAACGATCTGCAGGGTAGTGGAGAAATAGAACATGGCAACTGGATCACAGGAATTTCGTTCATCGATAACTTCCTGGTAGGCGACCAAAGCCTGTTGCCACAAGAGTTGCAAAACAATAAGGGACACAACGTCTTCTACTGTCTGCCTTTGTTGCTCGGTATCATTGGCCTGTTATGGCAGGCATACCGTGGACAAAAGGGCATCCAGCAATTCTGGGTGGTGTTCTTCCTATTCTTTATGACGGGTATCGCCATTGTGCTCTACCTGAACCAGACACCGAGTCAGCCGCGTGAACGTGACTATGCATATGCCGGGTCGTTCTATGCCTTTGCCATCTGGATAGGTATGGGTGTGGCAGGTATTGTCCGTCTGTTGCAGCATTATGCCAAGATGAAAGAACTTCCCGCCGCAACGCTGGTATCTGTTGTCTGCCTGCTTGTCCCCATACAGATGGCAAGCCAGACATGGGATGACCACGATCGCAGCGACCGCTATCTGGCACGTGACTTTGGTCAGAACTACCTGATGTCTCTGCAAGAAACCGGTAATCCGATTATCTTCACCAACGGTGATAACGATACATTCCCCTTATGGTACAATCAGGAGACAGAAGGTTTCCGTACAGATGCACGTACCTGTAACCTCAGCTACTTGCAAACGGACTGGTACATCGATCAGATGAAACGTCCTGCCTACGACTCTCCGTCACTGCCCATCACTTGGGACCGTATGGAGTATGTAGAAGGAACTAACGAATACATCCCTGTACAGCCTGATTATAAAAAGAGCATCGACGCCCTCTATGCTGAGGCTGAAAAGCAGGCACTGAACGGTAACCCTGAAGCATTGGTAAATGTGAAGAAAGAATTCGGAGAAAATCCGTACGAACTTCAGAACATCCTGAAATACTGGGTACGCAGCAAGAATGATGACCTTAAGGTGATTCCTACAGACAGCATCATGATGAAGGTGGACAAGGAAGCTGTACGCCGCAGTGGTATGATGATACCGGGTGACAGTATCCCCGACTATATGCACATTTCACTGAAAGGTAAACGTGCCCTCTATAAGAGCGAACTGATGATGCTTGAAATGCTGGCTGAAGCCAATTGGGAACGTCCTATCTATATGGCAGTCAGCGTAGGTACGGAAAACCACCTTGGCATGGGCAACCACTTCGTCCAGGAAGGTCTGACTTACCGCTTCACTCCGTTTGATACTGAAAAAACAGGTGTCAAGTTGGATAGCGAAAAAATGTACGACAACCTGATGAACAAGTTCAAATTCGGTGGA
Organism: Bacteroides sp. Phil13; assembly: GCF_001940965.1. Lineage (NCBI taxonomy): Bacteria > Pseudomonadati > Bacteroidota > Bacteroidia > Bacteroidales > Bacteroidaceae > Bacteroides > Bacteroides sp. Phil13. The sequence goes on along the minus strand of NZ_MSHA01000084.1, from coordinate 35,614 downwards.
ATTGATAAGGAAGGTATCTATATTGATGAGAATGCTATGCGTATGTGTTATTCTCATCGTCGTATCTTCTCACAACTCATTGGCCAGTTGATACGCGAAGGCAAGACGGATAAGGCTAAAGCAGCCTTGGAGTACGCCGAGAAGATGATTCCTGCCTATAACGTACCTTATGACTGGCAAAATGGTGCTATGCAAATGGCAGAAGCATACTATCAGTTGGGTGAAAAAGAGAAAGGCGACAACATCATGAAGGCACTTGCCGATAAAGCTGTGGAATACCTCACATGGTATCTGAGCCTGGATGACCAACGCTTTGCAATGTCCAGCCATGAAGTTGTTGACTATCAATTGCCTATCCTCAGCACAGAAGTTAAGCTCATGCAGAAGTATAACTCAGAATTGGCTCCCGTATACGACAGCAAGCTGAACGAGCTATATCAAATGTGTGTTGACCGGATGAAATAAAGTTATTAGCAGATAGTGATTAGTGATTAGCGACTGTAGCCCCCACTGCTAATCGCTAATCACTAATCATATAAATCCCTAACTACTAACCGCTAACTACTAATAATCGTGTTTATAGAACAACCTCCTGAGTTTGTCCGAAAGTTATATCCCGGTGCCATCTGGCGAATGGATCCGAACGAAAAAGCCGTCTACCTGACTTTTGATGATGGCCCTATTCCCGAAGTAACCCCTTGGGTACTTGAATTATTGGATAAACACAATATTAAAGCCACCTTCTTCATGGTGGGAGACAATATACGTAAGCATCCTGATGTATTTCAGATGGTAATAGACCGAGGGCACCGCATTGGCAACCACACTTTCAACCATATTCGCGGATTTGAGTATTTGTCTGATAATTACCTTGCCAATACAGACAAAGCAAACGAACTGATGAAAACAGACCTCTTCCGCCCGCCACACGGGCATATGCGTTGGGGACAATATTTCGTATTAAAAAGACGCTATAAAATTGTAATGTGGGATTTAGTAACCCGTGATTACAGTAAGAAGTTACGTGGTCCGCAAGTACTTGCCAATGTGATGAGATATGCAAGAAATGGCTCTATTATCACTTTCCATGATTCATTAAAATCCTGGAATAACGGAAACCTGCAATATGCATTGCCACGGGCACTTGATTTTCTGGAAGAAGAAGGGTACGAGTTTAAGTTATTGTAATCCTAATTACATAGTTATATAAAAAAATGCCCTCCGAATAGAAAATATTCAGAGGGCATTTTTATTCTATACAGTATCGATTACTTAATTGTCACCGTCAACGGATTGCGTACTTGCTGAGCATAATTTGCCATATATGCATTCCATGCTTCCGGAGTCTTGATGTCAGCCTTATCCCAAGCTGCACCCCAGTAGTAAACATATTCTGAACCCGGCTCGTAATCGCTGATAGCCAGTACATGACCATCGGCACCACCGCGCAGTTCATTCTTCTCCTTTTCAGGGAAAAGCAACGATTTAGCTTCTTTTACAGTAGCCGGGAAAGCAGCACCTACGAAGATCTTACCATTGTTATTATTCACATTATCCGTAGGATCTACATAAGTGATATAACCGTTAGCAGCATCAGCTACTACAGCACCATCCGGTTCGTGCAATACGATACCAGCAACTACCGGAGTAGTTTCTTTCAGGTTATCATAAACCACAACTGTTTTATTCAAATGAGAACCTGCATCCAACGTGATAACACGTGTTTCAACTACTGTAGAGTCTCCCTTGATGTTCAGCGGATTATAAACCAGCTTCACAGTGAAACGCAGCGGACCATTGTCCAGAATATCCTGTGTTGCATAGCAATAAGGATATACGATTTCACCATCGGGCATCAGAGCAGCAGTACCACCACCCAGTGTAGGACCTACTTTATAACAGTCCAAGCCGTTTCCATGATCTACGTGATAAGAAACTGATTTATACAATTCCTGTGCAGCTTTCGGGTCAGTCTTCTTCAGTTCAGCAATCTTAGCTTTGGTCTCCGGGTTCAATTCGCTTGCATAACGAGCTTCTACAACAGGTTCAGTAGTATTGTACTTTGTCCAAACATCATAACCGAAAGCACGTTCACCACTCTTTTGCAAAGCAGGGCCATAGGTACGGAAAGCAACCAGGTCGTTTTCCCATGCTACATCGTCCACACGTTCAGGATAATATCTACCACAAGCCTTTACAGCGAAATTCTCAGGTGTTCCTGCCTGGATAGTATAGACAGCTGTACCATTCGCAGCTACGCTTGCAGGGAAAATTACTTTTTCATCGTAAGTAATCTGATAGGGGACTTGTTGTCCGTCAGCATTCAGAACCACAATCTGAGCTGTGTCAGCCAGTTTCAGTTGGTTAGAGATGTCACTCATAGCCACTTCAACCATTTCATTGGAACGCTCCATTGCTAAAGGATTACTTACCGTTACAGTAACCACATCCTTAGTGTTGGTGCAGGCAAAACATACAAATGCTGTTGCCAGTAAAAGGAATAACTTTTTCATATTGCTTAATCAATTGATAATTGAAAACGGATAATGAAGATATAGATAATGGGAAAAATGGATAACTGACAGCATCAATTATCCATTTCCCATTATCTATTCATATACTTATTTAGGCTGTTTGCCAATGTAAGCCAAGATACCACCGTCAACGTAGAGTACGTGACCGTTTACGAAGTCAGAAGCGTCGGAAGCCAGGAATACGGCAGGACCCATCAAATCTTCAGGAGTACCCCAACGTGCAGCCGGAGTCTTAGCAACGATAAATGCATCAAACGGGTGACGAGAACCATCAGCTTGCGGTTCGCGAAGCGGTGCAGTCTGCGGAGTAGCAATGTAACCCGGACCGATACCATTACACTGGATGTTATATTCACCGTATTCAGAAGCGATGTTACGAGTCAGCATCTTCAAGCCACCCTTAGCAGCAGCATAAGCAGATACAGTTTCACGGCCCAACTCACTCATCATAGAGCAGATGTTGATAATCTTGCCGTGACCTTTCTTTATCATAGAAGGAATAACGGCTTTTGATACGATAAACGGAGCATTCAAGTCTACATCGATCACCTGACGGAATTCAGCAGCAGACATTTCGTGCATCGGAATACGCTTGATGATACCTGCATTGTTTACCAGAATATCAATCACGCCCACTTCTTTCTCAATCTGGGCAACCATAGCATTCACCTGCTCTTCATTCGTTACGTCGCATACATAACCTTTAGCGTCGATACCTTCAGCTTTGTAAGCAGCCAAACCTTTGTCTACTAATTCTTGTTTAATGTCGTTGAACACGATTTTGGCACCGGCTTGTGCGTAAGCAGTTGCCAAAGCGAAACCAATTCCATAAGAAGCACCGGTTACAAGTGCTACTTTGCCTTCTAATGAAAAGTTTACCATAATTTATTTACTTAGGTTTAATAGTTATTTGTTTCTAATTTACGATTCAGAGTCGTGATTTACTCAATATATTACTTCAGGTCGGTAATCAAAGAGAAATCCTGATCTCCATAATCCAGGTTTTCACCGCCCATACCCCAAATAAAGGTATAGTTGTGAGTAGCGGCAGCAGAGTGAATAGACCATTCAGGAGACAATACAGCCTGATCGCCCTTCATCCATACATGGCGAGTTTCATCAACTTCACCCATGAAATGGCAAACTGCATGGTCTTCGGGCACTTCAAAATAGAAATAAGCTTCCATACGACGGCTATGAACGTGTGCCGGCATTGTATTCCATACACTACCCGGAGCAAGTTCTGTCATACCCATCTGTAACTGACAGGTCGGCAATACCTGATTAACCAACATCTTATTAATATTACGGTGGTTGGAACCTTCCAAGCTACCCATTTCAGCAACTACTGCATCAGCTTTCGTCACTTTCTTATCAGGATAGTTACGGTGAGCAGTCAGTGAGTTGAAATAGAATTTAGCAGGATTCTTTTCGTCCTTGCTTTCAAAGGTCACTTCACGGTCACCTGAGCCCAAATAAAGAGCTTCTTTATAATTCAATTCGAATACAGCGTCTCCGGCTTTTACTACACCAGGACCACCTACGTTATAGATACCCATTTCACGACGAGTCAGGAAGAACGGAGCTTTCAGCGGATCGATAGCTTCCAGCTTCAACACTTCGCCTACCGGCATTGCACCACCCACAACCATACGGTCGTACATGGAATATACCATATTTACTTCGTTAGCAGAAAATACTTTCTCAATGAGGAAATCACGACGGATGCGTTTGGTATCGTAACTTTTTGCATCTTCGGGATGCGCTGCATAGCGAATTTCATAGTTCGTTTTCATAATCCTATTACGTTTTAAAGTTTATAATAATCGGTTATTGGCATACTTCGTTTACGTACACGATGCAAATGTAGCAAAAGAAAACGGAGAAACATTGTGTTTTTGTCCCAATTATGTAGTATTATTGTTCAAATGGATAAAAATAGGAAATCTTTAACAGAAAATAATACAATAGAGAGAGCCATCAGAGTAATTCTAAATAAAAAGCCCCGAAAGATTTCTCTTTCAGGGCCTTCTTTGGTTGGACTACCAAGATTCGAACTTGGACAAACAGAACCAAAACCTGTTGTGCTACCATTACACCATAGTCCAAACTTATGCGCTTTCTGTTAAAAAGCGGTGCAAAGATAGAAGTATGCCCCGAAATATCCAAATATTTCGGGGCATTTTTTCATATCTGTTATTAATTAACCGTTTATTTGGCAATAATCAGATAGTAATTCTTCTTCCCGCGCTGTACAAGCAGGTATTTTTCATCCAAAAGATCAGCAGAAGTAATCACTTGGTCAAAGGCTTCCAGCTTCTCTTTGTTAAGAGAAACACCACCACCCTGCACCAGTTTACGCATCTCACCTTTGGAAGCAAAGATAGCCGCGTTCTCAGTGAACAGATCGACTGCTTTCACTCCAGCCGCCACAGCATCCTTAGACACTTCGAACTGAGGCACACCTTCGAATACAGCCAACAGAGTATCTTCATCCAATTTCTTCAAAGCATCAGAAGTTGCATTACCGAATAATATATTGGATGCATCCACTGCTGCATTATAATCTTCTTCAGAATGAACCATAATAGTCACTTCTTTTGCCAGACGCTTCTGAAGAATACGCAGATGCGGTGCAGCTTCATGTTCTACTATCAGAGCATCTATTTCTTCTTTGCTCAAAGAAGTAAATATCTTAATGTAACGTGCAGCATCAGCATCGCTCACATTCAACCAGAATTGATAGAATTTATACGGAGAAGTATAGCGAGGATCAAGCCAGATATTACCGGACTCAGTCTTACCGAACTTACCGCCGTCAGCCTTCGTAATCAGAGGACTGGTCAGTGCAAATACCTCACCACCGTTTGTACGACGAATTAACTCGGCACCTGTTGTAATGTTACCCCATTGATCGGAACCGCCCATTTGCAGTTTGCAACCTTTGGTTTCATACAGATGCAGGAAGTCATAACCTTGTAATAACTGATAAGTAAACTCAGTGAAAGACAAACCGTCACGAGCTTCACCATTCAGGCGCTTCTTTACAGAATCTTTCGCCATCATATAGTTTACGGTGATATGCTTACCTACTTCGCGAGCAAAGTCAAGGAATGTGAAGTTCTTCATCCAGTCGTAGTTGTTCACCAGTTCTGCACGGTTGGGAGCATCTGATTCAAAATCCAGGAACTTGCCCAACTGCTTCTTCATACCATCCATATTGCGTTGCAGAATCTCTTCTGTGAGCAGATTGCGCTCTGCCGACTTGCCGGAAGGGTCACCAATCATACCTGTAGCACCACCAATCAATGCCATCGGCTTATGTCCGCAACGTTGGAAATGACGCAGTATCATTACACTGCAAAGGTGTCCAATGTGCAACGAGTCCGCCGTAGGGTCAAAACCTATGTATGCGGTCACTTGTTCCTTAGCCAGAAGTTCTTCCGTACCAGGCATCATATCGTGGAGCATGCCACGCCATTTCAATTCTTCTACAAAATTCATCGAATGATTAACTATTTAAATATTTGATATACTTTGTAATTGCAAAAGTACGACTCTTTATCTGAACTAACAACTCTTATCGCCTAAAAAAGATTTCCTCCACATTCTTCCGAACCGTTTCCCTGAGTTCCCCAGAGGGAATTTTACGAATCATAGCTGCTCGTTCATAAAGCGTATCAATAGAAGTCATGCTCTCATCCGTTTCCAAAAACAGCCTGTCAGATGGTACGATTCGCAATGCTTCTTCCTGATACCTTTCTCCGAAAGAAAGGTGAAAACCATGTCGGAGATATTCTTCTGCCAGCACTGCTTTTCCGCGAAATCCATGAATAATCCACGGTTTCACCGGACGTATCTTCTGCTTCAATTTTAAGAGTTCATCCACAGCCTTCACCAGATGAATAACCAGCGGCTTATCAGTTTCTTCAGCCAGCCGTGCCTGATATTCGAAAACTTCCCTCTGTAAAGGCAGAGAAGCATCAGCCAATTTATCCAATCCAGCTTCACCCATAGCCAAAACCTGAGGATGATACAATAGCTCCTCCAAGCATCTCTTTTTTTCAGCCAGAGATACAGTGGAAGAAGTTATATACCACGGATGTATTCCCACAGAATACCACCCTTCCAGTTGCGGAACAAATGTTTCGGGAAAGCAATTCACAATAGCTTCTCCAGGCACTTCCGGTTGGCAATGAGTGTGTATATCAGCAGGAATTATCATACAGTAAAGATATTATGTCTTTATGGAACAGGATCATATCCGGAACCTCCCCAGGGATGACAACGCAGTATACGCCTGATTGCCAAATACAATCCCTTAAAAGGACCATGTTTCTTGATCGCCTCAACGGCATATTGTGAACATGTGGGAGTGAAGCGGCACGAAGGAGAAGTCAGGGGTGAAATGCACTTCTGATAAAAATAAATAGGAAGCAACAGCAGGTATGAAAGCAGCTTTTTCATAAGGAGGCTACTTTCTCCGTGATACGAGCCAACGCAATCTTCATCCTTTCTTCAATTTCCATCGAGTCAGTCAACCGGTCGGAAAGATAAATGAAAGCCACAGCAAGTTGCTGCTCCTTATCCTGGAGCGCCTGCAATAGTCCGTGCTTGTTTTTCCGATACGCCTCACGTATCTGACGTTTCACACGGTTACGTTTCACCGCCCGTTTAAAACGGCGTTTTGATACACTGACCAGTATGGAAACAGGAGCCTCCAACTCCTCCACCGGCAGATATACCACACGCAAAGGGAAGACGGAAAACGAACGCGCACCGCCTGAAAACATCTTATCGATGACTTTCTTCTTATCCAGCCTTTCGGTCTTATGCAGGGTATTAAGCATTCTTAGCTACGAGTTACAGGCTAAGAGCTACAAGTAGCTCCGCAGTAAACAAGTTACGAGCTACAAGTTAAGCTATAAATGGCATGCTATTCCGCATGGCACTCGTAGCCTGTAGCTTGTAGCTCGTAACTCTAAATTTATTTTCCTTTATTGTTCTCTTTGATGAACATATCCAGCGCTGCCGTCATAGACGGAGCTTGTACGCTGGGAGCTTCCAGATCGAGACGGAGTCCGGCATCGCGTACAGCTTGTGCTGTAGTGGAACCAAAGGTACCAATCTTGATTTCCTTCTGTTGGAAGTCCGGGAAATTCTTCTTCAGAGAAGTTACTCCTGCAGGACTAAAGAATACAAGCATGTCATAATCAAATTCTTCTTCTGCAGTAAAGTCATTACTTACCGTACGATACATAACAGTTTCTGTATGCTGTATCTTGCTTTTTTCCAAGAGATTTTTGATCTCGTCTGTGTGCACATCAGACATCGGAACCAGATACTTCTCAGTTTTATGCTTGATGATAGAAGGCAACAAGTCTTCAAACTTTCCTGTATTACCAAAGAATATCTTACGCTTGCGGTATTGAATATACTTTTGGATATACAATGCAACAGCCTCTGTCACACAGAAATACTTCATAGTTTCCGGAATGGAAACGCGTAATTCTGTACACAGGTGAAAGAAGTGGTCGATGGCATGACGCGATGTAAAGATAACAGCGGTATGATCCAGGATTGACACTTTTTGCTGTCTGAATTCTTTAGCAGACAGACTTTCCACCTTGATAAACGGGCGAAAATCAATTTTCACGCCGTACTTCTGGGCGATGTCGTAGTAAGGAGATTTCTCTGATGCCGGTTTCGGCTGCGACACAAGTACTTTCTTAATTTTCAACGTCCTAAAAATTTATTATCAAATAATCATTTACTTGTAACACACCTCGATATACAATAAAACAAGGTATGATTTCAAGGGCACAAAAGTACAAAATTAAAAGCAAAACGCCATATAAATTGTTACAAAAAAGCTTTATCCACTTATAGAACATCAATATTTTAGTAAAAAACATCAGAAATAAACCAATTATCACAGTTGCAAGTAAACTCAAATCGAAGTAAACAAGGAATAAAGCAAACGGGAAAAGGGCAAATCCAAGGTAATAAAGCAGTGTAGAATAAGACTCCATCCAGAGGCTTGTACGGTTTCCGTCAAAAAAAATCCAACCCAGGAAAGAGTAAGTCACCCACTTCCAGAAAAGATAAAGTAAAGCTATCGCAAGATATACTCCAAGCAGGATATAAGGAGGAATGCGTTCTCCCAGTTCCGGACGGACATCTATAAGATAGTTGAAGGTACAGACAGCTCCCAGTACACAAGTCTGCAAGATCAACAGTAACATATAACGCATATCCGCTGCCGTGGTGGCTGCAAAGATACTGGTCCGCTCACGGTTGAGCAGAAAGTCTTTCATCAGTTGCACTAAGAACTTACGACTACGGGATAAGACATAGGCAGATATGAAAAAGCAGCACAACAGGAGTATAGTGATTCCGTCATCCAATTTAGGAGAATAGGGAATAGGCATTCCCTTGAATCCCGTAATCCATGTCAACAGTAGCCTGATCATATTGCCGCAAATTTACGTATGGAACTATCCCAGACAGGTATGGTATGAATCAGTTCGACAGCTTCCTGCGGTGTACTTGCCACATGCCAGATAGCACCGTGTTGCTCGCGCATAAAGTTCTCATCCATCGCATGCTGCAACATAGCCAAGAGAGGATCGAAAAAGTTGTTGGTGTTTAAGATAACAACAGGATTCAAGTAGAGACCCAGTTGTTTCCAAGTAATAATTTCCAGCAATTCTTCCAAAGTGCCGCATCCACCGGGCAGTGCGATGACCGCATCACTCAAATCCGCCATCTTTTGCTTGCGCTGATGCATGTTTTCTACTTCTATCATTTCCGTAAGCCCTTTGTGTTGCCAGCCCTGTTCCACCATAAAGTGAGGAATAACGCCGGTCACCTCTCCACCTGCCGCCAGTACTGCGTCGGCAGTAGCTCTCATCAGTCCGATGCCTCCCGCACCATTTATCAAACGGATGTGGCGCTGCCCCAACAAAGTACCCAATTCGCGGGCTGCTTCAAAATAAGCAGAAGCAATCTTGGTGCTCGAAGCACAATATACGCATACGGAAGTTATCTTATTCATGGAAAATTGCTATACCTTATATTATTAATGCGCACAAAGGTATGGATTTTCAACGATATCTTAAAAATATCACTAATTTTGTGAGCACAAAGCATTACTTTAATAAGAAACCGGAATTCTCAAAGTTCCAAAGAACAATAAACCGAGTTTACCATCACCTATAAAGACGATAGATAATTATGATTAAACAAGATTACCTGATACGAATGATTCAAGAAATCATTTCTTTGATTGTGAACGCCCTACTCAAAAAAAAGAAGTATCGTTGGAATGAATGGACTGAATATGACGGTCTGACCCGACAGATACTAGGCTTCCCTACTGATGAGTTGTTGAGCATGAATACACAAGAGTTAATAGACCGATATAAAGGCGATCCCAATGAAATGGGAAAAATAGAACTTGCCGCCATGACTATGCTGAAGATATCCGATGATATGGAAGCAGAGGACTTGCTACGGAAATCCAAGCTTCATCAGGATGGGCTTGAATTATTGAAGTATGTACAGAAAGAAAGCACCAGTTTCTCTATCCAGAGGGTGCAACTGATTAATATGCTGGAAACGTCGCAATTATTATAAATGCAAAACCTGATATACCCCTTTCTTTTTCCCCTAAAGTTTTAAGATTAATGTCATTATGCTATAAGCAAAACCTCGTTTTCCAGTTGAGGGCTGTATAGTCCACAGTTGCGGGATGCACACCCCCCATATGAAAAACATAGAGCCCGCAACTGTAGGACAAAGTTTTGCTATAGGCAAAAGAACAAAAACAATAAAGCAAAGCATGATTTTTATATGACCTTCTTCCGATCCTGCTTATTGTTCCTAAGTTTGGGGTGTAGGATAAAACTTGCCTACGCCATCCTACATCTTCTTCAAACCATATATTTATCTGACAATCAGATTAAAAAGATTATGATATAGGAAAGAAGAGGATTTTTCTTTCTATCCGGCAGACGAATCTTACCCTCCTAAAAAAATCCTCCCCGAAAGCAAAATAGTAATCCAGCACGAAGCATTAGCAGAGTAATTTTATGCTCAGTATCCACTTAAAATAGGAAGTTCACTGAGTTGTTAATTTTATATCTAAATTTTATTCTAATGCTTATGAAAAATGTATTAAAACTTATTTTTTCTTCTTTGTTAATGTTCCCATTCACTATGAATGCCCAACAGCAAGATTTTCCGGCAGGAACCACTCCCAATGAACATAACATCAATGGAGCTGATTATCCCCGTATAGGTGAAGACAGACGTGTACACTTCAGAATACACGCTCCCAATGCCCAGAAAGTAGAAATCAGTTTCCGAGGTGAAATGACTAAAGAGGCAGACGGATATTGGTCGCTCGTATCAAAAGAACCTGAAGTAATAGGCTTCCACTACTATCAGGTAATAATAGACGGAGTAAGTGCCGCCGATCCCAATGGTAAACCATTTTTCGGTATGGGCAAATGGGTAAGTGGTATTGAAATCCCGGAGAAAGGTGTGGACTACTATTCCATCAAGAACGTACCTCACGGACTGATCAGCCAAAGCTGGTACTACTCTGATATCCGCAAAGAATGGCGCAGATGTATCGTCTATACTCCGGCGGAATATGACAAGAACCCTACCAAGAAGTATCCGGTGCTCTATCTGCAACATGGTATGGGAGAAAACGAAACGAGTTGGGCAAACCAGGGCAAAATGAATTTTATTATGGATAACCTGATTGCTGAAGGTAAAGCCAAACCAATGATCGTAGTCATGGACAATGGAAATATTGAAGTATTCAAGACCAATTCGGGTGAGACTCCTGAGGATGCGAGAAAAAGATTTGGTGCAGAGTTTCCTGCTATTTTAGTGAATGAAATCATTCCTCATATCGAATCCAATTTCCGGACACTGACCGATAGGGATAATCGCGCCATGGCCGGACTTTCCTGGGGTGGACTTCTTACTTTCAACACCACCCTGAACAATCTGGATAAATTTGCTTATATCGGCGGATTTAGCGGAGCAGGCAGCATCGATCTGAAGCAACTTGATACCGTGTACGGCGGTGTATTCAAAAATCGTAAGGCATTCAACGACAAGGTACACGTCTTCTTCCTGGGCATCGGTTCGGAAGAACATCCGGAAAGGACCAAGAACCTCAGCGACGGCTTGCAGGCCGCAGGAATCAATACGATCTATTACGAATCGCCGGGCACTGCCCACGAGTTCCTCACCTGGCGCAGATGCCTGAAAGAATTTGCTCCCCTATTATTTAAAACGAAATAATGTATAATCCATAAAACAGACTATAACAAGATGAATATCTTCCATCTAAAATCATTCCTGGCGGCTTGTATCGCGGTTATGATGGGTATACATGGCTATGCTCAAGAGAGTGAAGCGTCCCCCCGGTTGTCAGACTACTTTTCTCCGGCAACCTCGAATACAATATCTCCGGACAATGAAGGCTTTATCCAGCGCTGGCTATTGCTGGAACCCATCGACAAGCCCAACCGTTCCAATACGGTATTTACCGACAGTTACATTCGCGAAGCATTTGCAACCGAGTATTTCTCCAATCAATTCACCGTCCTGCCCAAAGACGGGGATAAAGTGAAAGTAGGCAAACAGAAGCTGGCTTGGCATGCGTTGGACAGCAAACTGTTCAACGTGAAGCTCTTCCGTTTTGCCTCCGGCCTGAAGAAGCAAGTGTACGGAGTGCTGTTCTGGGTAGTCACAGTCATCGAATGTCCCGAAGACATGGAAAACATCCGGATGTCAGTAGGTTCCAACTCCGCATCCATGTGGTGGCTGAACGGTGAGGAAGCCGTAATCCTTTCGGGCGACCGGCGTATGGTCAAAGATGACTGCCTCTCACGCCGGCTGACCTTAAAGAAGGGCAAGAACATCATTCGCGGAGCCGTCATCAACGGTCCCGGAATGAGCGATTTCTGCGTTCGCTTCCTCAATGAGAATGGAACACCCGTTAAAAACATTACTATCAGCCATAAATGATCATGAAAACAAAAGCTATACTTCTGGGCACGGCAGCCCTGATGTTTACATTGACATCTGAAAAAGCAATTGCACAAATCGGCACTCCATACATCCACGATCCGTCCACTATCATGGAGTGTGATGGTAAATATTATACTTTCGGCACAGGCGGAGGCGGATTGATATCTGAAGACGGCTGGACATGGAACGGCGGCGGAGTAAGACCCGGCGGAGGCGCCGCGCCCGATGCCGTGAAAATCGGCGACCGCTACCTGGTTGCTTACAGTGCCACGGGAGGAGGCCTCGGCGGAGGACACAGCGGCAAAGTATTGACCATGTGGAATAAAACCTTGGACCCCAATTCTCCTGATTTCAAATATACGGAACCCATAGAAGTGGCCTCCTCCGCGTATGATGAAGATTGCGATGCCATCGACGCCGGGCTTCTGCTCGACCCGACAGACGGACGCTTGTGGTTGTCTTACGGCACGTACTTCGGCTTTATCAGGCTTGTGGAACTCGACCCCACAACCGGCAAACGGATGGAGGGCAACAAAGAAATAGACATCGCCATCGACTGCGAAGCAACCGACCTGATCTATCGTGACGGCTGGTATTACCTCTTAGGGACGCATGGCACCTGCTGCGATGGCCCCAACTCTACCTACAACATCGTAGTCGGCCGCTCGCGCAAAGTGACGGGGCCGTATGTCGACAATATGGGACGGAAAATGCTGGAAGGCGGCGGCAAAATGGTGATTGCCGCAGGCAACCGCCAAACCGGCCCGGGACACTTCGGGCTTTTCAAGGTGGCCGACGGAGTGGAGAAGATGTCATGCCACTTTGAAGCCGATTTCGACCGGGGTGGACGCAGTGTGCTGGGCATACGCCCGCTTTTATGGAAGAATGGCTGGCCCGTTGCCGGTGAAGTATTCAAAGAGGGAACGTATGAGATTGAATCCGAGCGTAGAGGGTATGCCCTTGAACTTGCCGTCGATTTTGTACGTATGGAATATACCAGACACCGCTTCTGGGAAAAAGACGACACGCCCGTCGTACCCTTGAAACCGCAAACATTGGAAGACGTGATCGGAACTTGGCCACAAGGAAAAATCAACGTAAGAATCAGTGATTATATGTTCCGTCCTCATCAGAAGTGGACCATTACTGCCGTGCCCGATGGGGGCGGATACCTGGGCGGCCCTTATTACAAGATTGTGATTGAAGGAACCAATCGTGCACTGGCCGCTACAGCAGGTGCGGAAATCGTGACTGTTCCTGAATTCACAGGAGCCCCCGAACAACTGTGGCGAATCGACCAGTTGACAGACGGCACCTACCGAATCATGCCCAAAAAAGTGCCGGGAACAGACAAGGAACTGGTTCTGGTGTCCGTAGGCGACAGCACTCCATCTCTCGGCATATTCGATATGAACAGTGACAATTCCAAATGGAATTTCCGCGACCATTAGCAACAGGCTCATTCCCCTAAAGTGCTATTGCCGGGCAATCGCACTCAAACGTGACGAACCGGTTCAGACAGCTCCATTTGAATCAACAATGCAAATCAACAGTTGGCTTGCCGATGCGGAATGAATGGCTTTTTCCCTGTGCCCCCAAAAGGGCCAAAGCCGGAGTTGGGCAATAACCGAACCGTACCAACTCCGTATCATCTTCGGTCAGAGGTACCCCTGTCTGGGGATGATACGGAGCAAACAGGGGGTTGCCTCCTCTCTGGTATGGCTCCGGCAGAATGCCGGACAGCCCCCCTGATTCCGCCAACAGGCCTCAAAAAATTAAATAATTAAAAGCTATGAAATGTATGTATGATGACGGTTAGAAAGCTATTGTAGCAATAGCTAATGACAAAAGAAAAAATGTGATTATTAACTCTTAAACTAATTATGATGAAAAATGTAGTCAAAAAAAATCAGAAGATTCCTTTTCTGTTTATGCTTATGCTTTTGGCATGTATGTCAGCATCGGCGCAATTTCAAGTCAAGGGTACTGTTGTCTCGGCCAATGATTCTGAGCCGATGATTGGGGTGACTATTCTAGAGAATGGAACCCATAACGGTTGTATTACCGACCTCAATGGTAATTATTCTATATCAGTTGAAAGTAGTAATGCTACCCTTGAAGTATCTTTTATAGGGTACAAGTCACAGACTGTAAAAGTGAGTGGTCGTAACGTAATCAACTTCCGTCTGGAAGAAGACACCGAAGTACTTGACGAAGTAGTGGTTGTAGGTTATGGCGTGCAACGCAAGAGTGACCTTACCGGTTCGGTAGCTTCAGTAAAGGCCGATGAGCTGAAAGGTTTGTCTACTACCGATGCTGCCGCTGCTTTGCAAGGTAAGGCATCGGGTGTACAAATTCTGAATGGTTCCGGTAAACCGGGTCAAGGCGCATCAATCCGCGTTCGTGGTTATTCTTCAAACTCAAACAACATCGGTCCTTTGTTGATTGTTGATGGTTTGCAAGTCAGCTCTATCCAATACCTCGATCCTTCTATGATTGAATCAATGGAAGTATTGAAGGATGCTGCTTCGGCTGCTATCTATGGCGCTGAAGCCGGTAACGGTGTTGTTCTTATCACTACTAAATCGGGTAAAAAAGGACGAAGTTCTATTACTTATAGCGGCAAGTGGACTAACCAATCACTCGGTGACGTGCCCAGTCTTCTTAACGCTACTCAATTCAAGGACTGGATGACTATGCAGCTTGGCGCTGAATCTGTGAATGCCGCTTTGGCTGATGCTCAAACTCAATACGGATGGGATCCTAATACCAATACAGACTGGTTGAAGGCTTATTTCGAAGATACTTGGGCTCAACAACACACCCTTACTTTAGAAGGTGGCAACGACCGCGGTTCATATTTCTTAAGTGTGAACCATGTGAACCAAGACGGTATCGTTAAGGGTAGCAAAGATAAGTACGAACGTCTTACTGCTCAAATCAATGCCGATTATATGATTAAGGATTGGTTGAAAGTAGGTACCAACACCTCTATTGAGAAATGGAGTACTCGTGGTATATCCGAACAAGGTTATGGTTCTTCCTTCGAGATGCTTCTTTTGATTGACCCGCTGACTCCGCTCTACTGGACAAAACCGGAACAAATGTTGGGTGAATATCGTGACTACTACAATAAAATTCAAGCAGGTGATTCTAACTACACTCTCTTTGGTGATGAAAACGGCTATTATGCTACTTCCTACTTCAACCAACGTCTTGCCGGTGGCAACCCCTTCTCGCAACGCGACCGTTCAGAATCACGCAACAGTGGCGTAAACGTTAATGGTACCGCTTACATGAACGTTACTCCTGTCAAGCAAGTGACTTTCACTTCTCGTTTGGGTTATCGTATCTCCTTCAACAACGAATCTGACTATCAATACCCCTACTACCTCAATGGTCAAACCAAAGGTGACAACTACATTATCTCTGGCGCTAGTAGAAATTCTACTTGGTATCAATGGGAAAACTTCGCCAACTATAACGATATCTTCGCCGGCAAACACGCTGTAGGTGCCATGGCCGGTATGTCATATCGCCAAAGCGATTCAAATTTTGTCAGCGCCAATGCTTCCGGTTCGGACATCCTTAAAGCTTATTCTTCTAACTTCATCTACCTCGATTGTGTAAATGCTAATGAAGGAACAACGAAGAACATCGGCGGCATAAAGGGCACTACTCGAGCACTCTCTTACTTCGGCCGTGTAACTTATAGCTACGACAACCGCTATAGCGTTCAGGCTAACTTCCGTGCCGATGCATTCGACTCTTCTAAACTTTCGAAAGACAACCGTTGGGGTAAGTTCTTCTCTGCATCTGCAGGCTGGACATTCTCAAACGAAAGCTTCTTCAAAGATAACGTCAATCCAAGCATCATGTCATACGGTAAGCTCCGTGCATCTTGGGGACAGAATGGTAACGTAAACGTATTGAGTAACTATGCATATACAGCCGGTATTAGTACGAATTCACAATTCTATAACTATGGTTCAACAAGTGCCGTTACTTTTGGTTCAATGCCTAACGGTATTGCCAACCCTAACCTGACTTGGGAAACTTCAGAACAAATCGACTTGGGTGCTGACTTCCGTTTCTTAAACGACAGATTGAGCGTTGGTCTCGACTATTACAAGAAGTATACCAGGGACTTGCTTGTAAGTGCTCCCACTATGCCTGAATCAGGTGTTTCTTCTATGACAATGAACGCCGGTAAAGTTGAAAACAGCGGTTTCGAAGTAGAACTTAGCTGGAAAGACCATATCGGTGACCTCAAATATGGCATATCTGCTAACATGGCCACACTTCACAATGAAGTGACTTACCTCGATCCATCTATCGAACGTATTTCCGGCGCAACTGTTGAAGGTGCATCTCCCGAAGTTGTTCGTTGCTACTTCGAGCAAGGCGAACCCATATGGTACATGCGCGGTTTTAAGTATGCGGGCCGTGCTGCTGACGGTACTGCACAATATTACACCAAAGATGGCGAATTGACCAACGACCCACAAGCTGATGACATGACCAACATCGGTTCCGGTCTCCCTACTTTGACTTACGGTATTACCTTGAATGCTGAATACAAGGGGTTCGACTTCACTTTGTTCGGTACCGGTGCTGCCGGTAACGATGTCTACTACGGTCTCTATCGTTCAGGCTACAACAACTTATCAGAAGGTATTTATAAAGACTTCAAGTCTGGCAAACTTCCTGACGCAGCTTCTGTAACAGGTAGCGGTACATTCTGGCGTTCATCTGCCATGGTTTACGATGGCTCGTTCTTCAAGATTAAGCAAATTCAACTTGGTTACACATTGCCTAAGAGGATCACCAATAAAGTATTCATCGACAACGCACGTTTTTACGTATCATTGGACGACTTCTTCACATTCACCAAGTATCCGGGTCTCGACCCTGAAACCTGTACAAATGAATACAACTGTCCGGGTCTCGACAAGGGTGCATATCCTATCATGAAAAAGATGGTATTTGGCGTAAGTGTTACATTCTAATTATAATTAATCGAAAGAGATATGAAAAAAATATTTTTATCAATCGCTTTGCTTTCAAATATGATGTTTACTGCGTGTGAAGACATGCTTGATGTGGAACAGAAAGCAACCAGCAGTACAGCTAACTTCTACAAGACTGATGCGGATGCCGAATCCGCGTTGACAGCCATGTATGCTACTTATATCGGAGAAATCGGTGCTACTGAAGGTATCTGGAATGCATATATCATGGGTCTTAACTACTCTGCCGACGACGTGTTTGCAGCCGGTGGTAACATTGACGACCATGCAGATTTCCGTAGACTTAATGAGTTCCGTTATGATCCCAGCTATGCCCCTATCAGTACGCTTTATAATCACATCTATAAGGCAATCTATTCTGCCAACTTGATAATTCACTATTTTGGTGAAACAGCTGATACTCCTGTTAAGAAACAAGCTGTTGCCGAAGCTAAGGTGATGCGTGCATGGGCACACATGCTGGCTGCACAGGTGTATTATCAGCCCCCTTTGATTGATCACCTCATCACCGATGAAAAACCGGTGAATGCAGAGTCACAAAAGGCTATCTTTGATTGGTGCGTGAAAGAATGTGAAGAGGCTCTTTCTGACTTGCCCGAACGTAAAGGTAAGAATGATCAAGAAGGTGCTTGGGTTGTAACTCAAGGTTTCGCTCGATTCGTAGCCGGTAAGTCTGCTCTTTTTGCAGGTGACAATGCCAAGGTGATTAGCGTAATGAAACCCCTTGTAGAGTCTCAAAACTACGACCTCGTTCCGGGTGAACGTTTCCGTGACTTGTTCCACGTAGAAGGTGATGGTTGTGAAGAAAAGATTTTCGAATTCAACTATGTTACTAATACAGCGGCCGCAGGTGGTACAGAAGGATGGAGAGGTGGTAATAATCGTGGCCGTTGGATGGTGGCCAACGTACTCAACTGGCGTGGTGATGATATTAAAGGTGGTGGTACGAGTCCACTTATTTGCTCAACCGGTGGTTGGGGTGGTGGCTCTATCAATCATGAGTTTGCTCACAAAATGCTGGCAAACGATGGTGACAGCTATCGTCGTAAAGCTACTTTCTTGACTTCTGACGAATTCTTTTACGATGAAAAACTCTGCGGTTGGAAAAGCGATGCTACTTGCACTACTCGCGCAGATAAAGAATTTGACGAAAACCGTGGTATCACCAATACTTATGGTTCATTCTCTCGTAGTGACGTGATGGAAGTGAAGATGATGATGCATCCTAACGACGCTAACCTCTCTGTAGGTGACAACTGTAACAATACAAACCTCTGCATTGCCCGTTTGGGTGAAGCTTATCTGATTTATGCAGAAGCTTGTTTATCAAGTCAGCCGGATGAAGCTAAGAAGTATATCAACAAGATTCAGCAACGCGCAGGTTCAGCAACCGTATCTGCCACTGTTGACCTCGAAGTGCTTCAAAACGAAAAGCAATATGAACTTTGGTTCGAAGGCTGCCGTTGGTTCGACATCGTTCGTTGGGGTATTGCCAAGCAGTGCTACGACAAGGTGCTTGATAACGTTCCTTATCAAACTGACGAATATTGGACTTCCGGTGGCAGTAGACCTCACAAGCTTGTGTATGACATACGTCACCCCTATGCCGAAGCTAACATTACACTTAAATTCGTTGAGGGCAAGAACGAATACTGGCCACTTCCACAAAATATAATCGAAATCAACGACCAAATACATCAGGTACGCGGTTGGGCAAATTAATAAAAATGATATTCATTATTTCAATAGGACGATAGATATTATAGGTAAAGTTCATGAGGGCCATACTGAAAGAAATATTAGTATGGCCTTTTTGTCGTTATGAGTAGACCATCAATATATCCGCTTTTCAGCCCTCACATCCTTCACCTTATCTTTTATCCAATTGCCCGATAAGTTCTACTTTTTTATGGAAATGAGCTATAGAGAAAGGTTTATGTTACATGGGAAGTGATTTAAACCGCAAAAAAAGTCTTTCTTTGCAATGCACTTACTGCATTTGAAAGCAAACGAGTAGAAACCTTATAATTGAATAGAATGAAAAAGCTGTTATTATTTATCGCATGCTTGTTTTACGCACTCACCGGCAATGCCGAAAAACTTAGAGCAAATTATTATATTTATTATCAATATAAAATAAAAATGAAAAGTATAAAACTTATTATGGCTTTGTTGGCAGGTCTGCTTCTTACAAGCCTGACTGTATCTGCACAAGATGCAAACTTTTATATCTATCTGTGTCTGGGACAATCGAACATGGAAGGGAATGCCCGCTATGAGGCTCAGGACACATTGGTAAGTCCGCGTTTCCAAGTGTTGTCAGCTGTAGACAATAAAGAATTGGGCAGGGTAAAGGGTAAATGGTATCCGGCACGTGCTCCGCTGTGTCGTCAGCGTACGGGGTTGACTCCCGTAGACTACTTTGGGCGGAAAATGATAGAGAACCTTCCGGAAAATGTACGTGTGGGTGTGGTGCATGTAGCAGTGGGCGGCTGCAAGATAGAACTTTTCCAGAAAGACAAGCGCGGGGAATATATCAAGACAGCTCCGCAATGGATGTTGGGTATGCTCAAGGAGTACGATAACGACCCTTATGCCCGCTTGGTGGAGATGGCTAAAATAGCAAAGAAGGATGGCGTGATAAAAGGTATTTTGTTGCACCAGGGCGAATCGAATACGGGTGAAGAAGAATGGCCAGAAAAAGTAAAGGATGTATATGACAACTTGCTGGCTGATTTGGATTTGAAAGCTGAAGAAGTTCCTTTACTTGCCGGTGAGGTAGTGAATGCCGACCACGCAGGTACTTGTGCCGCCATGAATCCTATCATAGCAACCTTGCCGCAGGTGATAAAGAACTATGCCGTTGTTTCGTCAAAAGGCTTGAACTGTGCTGCCGACCATCTGCACTTTGATGCTGCCGGTTATCGCGTTTTGGGCCGCCGCTATGCTGCCGCCATGCTGAAGATGATGGGTAAGGAACTTCCCACCACAGAGGAAGTAATAAAGAATACTGTGGAAGCCTCATCGAATATGCACGGCTGCGATTTTCCACGTCTGGATAAGGAGAACCGTGCCTATTTCCGCATCTTTTCACCCGACGTAAAACGCTTGCAGGTGGATATTTGCGGCAAGAAGTATGATATGGATAAAGATGAACAGGGTTGGTGGACAGTGAAGACTGACCCGTTGGTAGTTGGTTTCCACTATTACTTCTTGTTGGTGGACGGTTTCTCGGTTATCGACCCCATGAGTTGTACTTACTTTGGCTGTAGCCGTATGGCAAGTGGGATAGAAGTGCCTGAGGGTAAAGAAGGCGATTATTACCGCCCACAGAATGTGCCCCACGGACAGGTGCGCACCTGTACTTACTATGCTGAAAGCCAGCAGCGTTTCCGTCGTTGCGTGGTCTATACTCCCGCCGAATATGAAAAAAATACAAAGAAACGCTATCCGGTGCTTTATCTGCAACACGGCATGGGCGAGGATGAAACCGGATGGAGCACACAGGGCTACATGTACAACATTCTCGATAACCAGATTGCCGAAGGTAAATGTGTGCCCATGATTGTGGTGATGGAAAGTGGCGATGTAGAAGTGGGATTCCGCCCGCGTCCCGGAAAGAATGTGAATGATGAACGTAACCTGTATGGTTCTTCTTTTGCCACTCTGATGATAAATGACCTTATCCCGATGGTGGACAAAACATTCCGTACTTATACTGACCGCGAACACCGTGCTATGGCGGGGCTGTCATGGGGCGGCAAGCAAACTTTCGACATTACTTTGACCAATCTTGATAAATTTTCGTATATTGGCAGTTTCAGTGGAGCTATCTTCGGACTGGATGTAAAGAATGCCTTCAATGGAGTGTTTGCTGATGCCGATATTTTCAACAAGAAAGTACATTACTTGTTCCTGGGCTGCGGAACGGAAGAAAATATGGGAACCGCACAACTTATTGAGGCTCTGCAAGGCATGAATATCCGTGTAGCTTCATATAAATCGCAGGGAACAGCCCACGAATGGCTTACCTGGCGCAGATGTCTGAATGAATTTATACCGAATTTATTTAAGAAGTAATATCTAATTTATGAAGAGACAAATTTTATTTTGGAGTATGATGTCATGGATGGTAAGTGTAGGCTTACCATCTTTTGCACAGACAGTGGAGGATTTCAAACCATCGGAAGTGAACCAACCGGGGAAGCTTTATCCTCAGGTCAATTCGGAGCGTAAGGTTCGTATACAAATTTCGGCACCCGAAGCAAAGGTAGTACAGCTCGATTTGGGTGGTGTGAAGTATGACCTTACCAAAGATGAAAAGGGTGTGTGGACAGGCGAGTCCGCTCCACAACAGGAGGGATTCCATTATTACCAGCTGAATGTGGATGGGGCATCTGTTCCCGACCCGGGCACAACTTATTTCTATGGAGCAGGTCGTTGGGGTAGTGGCATAGAGGTTCCGGCTCATGATGCCGATTTCTATGCCTTGAAAGATGTTCCTCACGGCTTGCTGAGTGAGATGAATTATTATTCCAATCTGACAAAAGCATGGAGACGTTGTTTTGTTTATACTCCGGCGGGATATGGGGATAATAAAGATAAACGTTACCCGGTGCTTTATCTGCAACATGGTAGTTTTGAGGACGAAACGGGATGGGGAAGACAAGGTAAGACCAATTTGATTCTGGACAATCTGATTGCCGCCGGGAAGGCAGTTCCTATGTTGGTGGTAATGGACAATGGATACGCTACGAAGCCCGGTGAAAAGTCACCTTTTGCTGCTTCTATTTTTGAAGAAGTGCTGATGAACGAAGTCATTCCGATGATTGATGCGAAGTTTCGTACCTTGTCCGGTCGTGAAGACCGCGCCATTGCAGGGTTGTCGATGGGAGCTAACCAAACTATGCATATTGCCATGAATAATCCCGGGCATTTTGCCTATTATGGTGGTTTCAGTGGTACGTCCAATTATCCGAGTACCGAACCGCTGGATGCAACTACTTTCCTTAATGGGAAGTTTAAAGATGCTAAGGCTGTAAACGCTCAGTTTAAGGTTTTCTTTCTGGGACTTGGTACGGCCGAACCGCATCCTTTCCCCGGAGTAGTGAAGGCTTTCCGGCAGATGATGGACAAACAGGGAATTAAATATGTGTATTATGAATCTCCCGATACGGCCCATGAATGGCTTACGTGGCGCAGAGCATTGAATGAGTTTGCTCCGCTTCTTTTTAAATAATTGTCAACTTTTTAATAAACTGAAAAATATGAAACTTGTTTTTGGATTTGTGTGTGCGTTGTTTTATTCATTAATGTCTTTCGGACAGACTACGCAATGGACTGATATCAACTATGCTAATGACAATCTGGAGGGACATAAACTCGACATTTATCTGCCCGATGGAGGACAGACTAAATATAAAGTGGTGGTCTTGATTTACGGTAGCGCCTGGTTTGCCAATAATATGAAGCAGATGGCTTTTCAGGCGATGGGGAAACCGTTGCTCGACGGGGGATTTGCGGTGGTTTCCATCAATCATCGTTCCAGTGGTGATGCAAAGTTTCCGGCACAGATTAATGATGTGAAAGCAGCTGTGCGCTTTATCCGTGCTCATGCTGATGAGTATCGGCTCGATACATCCTTTATCGGTATCACCGGATTTTCATCGGGCGGTCATCTGTCTTCACTGGCCGGCACTACTAATGGAGTCAAAATATATAAGGTAGGTGATACGGAGATGGATATTGAAGGAAATGTGGGTGATTGTACTTCCTTTAGCAGCCGGGTGGATGCAGTGGTGGATTGGTTCGGACCGATAGACATGACGCGCATGGAAAACTGTGCTACGACCAAAGGAGCAGATTCACCTGAGGCAGCCTTGATAGGAGGGACACCGAGCGAGTATATGGATGTGCTGGCTCTTTTGAATCCGATGACTTATATTGACGAAGGAGATCCTAAGTTTTTGGTGATTCATGGAGATGCCGATCAGGTAGTTCCCTGTTGTCAGAGCATTTTCTTCAAAGATGCTTTAAATGCAAAAGGACGATTGGAGGAGTTTATTTCTGTACCTCAGGGACAGCATGGCCCTATAACTTTCAATGAGCAGACTTTCAATAAAATGACGGAATTCTTTAGAAAGCAGGCTGCTATGGATAAATGATTTATTGTTGCTTCGAAACACACCTGCTAAAATAAGGTGTCTGATCCTCCATTTGCAGGATACTTGTATTTCATTTGCAGAACACTTGCATTGATCAAATAGAACACTTGTGTCCTGCAAATGTAACACTTGTGCCACATATACGCCCTGCCAGCGAGAAAAATCCTCCTCAAAAACAGTTTTATACCCTTTCTTAATGGGATTACCTGTTACTTTTGCAGTTAACATTAACATTCGAATAATTTTTTTGAAAAGTATAAAAGATGAACAACGAAAAGAAGGAAATTATCAAGAGCAATTGTCAGGACGGGAAGCGCAATAATATTCTGTTCCGTTATCACAGGAACGACGTGGGCACTGGGAAAGGCTCCCGTACTTTACCCGACAGGGAACATCGTGCCATAGCCGGCCTGTCAATGGGAGTTTTCCAGGCTTGATATTCAACTGATACTTCACATAATACAGATGTAGTTTTAACAATACTTGCAACTATGAAGATACTGTTTCATTTCACAATAACTCTGTTCGTTCTTAATCTGGTTGCCTGTAACCAGACTAAGAGCCCAGAGCCGATAAAACAATATACATTTATTGGCGGCAAGGAAGGAGATAAGATAGACACCACTTCCTTTGACTCTTTACAGCTAAGCGATCCCTTTATCCTGGCCGATGAAGAAACACAGATGTATTATCTGGTTGGAAGTGGCGGTAGTTTATGGAAAAGTACAAATATGAAAAAGTGGACAGGCCCCTATCAATACATTACTGTGGATACAACTTCCTGGATTGGAACCGCGCCAAGAATATGGGCTCCGGAGCTCCATAAATATAAAGGTAAATACTATTGTTTCGTTACCTTTACCAATCCCAAGATCATAGTAGACACTGTACCTGATAGATACAATGTACAACGCCGTGCCACCCATATCCTTACATCCGACAAAGCAGCAGGTCCTTACCATCCCATCAGCGACAAGAACTATCTGCCGGAGGACTGGTCTACACTCGACGGTACTTTCTGGGAAGAAGACGGAGTGCCCTATATGGTCTTTTGTCACGAATGGATGCAAACCGTAGACGGGATGATCGACTACGTTCAACTGACTCCGGAACTATCAGAATCAATAGGAACCTCTACCACCCTTTTCAGAGCATCCGATGCCCCATGGCCAAGAGAAATGAAATCGATAGGCGAGCTCACTATCGGCATGGCGCTGGGAGGCTATGTGGCAGATGGTCCGTTCTTGTTCCGGACGGGCACGGGGCGTTTAGGAATGTTGTGGTCCAGTTGGAGCAACAGCCGTTGTGCGCAAGGAGTGGCCTACTCCGAGTCGGGTAAACTT
The DNA here is from genome assembly GCF_001940965.1 of Bacteroides sp. Phil13. NCBI lineage: Bacteria > Pseudomonadati > Bacteroidota > Bacteroidia > Bacteroidales > Bacteroidaceae > Bacteroides > Bacteroides sp. Phil13. The sequence goes on along the minus strand of NZ_MSHA01000084.1, from coordinate 10,487 downwards.
GCCGGTTCCTGGGTTCAGTGCAATGATCCTCTGATACCTAATAATTCAGGGCACGGTATGTTGTTCCGTACATTCGATGGAAAGTTGCTGATGTGCCTGCATCACCAAAGCCTCGACTCCGAAAACCCGGGTCCACGAAGACCCACACTGTTAGAAGTAGATATTTCAGGAGACGAAATTAAAATACTGGGGAAATATCATCCTTAGCAACCAAGAAATAAAAACATAATTTTATACCATGAAAACAACATTATTATGAAAAAGGTATTAGTAACCTGTGGTTTGTTATTCTCCCTATCGGGGTGGGGACAAACATTGCCGTATCAGAATCCCGAACTAAGTCCGGCAGAAAGAGCGAAGGATTTAGTGAAACGCTTGACTTTAGAAGAGAAAGCGCTCTTGATGTGTGATGATTCGGAAGCCATTCCACGCCTGGGAATAAAGAAATTCAATTGGTGGAGTGAAGCCCTTCACGGGGTAGCCAATCAGGGAAATGTAACCGTTTTCCCCGAACCGGTAGGAATGGCCGCTTCATTCAATGACAAACTGGTATTCGAAATCTTCAATGCAGTCTCCGATGAAATGCGTGCCAAACACAACGAACGCGTACGCAACGGACTGGAAGACGTCCGTTTCCACAGTCTCTCTGTCTGGACTCCCAACGTAAACATCTTCCGTGATCCCCGTTGGGGACGTGGTCAGGAAACTTACGGGGAAGATCCTTACCTGACTTCTCAAATGGGTATCGCAGTGGTAAAAGGATTACAGGGACCTGAAAATGAAAAGTATCGTAAATTGCTTGCATGTGCCAAGCATTATGCCGTACATAGTGGTCCGGAATGGAGCCGTCATACAGCCAATCTGAACAACGTCAGTCCCCGTGACCTATGGGAAACTTACCTGCCTGCGTTCAAGGCATTGGTACAAAAAGCCGATGTACGCGAAGTTATGTGCGCCTACCAGCGCCTGGACGATGATCCTTGTTGTGGAAACACCCGTCTGCTTCAACAAATACTCCGTGATGAATGGGGATTCAAATATCTCGTAGTCTCCGATTGTGGAGCCATTGCCGACTTCTGGACTTCCCACAAAAGTTCCTCCGATGCCGTACATGCAGCCGTCAAAGGAACCATGGCAGGTACAGATGTGGAATGTGGATACGGATACGCTTATCAGAAACTACCGGAAGCCGTATCCAGAGGATTGATAACAGAAGAAGAAGTGAACAAACATGTGCTCCGCCTGATGGAAGGACGCTTTGAACTCGGAGAAATGGATGACCCGTCATTAGTGAACTGGACAAAAATACCGATGTCGGTAGTCAACTGTAAGGCTCACAAAGATTTGTCACTGAATATGTCACGCCAGACAATGACACTCTTACAGAACAAGAACAATGTATTGCCTTTAAGTAAATCCATCCGCAAGATTGCGGTTATCGGTCCTAACGCTGATGACAAACCTATGCTGTGGGGCAACTACAACGGAACTCCGAATCAGACCATTACCATCTTGGACGGCTTCAAAAGTAAACTGAAAAAGAATCAGATCGTCTACATGAAAGGCTGTGACCTGGTGAATGACCAAACATTGGAATCCTATCTTGACCAATGCAGCATAGATGGGAAACCCGGCATAAAAGCTACATTCTGGAACAATCCAGAACGCCAGGGAGAGCCTGTCTCTTCGCTCCGTACCACCCAGCCTATCAACGTGACTACATACGGATTACATACTTTCGGCCCGGGAGTGAATCTTGAAAAGTTCTCAGCCAAATACGAAACCGTATTAATCCCGAAGGAATCAGGCGAAATTCTCCTCAATCTCGAAGGTTGCAGTTACTTTGAATTATTGGTAAACGGCAAGTCGATGACTAAACACCGCACTTGGAGAACCACCGATACCCGCACCATGCTACAAGTGGAGAAGGGGAAAGAATATAAGATAGAAATACTCTATGCACAAGTAGAAAACTGGGCTGCAAACCTGAAGTTCAACCTCGGAAAAGAATTCCCGATCAATTACAGTGAAAGCATTTCGAAACTTAAAGGCATAGATGTAGTGGTCTTCGTAGGTGGCATTTCGCCACAACTGGAAGGGGAAGAAATGCCTGTAAATATTCCCGGCTTCAAAGGGGGTGACCGTACAGATATAGAATTACCCGCCGTACAGCGAAACTTCCTGAAAGCTCTGAAAGATGCCGGAAAACAAGTAGTATTTGTCAATTGTTCCGGATCGTCTATGGCATTGCTGCCCGAAACGGAAAGTTGCGACGCTATTCTCCAGGCATGGTATGGAGGAGAACTGGGTGGATATGCTGTAGCCGATGTGCTGTTCGGTGATTATAACCCCTCCGGCAAGCTGCCCGTCACTTTCTACAAAAATACGAAACAACTTCCCGATTATGAGGATTACTCCATGAAAGGACGTACATACCGATATATGTCCGACCCTCTGTTCCCATTTGGATTCGGATTAAGTTACACGGATTTCGCCATAGGTACGGCCAGTTGCAACAAAACCCAACTCCGTACAGATGAGTCGCTGACCTTGACTGTACCGGTCTCCAACACAGGCAAACGGTCCGGAACTGAAATCGTACAGGTTTACATACGCAAAACAGATGATGCTGATGGACCATTAAAGTCCCTGAAAGCCTATGCACGTGTAGAACTCGCAACAGGAGCCCAACAGGATGTCAAGATAGAGTTGCCATCCGAATCATTCGAATGTTTCGATCCTTCTACAAATACCATGCGTGTGGCACCGGGTGAGTACGAGTTATTCTACGGAACAAGTTCCGCAGCCCGGGACCTACAATCTGTCAAAGTCACTTTACAATAAAAGGAAGTCGCCCTATTTCGGGGCTTCCTATCATTTTTATTTTATCTTTGTGTCCGGATGAAGAAATAGAAAGCCCGTACACATTAAAAACAGTCAACTTATGAAAAACAAAAGACTATTTTTATTATCCGCATTTCTGGTAATAATAGGTACATTAAAAGCTCAGAATCCCATTATTACGGATCAGTTCACTGCCGATCCCACCGCCAAAGTTTTTGAAGGCAAGATGTATGTCTATCCTTCACATGACATTCCAAGCCCCATCGAGCGTCTGAAAGAATGGTTTTGTATGGCAGATTACCATGTTTTCTCGTCAGACAATCTGGTAGACTGGACAGACCACGGAGTGATCCTAAGCCAGAAAAATGTACCTTGGGTGGCTCCTGACTCCTATTCCATGTGGGCCCCCGAATGTGTATACAAGAATGGGAAATATTATTTCTACTTCCCATCCACCCCTAAAGGCGAAGGCAAACGCGGTTTCAGCATTGGAGTTGCCATAGCCGACAAGCCTTACGGCCCTTTCACCCCGCAGGCCACTCCCATTGAAGGAGTCAACGGCATCGACCCTTGCGTGCTCATTGATAAAGACGGGCAAGCCTACATATACTGGTCAGGCCGCGGAATGTCAGTAGCAAAGTTGAAAGACAATATGCTTGAACTCGCCTCAGAACCCATGCAAATTCAAGGATTACCCGAAGGTTTCAAAGAAGGACCTTTCGCCTTTGAACGCAACGGAAAATATTACTTCACATTCCCCTGGGTAAAGGAAAAAACGGAAGTTCTGGCTTATGCGATGGGAAACAATCCCATGGGTCCCTTCGAGTTCAAGGGTATCATTATGGATGAATCACCAACCGATTGCTGGACCAATCACCACTCATTGGTGGAATACAAAGACCAGTGGTATCTGTTCTATCACCACAACGATTACTCCCCCGAATTCGATAAAAACAGATCGGCACGGGTCGACTCCTTATTCTTCAACGCGGACGGCACTATCCAAAAAGTAACCCCTACCCTGCGCGGAGTGGGCATAACAGACGCCCGGAAAGAAATTCAACTGGATCGCTACAGCCGGTTAAGCAATCAGGGAGCGACCATCGATTACCTGAACCAGGCAAACAAATTCGAAGGTTGGAAAACTTTATTGAGCAAAAACGGTGCATGGGTGCAGTACAACCGGGTGAACTTCGGAGATAGTACTCCCCGGAAAGTGAAAGCAAGAGTAACCTCGGACAACGGAGGAACACTGCAAATACGTATAAACGGAACAAACGGTCCGGTTATCTCAGAAATAAAAGTTCCCAAAACCGATAAATGGACGAATATTGAATCCTCGGTTCGTTCCGCTCAGACCGGTATCCACGATTTATACGTGTCTCTAAAAGGAAACGATAAAGTTGAAATCGACTGGATCAGTTTTCAATAACTAAATCTCCGGGCCGGATATGAAGTATACGAAGACAATAACGCTAATCACAACCCTGCTCTGCTTCCTGCAGGGGCAGGGTTTAGCACTTGCTCAGAATAATCCAAACCAATACAATTACCTTTATCTTACTATCCGGAACGGATTATGCGACAACTCCATCCGAACCATACACAAAGATCGCAACTCATTCATGTGGTTCGGAACCTCCAACGGGCTCGACCGTTACGATGGTTACGAACTGAAACACTACTCCACAGCTCCCAGGCAACCGTATCAGTTTATTGAAAGTAATTATATTAATGACATTGACGAAGACGACAACAACTATTTGTGGGTAGCTTCCGAAGCCGGCATCATGAGCATTGATCTCCTTCACGAAAATCTCAACTTCTATAAGGAATACTCCGGTAAAAATAATAATGTGCTTTACTCTCCCGTTCAGGCCCTGCTTGTCGACGATTTCAATAATCTCTGGGTGGGTAAAAGTGACGGACTCGCCTACATCATTCTGAACGAAGAAAGGCAGATAAAAGATATCCGGATATTGAAGAAAGACGTGAATATCAAAACCATTGTAAAACACGGTAGTGATATCTGGGCGGGAGGCGACAAGTGTTTATTGCATTTCACCCCTTCGGGCAAACAAGATTATAGCAATATACCCGTAGTTACAAACTTAGATACTTCTCAGTTAATCTTCAACCGCCTGTTTTCGTATGGTGACTATCTGTGGATCGGTACTCAAAGTGGTTTATACTGCTATAACACCCAGAATCAGTTCTGTATACTCTATCAGCATAACCCCAATGATCCTCACAGCATTTCCTCCAACTTCATCACGGATATTGATAAAAACTCATCAGGCGACATCATTATCGGAACCAGAAACGGAGTGAACATATACCAGCGAAATGATCAATTCGTTACTTTCAGCAGAGGCATACAAACCCGGTCCCTGAATGATAATATCATCAACCGGATATTTGTTGATAAGAATGATAATATCTGGGTAGGGACCGACTTCGGCGGAATTAATATCATGGCTCCGCAACGCATAACTTTCAATTATTCACTGCAAGGGTATGAGAAAGGAGTGCCCAACATCATCAGCACAGTGCTCGAAGACAAAGAAGGAAACATCCTGGCAGGAATTGTAGATGGCGGACTTGCTATTAAGAGGAAAGGTGCTGACTCCTTTTCGCTCTTCAAACACAGCCCGGGAGATCCGCGCTCACTGGCTCACAACAACATCTCGGATATCATTCAGGACCTGCACGGCAATTACTGGATATCAACAATAGGCGGAGGGCTGGATAAACTGGACAAAAATAATCTATCACATCCCGTATTCGAACATTACAACAGTTTGAATTCCTCCCTGACCTCCGATGACATCCATGACATAGCCTTGGACTCTGCCCGGAATGCATTGTGGATATGCAACGGCAGCCATATCAATACACTCGACTTCTCTACGGGAACCATCAACCGGCTAAAGTTCTACACACAGTCCAAAGAACCCGTTCATAACATGAATACAATCTTCATCGACTCACAGTCAAGATTATGGATTGGCGGAAACGGCGTGTATGTCATCGATCTGGAAAATTCCAGAAATACCTACGAATGTATATACTATCAGCACAAACTGGATGATCCCGAAAGCAAAATCAATGAAAAGATCACTTGTATATTCGAAACTAAAAAGGGGGAGATTTATCTGGGTAGCCTCGGAAATGGCATCTACCTGTTGGAAGACAACGGCAACAACGAAAAATATACATTCAAGAACTATGCCGTGCGCTGCGGTCTTTCGGACACCAGCATCTCGAACATTCTGGACGATGAGAACGGGAACCTGTGGATCAGTACCCTAAAAGGTGTTTACTTCTTCGATATCAACACAAAACGGGCCTTCAAATTCGATGAAGGAGACGGGTTGCAGGTGCCCCAGTTCTATAAAAGATCGGGCTGTAAGACCATCAATCACAATATGTTACTGGGAACTATCGATGGTTTCGTAACTTTCAGCCCGCTAGTAAACCTGCCCAAGCAAAAGCAGCGGACGATAACCCTCACCAGTGTTGTCTGTAACGGCAGCCAGCTGATACCTTATCTGAACAGCGATAATCTGCCTGTAAGTATCTCAACAACCAAGGAACTGCATTTATATCCACCGCAGAATTCCTTTGAAATCACATTCAGCTGCCTGGATTATATCGAACAGGAAAAGGTATTCTACTTCCATCGCATTCATGAACTGGAGGAGCACTGGAACACAGGATTGGTAAAGAGAAACGCCAAGTACACCAACCTACCACCGGGAAAATATACGCTGGAAATACGATGCACCAACCAAGACAACACATGGTCTACCAAGGCCACCTGTCTCAGCATTATTGTACATCCCCCATTCTATAAAACAGGATGGTTCTACTCACTTATCGCTATATTGATAATGTCCATTCTACTTTATATCATCTATTGGTATAATGCAAGGCAACAACATATCCAGAAACTTCTGAAAGAAAAGATAGAAATCATGTCCGAACAGATGGAGGCTATCAATAAAGAGAAGCTATCCTATTTCACCAACCTCGCACACGAGTTTAAGACACCCCTGACCCTGATACAAGGACCGGCAAGCCAGCTTGTCAGGCAAACTACCGATCCCAAAGAAAAAGAGGACTTACAGATTATCAACCGGAATGCTCAATACCTGCTTTCACTGGTCAACCAACTGATTGACTTACGCAAGATCGATACCCACAACTTAACGCTCAATTACTCTCAATTCAATTTCAGCAAGTTCCTGAACACAACAATAACTGACTTTTCCAGCCTGATGAAAGAACGAAATATCAGCTTTGAAAAGATATACCGCTTGAAGAGTGACCATATTTATTCTGATAAGGAAAACCTGCATAAGATACTGTTCAATCTACTATCCAACGCCATCAAGCATACTCCCGATAAAGGAAAAATCACATTGCGTGCCAACCAATTCACAGACAAGTCGAACAAGCTCATGCAGTTTATCTCCGTCACCAACAGTGGCAGCATAATAGCTCCTGACGAAATAGACAAAATATTCAACCGTTTCTACCGGATACCCGAACAAAACAAATATACGAACTACGGTCAGAGTAGTACGGGCATCGGACTTCACATCGTGAAAGAGCTTATCAACCTATTAGGCGGAACAATTAAAGTCAAGAGTTCGGGAAAAGAAGGTGTATCTTTCAGACTATATTTCCCCATTACACTGGCAGACGCAGCGGAGAATGAAATTCATGAGGAATATAAAGATCCCGTACCCGTTGAAGACAAAATCGAGCCATTCATTCCTATAGACAGGAACAAGCCGACTTTGTTATTGGTAGAAGATAATCCCGATATGCGTCATTATATCAAGAATATGCTGAAAGAAAAATACAATATCGCTGAAGCAAACAATGGCGAACAAGGCTATAAGACAGCCCAGAATATCGTGCCCGATTTTATTGTATCCGATCTGATGATGCCCGTATGCGATGGTTCCGACTTCTGCAAAAGACTGCGCGAGAACAAACTTTTAAGTCACATTCCTTTCCTGCTTCTCACGGCAAATTCGAGTGAGACTGCCCGGATAGAAAGCTATGAAAACGGAGTAGACGGATATATCACCAAGCCTTTCGAACAATCCGTATTATTAGCCCACATAGACTCCATCTTGAAGAACAGGGATTTGCGTCAGAAGAAATTCATGGAACAAGACTTGAATCCTATTCTGCTGGAAGTGGGGCAACCCGACCAGCAGTTCATGAACGAAGTTATGAATATTCTGGAAAAGAACTATGCTGATCCTCAATTCGGTGTAAAGGATCTGACAGACAAACTGAATATCAGCTACACGGTCATCTACAAGAAGTTCATTTCACTTACCGGGCTTCCGCCGGTACGTTTCATCCAACTGTACAGGTTACAGATTGCAAAGAAGATATTAGAGAACAGTACCAATAATGTCATTGTATCAGAAATAGCCTACCGGGTAGGATTTAATGATCCCAAATATTTTACCCGCTGCTTTGTAAAACAATATAAGCAAACACCAAGCTCATTCTCCAAGTAGTCTTAAAATTATGTTTATTTACGGTAAATTGCAAAAGGATTCATTTTATAACTTCCAGATTCCCTTCCGTAAATCCAACAGTTATATGCTCCACCTGAAAGAGATTTATCTCCCCCAACTCAACCTTCAGTTCTTTCAAGACTTCTACCAGCCCTTTCAATATATCCTCCCATGGGATTGCACTCGAAAGTTGCAATGCATCACAGTTCCTTAATCTTGGATCAAAATCCTCTTCGCATGCCCAGTCATCATCTTCTGCATCATACTGTTTGGCACCCGTCAACTCAAGCGTATAGCAACTCCCACCATCCTCTTCAACAGCTTCCCAAAGATTGAAGTTCAACGCAACGATATCATCCGGGATAGTCTCATACTCATCAATGGACAAAAGCCAGTGTTTTACAATAGCTTTTACTTTCTGTTCATCAAAAACTTCCATAGGAGTGCAGCAAGTCTGGAAATCCCGTTTGCTGTCATTATCTCTCGTTAAAGAGAATATTTTTTTAAAGATATTGCTCATTCTTAATCAGTTCAAAAGTGTATCTTCAATTATTTAATAACACCGTTGGCATTATTCCAAGCCTACAAAGATAATGACAAATCACAAATAAATTATATCTTCGTAGCCATATAAATAACTCTTTATTCAGAGAAAATGTTTTATTATTAAACAGAATAATCTAAAAAAGCGCACATCTACATTATTATTGAGAAGTCTATTCGCCATAACTTGCATAGTAAACACCTGTTTAGCTCCCGAACAAATGAGTGGGAAAAGTCATGGAATGGCTGATTAAGAAGATGTAACAAGAAAATAAAAAGCCGTCCTCTCCCCCGCAAAACGGAATGGAGAAAGACGGCTTCTATATAAATAGCTTGTAAAGCTACGCTGATTACTAACTGAAAGGAAAATACTACAGACCGAAAGCAGCCTTCACTTTATCCACATAATCCAGCTTTTCCCAAGTGAAGAGTTCTACTTCTACATCCTTATCACCTTCATAACGAGATTTAAAGTGCTTGGTAATTACTTGCGGTTCACGTCCCAAATGGCCGTAAGCTGCAGTTTCCTGATAAATCGGATTACGGAGTTTCAAACGATCTTCAATGGCTTTCGGACGAAGATCGAAAAGTTCATCAATCTTCTTTGCAATCTCACCATCACTCATCGTTACATGACCGCGTCCATAAGTATTGACGTAAATATTGATGGGACGTGCCACACCGATAGCATAAGATACCTGTACCAGCATCTCGTCGGCTACACCGGCAGCCACCAGATTCTTGGCAATGTGACGGGCAGCATAAGCAGCACTGCGGTCTACCTTACTGGGGTCTTTACCTGAGAAAGCGCCGCCACCATGAGCACCCTTACCACCATATGTATCTACAATAATCTTACGCCCTGTCAGACCGGTATCTCCATGAGGTCCGCCAATAACGAACTTTCCGGTAGGATTGACGTGATAAGTGATATGATCATTGAACAATGCCAAAACTTTCTCTGCATGAATGGAAGCTATGACACGTGGCATCAGGATATTAATGACATCCTGACGAATTGTGGCAAGCATTTCTTCATCCGCTTTCAACTGGGCAGTCTCGCTGCCGTCAGCCGGCTGAATGAAATCATCATGCTGAGTAGAAACTACAATCGTATCGATGCGTACGGGCGTGCCGTTATCATCGTATTCAATGGTTACCTGACTCTTAGAATCGGGACGGAGATAAGTCATTTCCTTACCTTCACGACGGATGTCGGCCAGCACTTGCAGAATGCGATGTGACAGGTCGAGAGAAAGAGGCATGTAATTTTCAGTCTCGTTAGTAGCATAACCAAACATCATACCCTGGTCGCCTGCACCCTGTTCCATAGGGTCCTGACGCTCTACGCCACGGTTAATGTCGGGACTTTGCTCATGAATGGCGGACAATACACCGCACGAGTTACTTTCGAACATGTACTCGCCTTTTGTATAGCCGATTTTCTGAATTACTTCGCGCGCAATGAGTTGTAAGTCAACGTACGCTTTGGTTTTCACTTCTCCAGCCAGTACTACCTGTCCGGTAGTTACCAGAGTTTCGCAAGCTACTTTC